>NZ_JBFANN010000002.1:0-391035 GCF_040674855.1 Nocardia sp. NPDC049707 | reverse complement strand
CAGACTGCCCTCAGCTACAGCGATCATGCTGCGACACAATCGCTTCGGAGTCATTTCACCTCCGGTATGGAAGTCGGCGCCTCGTGGCGCACGCATTGTTGCTGGAATGGGAAGCACTGCGTCGTGGGTGCCTGGGGTGCGGCCGGCAGTTCCGGCAGCACAGCCTGCTCGCTGCTCGATTCCGGGCGGGTCTCGACCACAGTGGGTTTCGCGCGCATACCCTCGGAGACAAGTAACCAGATCGTGGCGACTATCACCGCGATCACCACCGCCGTCGCGAGCAGTTGCGGCAGGCCCGCGATGAGCTTCGACCCCTTGGCGATCACGGTGGCAACACAGGTCCGCACCACGGACGCCAGCCGGGGAGTCGAAGCCCGATGCGGAGGCGGTGCGGCGGGCGCGCTGCCCGACCGCAACGATCGCACCGGTCGCGGCTCGGTCTCCGTCGGAGGTTCCCACTCAACCGCCGACGAATGCGGCGGCTCTGGCTCCGATACCGACTGGGCCCCAACCATCGACGAAGGCTGGACCGGTGCTGTCGACAATGATTGCGCATCAATGTCTGACAGCGACCCCGACCCGGTCGCGGTCCGAGACCGCGGCCCTTCCTCCGATCGAGGTTCCGGCCCAACCGGCGTCGAAGGCTGGAGCTTCGCCTTCGACAGGTGTGGTGCCGCCGTTGCCACAAACTTCGGTGGGGTCGGCAGCCAGTTCCGCAGGCGTGGCTCTCGGTGCGGACGACCTCGACGGTCGAGGTCACGGCGGGACGGAGGTACATCCGACAACCCATCGGACTCGATCCACGACGACCACCGGTCCGTGAATGCCGCCGACAACTGCGGAGCCGACGGCTCCCGCATCGCATCCGGATGGTCCACCGGCTCTGGCGGAGCGGATAGCTGGGCGTGCGGCTCCACATCGGTACCGACCTCGAGCGGCGATAGTGCCACGTTTTCCGACGGCTCCGCGTCGATATCGGGCGGGAGCCACGGCGGATATGGAGTCCCGGAAGGTGACATCTCCGACGATATGCGAGCGTCGTCGGGAAGTTCGACGGCACCGACCGCGGCCGACGCATGAGCTTGCACCAGCACTTTCGACGCGGGCCCCTCGGGTCGTCCGGATTGCGACGGAAATCCCTCGGCCACAAGCTCTTCGACCGTGACCGCATGCGATAGGCCGAGCTCACCGAGCAGTTCGTATGCCTGTTCCGCGGTCCAGATCAGCTTTCGGTTCGCCGTTCGAAGGAACCAGGCTCGCAACTGCGCCGACGAGTCGACAACGACGGCACCGCTGGGCATCCGCGATTCGGTATCCAGTGTGATGGTCGCGTCTCGGGGCGGCACGACCACGATGACCCGGTCGATGAGGGCGTCCGGGTGCTGCCTGCGCACCATCTTGCTCAGCAGATACGCGTCGTTCGTCACCTGGCCGAAGGGATCACTGTCGTGGCTGGGAACCGTCTCCCCATCGAATCCGGAAAGCTGCCAGCGCCCGTCGGCCCGCACCGAGTGCACCCCGCCGGTCATCTCGGCAGCGATCTCCAACACTTCGATCACGACCACAGCGCGCGGAGTAATGACCATCACGTCCAGCTGCCGTGGCGAGCCACCGGAGATGTCGTCCGATATCGGATATCCCGAAACCGCAAGGCCCACAATGACGTATTGGCCGTTCCAAGTCCGCAACCACTCGACCACGGACTCTCCGGATGGTTGCGTCGCCCGTTCGTTGACAACCAGCATCGAGGTCACCTCCCTCTCGCCTGCACAGCCGACCCCCCAACGGTATTCACCGCGGACGTCGTGTGAGAATGCGAAAGGCACTCAAAGAGCAGGGTTTTGGCGGCAAAAGGGGTCACTACGTCAGTGCGGCGGCAGACGGGAGTATCGGGGATCGCTGAAGACGGCGCCCAGCTCTGGTGATACAAAGACTTCGACAATTCGGATCGGAACGGTCAGGATTTCGATCCGAGCCATTTCGGAACTGGGGAGCGCAATACATGTCACTATCGTCCAAGGCTGCCATGGGTCTGGCGGCCGCGTCCGCGGGTGCGTTCGTCGCCGCCGGGGCCGGCGCCGCGCAGGCGGACGAGGGCCTCTACGGCTCGCTGGCGATTTCGGTCTCGTCGCGTGGCGACGCGACGCTCGGATGGGCTTACAACCACTCGAACTGGGCGGATTCGGACCGCGCCGCGGTGCAACAGTGCGGTCTGTCCAGCTGCCATGTCGTCGTGCAGTTCGCCAATTCCTGTGCGGCCGTGGCACGTAATGGCGATGATCACCTGGGCTGGGCCTGGGCGCCGACACGGGCCGAGGCCGAGCAGGCGGCGATCGCCAATGCCGGGCCGACCGCACCGCCGCCACTGCTGAACTTCGGCAGCTCGGCGCCGCGCGAACCGCGCATCGTCGACTCGCAGTGCACGGCCAACGCGAGCTGACGGAAAACCGAGTGCGCTCTCGACGCGATCGGCGTCGAGAGCGCGGCCTCGCCGAGGGATCAGCGGCGCAGCACCTTTCGGGCTCGATGAAGTTCTCGTGCAACAGGTTTCGCAGCACCTCGATATTGCCCTTACCGAACTCGGCGAGGCCGTGCAGTACGAGATCCTTATTGGCATAGTCCGGGCAATCCGTCGGGCCGCGACGCGTTCA
The DNA here is from genome assembly GCF_040674855.1 of Nocardia sp. NPDC049707. Classification (NCBI taxonomy): domain Bacteria; kingdom Bacillati; phylum Actinomycetota; class Actinomycetes; order Mycobacteriales; family Nocardiaceae; genus Nocardia; species Nocardia sp. NPDC049707. The sequence goes on along the minus strand of NZ_JBFANN010000002.1, from coordinate 388,384 downwards.
TCGAGTTCACCGCGAACGCACCGGTGGCCGCCGCCCGACTGGAGATCAAACGGGTCATCACCGATGCCGAATACGCCGTCGTGCACTACCATATGATCGCGCCCGACGATGCCCGCGGCGTGGCGGTGGTGGATATCTGGCGGCTGGTCGACGGTGTGATCACCGAGCACTGGGATGTCGTACAACCGGTGCCCGCCGCCGACCAGCTCCCGCACGGCATGGTCTGATCCGGGCACCTAGCGGGCGCACCGCTGCGCACCGGCCAGTCGGCCGCGGCGGATCAGCGCCCGCTTGGTGCCCGGCGGTACCGCGGGCAGAGCCTCGTCCTCGGCATCCAATTCGAACCCGACCATCCGATCGGAGTCGACGGCGAGCCAGCACCCGTTATCCGGACTGTCCGATTGGTAGTGCTGTCGAAGTACCTGGTAGCAGGTAGTCGGTTAGGCGCCCCTGCGGGCGGTTGCCTTCTTCGCGGTCTTCTTGGCGGGCTTGGCGGCGGTCTTCTTGGCCGCTGCCTTCTTCGCCGGTGCCGCCTTGGCTTTGGGCTCGGCGGCTTTCTTGCCGGAACTCTCCGCGGCCCGCCGCCCACTGGCCTCCAGACTTCGTTGCAGTGCGGCCACCAGGTCGACGACCTCGGCATCCATCGCGGCGGGCGCCTCCTCGGGCTGAGCGACGATCTTCCCGGTGCCGCTGGCGATGGCCTCGTCGAGCACCTTTATCAGCTCGATCTGGTACTCGTCGGTGTATTGGTCCGGATCGAAATCGTCGGACATGGTCTCGACCAGCGTCTCGGCCATCTTGATCTCCTGCGGCTTCGGCTCGGCGACACCGTCCAGGGATTCGAAGTCGACGGAACGGACCTCATCGGGCCACAACAGTGTCTGCAGCACAAGCACACCGTCGCGCACCCGCAGCGCCGAGAGTCTGGTTTTCTGCCGGAGTGTGAAATGTACGAGCGCGGTCCGATCGATGCGCTCCAGCGTGGTCGCCAACAGCACGTAGGCCTTGGGGGTATTCGAGTCGGGTTCGAGATAGTAGCTTTTCTCGAACAGGATCGGGTCGATCTGGTCGTTGGGGACGAACTGCAGCACCGGAATCTCGTGCTTCTCGGCGGCGGGCAGCTTCGAGAAGTCCTCGTCGGTCAGGATGACCTTGTCCCCCTCGGGGGATTCGTAGGCCTTATCGATATCGGCGTATTGCACGGACTTGCCGCAGACCGTGCAGACGCGGTCGTACTTGATCCGGCCACCGTCCTTGGCATGCACCTGGTGGAACCGAATGTCGTGATCCTCGGTGGCGGTGTACACCTTGACAGGGACGTTTACCAGCCCGAACGCAATCGAGCCCTTCCAGATAGCTCGTGCCATCACTCCATCATGGACGAACCGTTTCGGATAGGCGAGCGAATCGGAATCCCGAGTGTCGCGGTCGCGACGCGCCGACGCAGCCGTGCCGGCAGGGCAGCGAAGAGGGTGCGCATGGCGGCGGCAGTACCGCCGAGATCGGTGCGACCCGACAGATAGGCCCGTTGCAGTCGCGGCGGCAGGGTGAAGAAGGCATCGAAGAAGATGGGAAGGTCGGCAGGCGGCAGCGCGAGCAACGCACGCAGTCCCGCCGACCGCAACGCATGTACCGCTCGCGCCCGGGCGGGCCACGCCGACGAACCGAGGGCGACGGTGTCGGCGGCGGCGAGCGAAGCGGTGACGCTGTAACCCGTTGCGGGATGGGTGAACGCGCCCGCCGCGCCGAACCGTCGCGGTCCCGGTCGTCCGCCCTGCACCGGGAACCGTACGCGTTCGACCGGTTCACTTCCCGTGAGTTCGATTCCGCGCGACCGCAATCGGTGGTGCAGGCGGTCACGTAGCACCGTGGTCTCCAGAGCGGGACGTCCGGCCAGGCAGGTCTCCTCCAGCAGCATCGTCTCCGCGCTCAGCGGCACCGCGTACAGAAACGACCGTGGTGCATCGGGTTCCGTGCCGTTGTCTGTGCGCCAGTCCATGAACAGGGGTGCGATATCGGCGCCGCGTCGCACGACCACGCCGTACGCGGTTTGCTCGGCGAGCATGGGGGAGCGGGCAATTCCTCGTGCGTCGATAACACGCTCGGCGCTGAATTCTGTTCCCGAGGCCAAAGTCACTGTATTGTATCGAATTTCGATAACGTGGTCGGCAACTATTTGCGCGCCATCGAGATTCAGCGAATCCCGCAATGCCGCGGAATCGAAGACGACGTAGGTGCGGTCGAGGCGATGCGGCGTCGTACCCCAGGCCATCGGATGCGCCACGGTGGTGGCGATGACCGAGGGGGCCAGCCAGTGCGGCAACTCGTCGTACCACCCCGCGTACGTCGCCGACCAGCGCCGATCCGGCACCGGATCGATTGCGGTGACCGACATTCCGTGTGCGAGACAGCGGTGCGCGAGTGCGCGACCGGCGGGTCCGAGTCCGCAGACGATGAGATCCGCGGTCATCGCATTTCCCGTGTGGATCGTGGATGTCGTTGTGGCACAGCAAGTTCGGTGGTGTGCAGGGCGGACCCCTTCGTTATCGGCGTGGTTCGTCGGTTGTGCGGAGCTTACTGTCGGGCCTTCGGGTCGGCGTTGCCCTGTGATAGTTCACGGATATCGACGGTGACACTATTCATAATGCGATCATTTCAGATCTCGCTTTTCCAGCGACGATATGACTTGCCAGTAGCGCCGTGTTGTCATCGGCTGGTCACAAATGTCCGTGCGTCGTATGTTCGCAGTTGTGGGACGGAATGCCCAGAGTCGAGCGATCCGGATCCGAATGCCGATATCAGTGGTGATTTCGGAACTCCCTATTCCCCGATCCAATGGAACAGAATTCCCGTATGCCTGCCCGCGGCCACTATCTGTTCGCGGTGATCTCCGCGCAGTTCCGAGTCGCTACCCGTGCCCAGGTGGCGCCGCCTATCACCGCAACCCGGCCGCCGATGCCCGCAACAAGATCGACGAGACCTGCCCCGACGGCACCGTGCGCCGCTGGCCTCGCTTCGGCGATCCGCCCTGGCCGGATGACTCGGCGGTGGTTCTGCGGCCGCTCGGCGCAGCGGGTCCCCACCGCGGCCGGTGACGTGTTCACCGTCCAACGCAGTTCTGGGAGGTGAATGTCGAGGGCATTCGGCGGCTATGCAGGCGGCGCGGGAGGCCGGCGTCGGCCGGTTCGTCTTCGTCAGTAGCCCTGCCGTGGCGACCTCCTGCCCCGTTGCGGTACATCGGGATCCGGCGATCTTCCCGAATCCGGATGAATTCGACCCGGATCGCTGGCTGCCTGCGGCAATGGAGTCCCGACCGAAGGGCGCGTAGCTGCCGTTCGGTATGGGCACTCGGCAGTATCCGGGAAATGTGTTCTCGCCCACCGGGGTTGCCGTGCAAGTTGCTACGATCGGCGGGCGCGCTGGCGCCTGCGCCCGATGCCCGGTATCGAGGTGCACGATACGGTGATCGGCGCCCTGGTGCACCCGAAGTATCTGCCGATGCGGGTGGTGGCCAGGCAGGTGCAAGCCGGGCAGGTCGCGGATTCGTCGGACAGCGATCGCGGCGCGGTTAACGAGTGATGAGGGTGTGGCGGTGTTCGAACTGACCAAGCAGCGAAGCAAATGGATTCTCGGCATCTTTGTCGGCCTGGCGCTGCTCATGGGGATGCTCAGCTCGACGTTGTTCGACAAGGTGCAGGGCGGCGGCTACAGCGATCCCGGCGGCGAAGCCAGCCGGGCCACCGAGATTTTGCGCGATACCTTCGGTCAGGCGCCGCCGAACTTCGTGCTGCTGGTGCACAGCGACACCTCGGTCGACGATCTCGAATCAGCAACGGCCGCAGTGAAATTGGCGTTGAAGCTGAAGAATGAGCCGGGTGTCGCTGGTGTCATGTCGTACTGGATGGACAAGTCGCCCGCTCTGCGCAGTGCCGACGGCAAGTCGGGGCTGATCGTCGCGAGCATTCTCGGCGAGGAGGGTGAGGTCGACAAAAAGGTCGGCGGCCTGGCGGATCGCTATGGCGGCACGCACGGGCCGGTGCAGGTGCGCGTCGGCGGTTACGCGATGTTGTTGCACGAGACGGTGCAGCAGAGCGAGAAGGACGTTGCTCTCGGCGAATCCATCGCCTTCCCGATCACCCTGATCGCCCTGCTGTTCGTCTTCGGCGGTTTGGTGGCGGCCAGCCTGCCGCTGGTCGTCGCGGCGTTGACCGTGATGATCACCATGGGCGCGCTGTGGCTGATCACCCTGGTTACCGATCTCGCCGCGACCGCGACCAATGTCGCGACCCTGCTCGGCCTCGGCCTCGCGATCGACTACAGCCTGCTGATCATCAGCCGCTACCGCGACGAACTGGCTGCGGGCGCCGTGACCAGCCGGGCCGTCGCCACGACCATGCGTTCGGCCGGTCGCACCGTGGCCTTCTCGGCGATCACCGTCGCGGTGGCGCTGTCGGGTCTGCTGTTTTTCCCGCTGCTCGCAGTGCGTTCCATGGGGTACGCCGGTCTGGTGGTCGCAGCTATCGCCGCGACGGTATCGCTGACGGTGCTGCCCGCGATTTTGCTGCTGCTCGGCAGCCGCATCGATCGCGGCCAACTCGGCTGGTTCTTCCGTCCGCAACGTCCCGTGCCCGGTGAGGGGTTCTGGCATCGACTCGCGGTATTCGTCATGCGCAAGCCGATGCCCATCGGTCTGGCGGTCACGGCCTTCCTGCTGCTGCTCGGGACGCCGTTCCTCGGTGTGAAACTCGGCCTCCCGGACGAACGGGCACTGCCGGAGTCCATGAACAACCGGCAGATCACCGAGACCATCCAGCGTGAGTTCGCCGCGACCCACACCAACGGCCTGTTCGTCGTACTGCCCGACGGCAAATCCGGATTGGACGCCTACGCCAGGAAACTCTCCGAAGTCGACAATGTCCGTCGCGTCGACACCGCCACCGGCAGCTACGCCCACGGCGGGCAGCTCGCCCCGGCCATGGCACAGCATGCACGCTTCGAAACCAAGGATGCCGCATACCTTTCGGTGACCCCGGATACCAGCGATCCGGCGCTGCTGGAACAGGTGGCCAAGGAGTTGCGCGCGGTGCCCGCACCCTCGCAGCGGTTGGTCGGCGGTATCGCGGCCGCGAGCGCTGATTCCCTCGATGCGGTGACCTCTGCGCTGCCGGTGGCACTGGCCTACGTCGTGATCATCATGCTGGTCGTGCTGTTCCTGCTGACCGGCAGCGTGGTACTGCCGCTGGTCGCGATCGTGCTGAGCGCCCTGAGCCTCACCGCGACCTTCGGCGCGCTGGTCTGGATCTTCCAGGATGGGCACCTGTCCGGCCTGCTCGATTTCACCGTGACCGGGGATCTGCCGCCGACCGTGCCGGTCATGCTCTTCGGTGTCGCGTTCGGTCTGGCCATGGACTATCAGGTATTCCTACTGTCCCGGATCCTCGAAGAGTACGAGGGCACCGGTAAGAACGAATCTGCCGTCGCCCATGGCCTGGAGAAGATCGGCCGGATCGTCACCGCCGCCGCGGTCCTGATCTCCTTGGTGTTCTTGGGATTCCTGGCCTCGGACATCACCTTCATGAAGTCCTTCGGCATCGGCCTGCCGCTGGCGGTGCTGGTCGATGCGACCCTGATCCGCGGCTTCCTGCTGCCCGCGGTGATGAAACTGCTCGGCGACTGGAACTGGTGGGCACCCGGCCCACTCGAAAAGCTGCACGAGCGTTTCGGGTTCGACGAAGGACCGTCCGCGCCGTCGCGACGCGATCCGAACAATCTGCGCCAGCCCGCCAGGGTGTAGAAAGGCCGATGGCCGTGCGGTATTCGCCGCACGGCCATCAGTTCGGTTGGGGTGTTTCAGATTCCGCCGGTCGACAGCAGTCCGCCGTCGACCCGGACCGTCTCACCGGTGATCCATTTGGCCTCATCCGAGACGAGGAATCCGATCAGCTGCGCCACATCCTCCGGTGCGCCGAGTCGCTTCATCGGGTACACGCTCGCGGCCCGCTCCTCACCCGCCGAGTACAGCGCGTCGGCGAACTTCGTCTTGATCACCCCCGGTGCCACCGCGTTCACCCGGATATTCGGGCCCAGTTGCCAGGCCAGTTCGTCGGTGAGCCGGATCAGCGCGGCCTTGGACGCGCCGTACGCCGCGATCACGCCGGTCGAGCGCAGCCCGGCGACACTGGCCACATTCACCACCGCACCGCCGTGCTCGCGCATCCACGCCTTGTAGGCCTCCTGCACATAGCCGAGTGCGGCGACGACATTGATGTCGAAGATCTTGCGTACCGCCTCCAGATCGGCATCCATGAGCGAGCCGTAGACCGGATTGATACCGGTGTTGTTGACCAGGATGTCCAGCGAGCCGAATTCCGAGACCACCCGACCCACCGCGGCCGCCCGGCTGTCCGGATCACCCGAATTGCCCGCCAGCGCGCTGACTTCGCCCCGATGGCCGAGCGCCCGCAGCTCGGCGGCGGCCTCCTCGAGTGGTTCCGGTTTGCGGGCGGTGATCAGCACATTGGCGCCCCGGCGCAGCAGCTCCGCCGCAACGGCCTTGCCGATGCCCCGGCTGGCTCCGGAAACCAGTGCGCTCTTGCCCAACAGATCGGTCGTCATGTGATGGCACGCTACCGCTGTTGGAATTCGCCGAGCGGACCCGGTCGGGTTTGCGCGATGTCGCCCCGGGGCGGCTGTTCCCAGAGGCGGGGACCCGATGTTAGAGCATGGCGCCTAGCTGCGATTAAGCTGCCGTCGAGGTATCGACGGAAGGTGAGGCTATGGCTGCCGACACATCGCCGCTGTCGGCTGTCGACATATCGCTGCCGTCGCGCCCGGACGCACCTATCCTGAACGCCTTCATCAGCCACATAGAGGCGGTGCTGGCGAAGTTGGTGAAGCCGGTGGGCGATGGTTCGGCGAAGTCGATTACGGTCGACGGGCTGAAGGGCCTTGGGGAGTCGCAGCTGAAGGATGGCGATCTCGTCACGAAATACCATGCCAAACAGAGCGACGACACCAAATATAAAGACGATCTGAACTCGCTGGACAAAAGTATCGCCGAGATCGCGGAGAAATCGGCCGACGTATCCAACACCGTGACCAAAGAGGTCGAGAAACTGGTGGGCGACGTCAAGGACATTATTTCCGGTGTGCCGAATCTGACCGATGTGCCGCTGCCGCGCAGCATCGAGTTGCAGATCACCGCCATCGACAAGATCGATGAGAAGGTCGGGAAAGCGGCGAAGGTGGTCTCGGACGCGTACGACGCATTGGATGAACACGCCGGAAAGATCACCGACCCGGAGTCGTCCGAGAGCGGAAGCGCCCCGAATTCGATCGGTAGCGGCAACAGCTTTCCTACTTATGCCGGCAGCGGTGGAAACCGCCGCGCCAATACCGGACCAACGGGTCTCGGCAATTTCGCGAATGCCCAACCCATCAGCGGGGGTAGGAAAGCGACGGCCAGCGAGATCTACCAGTACCTCCTCCGCAAGGGCTTCACACCAGAACAAGCAGCGGGCATCTTGGGCAACATGCAGGTCGAATCCGGTTTCGATACCGGTGCCTACAACCCCGCCGAAGGAGCCATCGGCCTCTGCCAATGGGAAGGTGGCCGACGAACGAATCTCGAGGCATTTGCCGCGAACGACCCCCAACGCCGCTCCGTCACCGACTGGACTCTTCAAGTCGATTTCATGATGCACGAGCTGGAGGGCAGCGAGCGGGGTGCGTACTCTCGTCTGAGATCGGCGACCTCGGCTGGTGACGCGGCGGCGGCGTTCGATCAGTACTACGAACGAAGCTCCGGTGAGGCCCGCGGTCAGCGCGTCGCGAATGCCAACAGCATCAGGTCGAGCCTGGCCGGCGTAGCTGCCTAGCGTCGATCGCGGAGTTAGCGCGGTCACACCTGGATCGTGGGGTGTCGGAAGCACCTCCGAAGCCAGGTAAAATCGGTGGTTCTTGTGCGCCTTCGCGTCGCACAATCGAGCAGCAACCGATCAGCACCACGTACCCGTAGGAGAAGCCTGTGATCACCGCGACGGACCTGGAGGTCCGGGCCGGCGTCCGCACCCTGCTGTCGGCCCCGGGGCCCGCACTGCGGGTGCAGGCCGGCGACCGGATCGGACTGGTCGGACGCAATGGCGCGGGCAAGACCACCACGCTGCGCATTCTGGCGGGGGAGGGCGAGCCCTACGCCGGCAAGATTTTGCGTTCCACCGAGATCGGCTATCTCCCGCAGGATCCCCGCGAGGGCGATCTGGACGTGCTCGCCCGCGATCGGGTGCTCTCCGCCCGCGGCCTGGACACCCTGCTGCGCGATATGGAGAAGCAGCAGGCGCTGATGGCCGAGGTGGCCGATGATGCCGAACGCGAGAAGGCGGTGCGCAAATACGGTCGGCTGGAGGAGCGTTTCTCGGCGCTCGGCGGCTATGTGGCCGAGAGCGAAGCGGCGCGCATCTGCAATAGCCTCGGCCTGCCCGATCGGGTACTCGGCCAGGCGCTGCGCACGCTGTCCGGTGGTCAGCGCCGCCGAATCGAGTTGGCGCGCATCCTGTTCGCCGCCTCCGACGGCAGCGGCGGACGCTCGGACACCATCCTGCTGCTCGACGAACCGACCAACCACCTCGACGCCGACTCCATTACCTGGTTGCGCGGCTTCCTGCAGAACCACGACGGCGGTCTGATCGTGATCAGCCACGATGTCGAACTGCTCGGCGATGTGGTGAACAAGGTCTGGTTCCTGGACGCGGTACGCGGTGAGGCCGACGTCTACAACATGGGCTGGCAGAAATACCTGGACGCGCGGGCCACCGATGAACAGCGTCGCCGCCGCGAACGCGCCAATGCCGAGAAGAAGGCCAGCGCGCTGCGCGCCCAAGCCGCCAAACTCGGCGCCAAGGCCACGAAAGCCACTGCGGCACAGAACATGGCCAAGCGCGCGGACCGCTTGATGGCCGAACTCGACGAGGTGCGGGTGGCCGACAAGGTCGCGCGGATCAAATTCCCCGAACCCGCCGCCTGCGGTAAGACGCCGCTGATGGCTGAGAACCTGACCAAGGTCTACGGCTCGCTGGAAATCTTCACCGGTGTCGATCTGGCCATCGACCGCGGCAGCCGCGTGGTCGTACTCGGCCTCAACGGCGCGGGCAAGACCACCCTGCTGCGTCTGCTCGCCGGGGTGGAGACGCCGACGGCGGGCGGTCTCGTGCCCGGTCACGGGCTCAAGATCGGCTATTTCGCCCAGGAGCACGACACTCTCGACGATCAGGCCACGGTGTGGGAGAACATCCGCCACGCCGCACCCGATGCGGGAGAGCAGGAGCTGCGCGGTCTGCTCGGTGCGTTCATGTTCTCCGGACCGCAGCTGGAGCAGCCCGCGGGCACGCTCTCCGGCGGCGAGAAGACCCGCCTCGCCCTGGCCGGGCTGGTCTCCTCGGCGGCCAATGTGCTGCTGCTGGACGAACCGACCAATAACCTGGACCCGATCTCGCGCGAACAGGTCCTCGACGCGCTGCGCACCTATGCGGGCGCGGTCGTCCTGGTCACCCACGACCCGGGCGCGGCCGAGGCGCTGTCCCCGGAACGGGTGATCCTGCTGCCGGACGGCCAGGAAGACCACTGGTCGGCGGAATATTTGGAACTGATTCAGCTGGCCTGATCCGGGCCAGCCGGCCGGAGTTTCGTTGCGCGCGATGGGGTTTCACCTTCCGGGATCGGATCATTGGTGATATTTATCACAAACACCCGTTGATCACAGCTTCCCGAGTGTCTAGCCTGGAAAGACGCGGCTCGGCGACTCGGAGGAAGCCATGAGCGACAGGCCCACACAAGTCAAGGCCACACTGGGTAAGGGCACACGCGTCACGGGGAAATCACGAGACCGTTTGCAAACCCAGCTGAAGAAGCAGTACGAGGCGGGTGCCAGCATCCGATCGCTGGCCCGGTCCACCGGCCGCTCCTACGGCTTCATCCACAACGTGCTGGTGGAGTCGCATGTGCAGCTCCGCAGCCGCGGCGGTGCGAACCGCCGCAAGAGCCAGTAGCGTTCACCCAAAGGGATTGGCGCGGCTGAATCCCGGTGTCGGCGAATGGCTTTCGCCGACACCGAGCGGGATCGAGCGCGCTAGTAGCCCGGCACCGCACCGTCGCCGTTGACCAGGAGGTTCGCGAGGCTGCGGAACATCGGCAGGCCCGTCTTGATCTCCAGATACGCGAACTGGCCCTGCGGGTTGACCTCGAGGAAGTAGTATTCGCCGTCGAGGCCGAGGCGTAGATCCAGCACGCCGAAGCTCAGGCCGAGTGCGCCCATCAACGTGGCCAGCGATTTGCTGACCGACGCGGGCAGATGCTCCGGTGCGAAGTCGACGGTGGTGTCCAGCCGGGAATCAACCCGGCCGACCCCGGACTGCGAGTCGATGCGTACCGCCCATTCGATGCCGTCCATCCACACCACCCGCAGATCGCACTGCGCCTCGACGTAGTCCTGGAAGGTGGTCGGCGCGGAGCGGATGCCCGCGAGGCGGCCGAAGTCGGCCTTGGTGATTATTCGGGTCTCGGCGAATTCGGCACGTCCGGTGCCGGTTCGCTTGTAAACCACCGAGCCCGAACGTGATTCGACGAAACTGCGCGCCTCGTCCGGATCGTTGGTGATGAGCGTTTCCGGGATCGCGAAACCGGCTCGGCGCGCGGTCTCCAACTGTACGATCTTGCGGCTCGCGGTGCGGTCGGCACCGGGATCGTTGACCCAGTACGCCGGTATCGACCACAGTAAGCCCTGGATGAAGCCGTCGCATTCGGCTTGGCGGTAGGCGTCATCCGAGGCACGCACACCGGCCGGAACCTGGGTGGGATGCGGTCTGCGCCACCAGACCGAGCGGACATCGTCGAGTCCGAGCACATGGGACAGCGATCGCGCGGTGCCGCGCCGATCGAGCCGGAAGCTTCCGGATTCGCGCGGGAAGTCGCGCAGGTCGAGCTGAATCGGGCTGAGTCCGTGGTGTTCTCGCAACGTCGCCGCCATCGCGGTGCCGTGCAGATCATCGGATTCGGAGACAATGAGGACCGAACCTGTCCGGCGCGCCGCCATACACAGTTCCGTTCAGTCGAGACTGTCGCAGTTTATGCCGTCGTCGCTGGTCGCGAGCGATTTGGTTTGGCAGTAGGTGAAGGTCGCTCCGCTGGTGCCCGGGCAATGGGCCAGCTGCAGGCTGTCGGCCCAGGACGCGGTGAGTTGTTGTAGCGCTTCATCTCCCGATGCCGCGGAGGGTTCCTCGGCCAGCGTCATCGGCCGGTCGACGAGGTCGATGCGTAGGCGGCGGGTGAAATCGGCGGTGGCGCCGGGGCGGATATCCATCAGTACCGGACGGCCGTCGCGCTCGGCGGTCGCACCGTCGGCCCAGTCGATGACCCGCAGCACATCGTCGCGGTGGAAGGTCCAGGTTCCTTCGGTCACTTCGACCGTGAAATCTCGTTCCGACTCGGCCACCAGCAGTCCCTGCAACGCGGGTACCCGGTCGCCCGTCGACCCGGTACCGGGGAGGTGGATTGCGTCGGTCATAGTGAGCTCTCCGATCTGCTCGCGATTTGCCAGGACCCACGAGCGGGAACTGGATCATATCGCGCAAGGGTCTCGCACGGTTCGGATCGGGAGATTTGACCGCGGCTGGCAAACCCGATTTCGGCTCGGGATGCGCTTGCGCCGAAAGAATTTCAGGATGGGCCCGAATGGGCTTCAGCAATCTTTGAGCTACTTCTCGATGGTTCGGCATGGTCGATATTGCCCAGGATTGGCGGCTGTGCATCATGTGGTACGGATGTGCCCGGTGTGGTTCAGGGTTCTAGGGAGGCCGGGTTGTTCGGCGAGCGCTCGCGAGCGTGCGCTGGGAAGTATCCGACGACTTACCCATCTACGTACGAAATCAATTGTCGCTGCGTCGCTTCACGAATCGCGCCGGTTCGCGTTGCGCTCGGCCCACCAATCGGGCGACTCGACGAACCAGTTGTCGTACTCCTCCTGTGCTGCCGCCAACTCTTCGAAGGTGGCCGCGCCCTTGGTCAGGCGGTCGAGCAGGCGGAAGTAGCCGAAGCGCTCCACCGCTGGCATGAGGGCGATCAGGATCCGCGCGGAGCTGTCCGGGCTGGCGCCGAAGGCGTGCGGCATCAGTTTCGGTACCACGATCGACCCGCCCGCTCCCACGGTGACGATCTTGTCTCCGGCCAGCACCTGCAATTCGCCGTCGGCGACGTAGAACAGCTCGTCCGACTTGGTGTGGTAATGCGGTGCCGCGCCGTCGGCGCCTCGAGCCATGTCGACCTCCAAGTGGCTGACCGCGCCGCCTGCCTCGTTCGAGTCGATGAGCAGGCGCATGGTGACCGAGGGGGTCACCATGGTCTCGGCATCGTGCGGCTGGCGGATGGCGAAGGTGCGGTCGGTGGTGCTCACGATGGTCACTCCATATGATTCAGTGATTGATAATTCACTACCGAACTATATCTGGGTGAATAGAATGCTGTCCATGGCTGAGTCGCGACAACTGATTTCGCAGGCACATGGGTAACCCGCCGGGTACGTCCAGAACCCCGCCAGGCACTCAACCGCCGGCCCGCAACGACACTGTCGCGGCACTCACGACCGGCAAAAGGTTCGGGGAGGCGGAACAGGATCCGGTGGATGCGATCGTCGAACAGTGGCGCCGGGAGCGACCGGACCTCGAGTTGGCGGCGATGGGGGTGATCGGACGAATGGGTCGGCTGCTTGCGGTGGCGCAGCGAGATATCGAGGCGGTCTTCATCGCGCACGGGCTGCAGCGTGGGGAGTTCGATGTGCTTGCCGCACTGCGTCGTTCGGGGGCGCCGTTCGAATTGAACCCATCGGTGCTCGCCGACACACTGATGCTGTCGCGCGCGGGGATGACCGGACGGCTCGACCGTCTGGAGTCCGCGGGGCTGGTCCGGCGCATCGCGGATGCGCAGGATCGCCGCGCCATCCGGGTCGCGCTCACCGAGACCGGCCGCACGCTGATCGATGAGGTTGTCACCGCGCATACCGAGAACGAAACCCGCATGTTGTCGGTGCTCTCGGCGAAGGACCGCCACGATCTGGACCGGATAGCCCGCGTACTGCTCGCGAGCCTCGAGGGCGGGACGAAATGAGGTAGTCCGCTACTCGTGTGCCGGTGCGGTCATCGGGGCACTCTGCAGTGATGATCGACATCATCACCCTCCGCGGCACGGGTGAACCGCGGAATACCGATGGGACGCCCGCCGGCATGCTGCGCGATGTCACGAAACTGCTCGATCCCGGCCGATTCACCGCCTTCGAGCCGGATTGGCCCGCCTCGGTCGGGCCGAGCCCAGAGCTGTGGGGCCCTTCGCTGGACACCTCGATCCGGCTCGGCACCGCCGCGGGTGTCAAGGCGATTCAGGACTCGCCGAATGTCTGCGGGCTGTTGAGCTATTCGCTCGGAAGTATCTGCGCGAGCAAGATCCTGGAGGGGGTGCGGTCGGGTAAGTACAAGAACACCGACGGCTCGCCCCTGGAAATCGCCTTCGCGGTCAATATCGCCAACCCGCTGCGCAAACGCGGCCAGTCGGTCGGCAATCTCTGTCCGGCAACGACTTACGGCCTGCACGGCGAACACGGTGCCTGGCCCGCACTCGATGTCGAAGAATACGCGAATCCCGGCGATATCATCACCGCGGCACCGGGCGACTCGCCGCTGCGGGTCATCGATGTCGGCATCTCGCCGTTCTCGTTCGTCGAGGGCGCCCGCATCGGTAATGTGGCCCCGCTGATCTTCGCCGAGTTGCTGCGTTTCCTGATGAACGATCCGATGGCCGATCTCGATCGCTACGCGACCGCGGTCAACGGTGTCATCGGCTATCTGACGCCCTGGCCGGACGGCCAGCATGTGCTCTACTCCGGACACACTATGCCCGGCACGAATGTCCTGTGGACGACCCATGCCGCCAACTATCTGAACGCCAACTACTGACCCGCCCAGGGCAGTTCGGGAACTCCGGACGGGTGGGTCGGCGCCGCCGGGGACGGGTCCACCATCATCCCCGTTCTCCCCGGCGGCGCCGCACTCGTGCTGTTCGGCTCAATCACCCTGCGCGGCAGCGGAAATGGGCTGCCATTCGCGCCAGAGTGCCAGGCGGGATTCGTATTCCGCGGTGGCGATGGTCAGCGGGGCCGCGCCGAGGAAAATGCGCAGCGGCGGCTCGGGCGCGTCGACGACCGCGAGGATGGCGGTGCCAGTGGCGGCCGGATCGCCCTGGCGCACCGCCGCGCGCTGGGCGGCTCGTGCCGCCCTGGCCGCATCGTAGGCCGGGAGCGGGGTGGCATGCCGCGACGAGGGGCCGGCCCAGTCGGTGCCGAATCCGCCCGGTTCGATCAGGGTGACGTGGATGCCGAAGGGGGCGACCTCCTGGGCCAGCGCCTGGGAGAAACCTTCCAGTGCCCACTTCGACGCGTGGTACGCGCCGAGGTTCTGGAAGGCGGCGATGCCACCGATGCTCGATACCTGGATGATGTGGCCGCTACCCTGGGCCCGCAGGATCGGCAGGGCCGCCTGGGTGACCCACAGCGCGCCGAAGACATTGGTCTCCACTTGCGCGCGGAACTCGTCCTCGCTGAGTTCCTCGATCATGCCGAACTGGCCGTAGCCGGCATTGTTGATCACGATATCGAGCCGTCCGAATCGCTCGACCGCCTGCTGTATCGCGGCGAAATCGCCGTCCCGGTCGGTGACGTCCAAGTGCAGTGGCAGGAAGGTGTCAGGATATTTGGCGACAAGATCGTCGAGTGTGCTGGTATCGCGCGCCGTACCGGCCACGTGATCGCCGCGCTCCAATGCGGCGAGTGCCCATTCACGGCCGAATCCTCGTGAGACTCCGGTGATGAACCAAACTTTGCTCATGCGATCCACGCTAGTCACTTGGAGTGCACTCAAAGCAAGTGTTCACCGCGGATGCAGCGTAACCGGCAGCGCCGAGGGCGACAGGACGAAGTCGCGATTGGAGGCGCGTACCACATAGTCCGGGTCGGGTGTCGGGCGCCAGCGGACCAGCAGCGCCGCGGCGGCGAGGCCGATTTCGATCATGGCGAAATGGTCGCCGAGGCAGCGGCGACGGCCCACGCCGAATGAGAGGTTGGCCTTCTTGTCGATATCGGCGGCGCGGTCGGGCGACCAGCGGTCTGGGTCGAAGGATTCCGGATCGGCGTAGTACCGCTTGTTGTGCTGAACCAGATAGGGGGAGAACATGATCGCCGTGCCGTCCGGAACGGTGAGTCCGCCGATGGTGATGTCGCCGTCGGCGGTGCCCGCACTGATCCACGGCCCCCAGAACCGAAGTGTCTCCGCCACAACCTGTTTCAGATACGGGAGTGCACCGAGATGATCGGCGCGCACCGGGCCCGCGCCGACGACAGCATCGAGTTCGGCATACAGTCGCTCGGCGATCTGTGGGCGGCGCATGACCTCGTGCCAGAGCCAGCCGGTCAGTGACGCCATCGAGCCGACACCACCGGCCAGCATGAGGATCGCCTCATCGATGATGTGCTCGTCGGACAGGGTCGCGCCGGTCTCGCTGTCGGTGTGCCGGATGAGCGCCGAGACCACATCGTTGAAATCCTCGTCGCGGCGGCGGTATTCGGCGATGACGGCCCCGATGGCGGTCCGCAGGTTGCGAGCCTTCGTGCGCCAGCGCCAGTTCGAAATGAGTCGCAGCCGACGCACCTGCGGGGGAAGTGCGGTGCGCAAGATGACCTGACTGAGCAGCCAGGGCACGCTGTCGCGGATCTCGCGGCGTGCGTCATCGCTGAAGTCGGCGGTGAACAGCGTCGAGGAGACCGTGTCGAGGATCAGGCCGTGCGCCTCGTCCATGAGATTCACGCGTCCGCCCGAAGGCAGGCCCGCCGACCAGGTTTCGGCGATATCGGCCGCCGAGCGCGTGTATTCGGCGAGGCGGCTCTGCCGCAACGCGGGCGAGATCATTCGCCGCCGCAGTTTGTGTTCCGCGCCGCGCAGCACATTGACGGATCCGCCCGCGACATCCTCGATTGCTTCGCGCAGATCATCCCGATTGAGTTCGGCATCGCCGAGCCCGACCTCGCGGACGAGATCCGGTGTGGTGAGTAGATATCCGGTCTTCTGGCCGAACCGCAGGCGCACGATCGGGCCGAGATCGGCCAGCGAGGTGACGAACCCCGGAGCGTCACGCAGAGCCCGCAGGCTGTGGCCGACCAGCGGCAGCTGACCGGGCGCGGTCGGCACCTCCGAAAGCGATTGCGGCAGGACCAATTCCGGGCTGCGCGCGGCCTCCACACGAGCCTGCCGATAGATCTCGAGTACAGTCCCGATGTGCTGTGACTGTCGTACCGAGTCGCCGTATTTGCCGAGGATCTGGCGCATTTCCGTGAGCGCGGTGCGATCGGCGTCGAGCTTCGAGATGGTGTCGGCGATCGCGACGGGCGACGGATCGGCGGTGCGAAGGCCGCCCCCGGTCGGCACCGATTCGTCGAGATCGGGATCGCAGTAGATGATCGGCAGACCGACCGCCACCGCCTCCAGCAGGACCATGCCCTGGGTGTCGAAACCGTTGGAGGGGAACAGCAGTGCGTCGCCTTCGGACATGGCGGCGAGGCATTCGGCCTGAGTGGCTCTGCCGTGCAAGCGGATTCGGTCTGCGAGTTGATACTCGCCGATGGCGGCGGCTGCCTCGGCGCGCAGGTCGCCATCCCCGTAGACATCGAGCGTGCAGTTGTCGAGGTACCGCACGGCCTCGATCGCGGCGAGCAGTCGCTTCTCGACGGACAGTCGCCCGCACCAGATCAGCCGCAGCGGCGCGTCGGCCGCCTGCTCGACAATCATTGTGCCGCCGCTGTTTTCGATGAGCTCGTCATCGACACCGTTGGATACCACCCGCAGCGGCCGGGTCAGCCCGTGGGCGAGCAGCTGGTCGGCGAAGTGCTGGGTCGGCGCGATGACCCGATCCGCGGCCTGGGCCTGACCGACGATGGTCCACCAGGCATGACGCGCCGCACGGCTTTCGGCGCGGTGTGGCATGTACTGATCATGCGGTACGAACCGGCTGTGCAGCGCGCGCAGGGCGAGCGCCGCCGGATACGGTGCGGGCGAGGTGTTCTCGATGAACGCGTCGTCGCGGCTCTGGGCGGTGTGGATGAGCGGAATCCGGTGTCGCCGTGCGGCTTTCATACCGGTGATAGCGACGCCGTAGGTGGTGTGAGTGTGCACGAGGTCGATCGGGCCGCGCCCGGCGAAGGCGGCGTCGATGAGTTCGGCATTGTGCTTGGTCGGCAGCACAACCGGGAATCCATTCACCGCGAGACCGCCGACCGCGTGCAGTGGCACCACATTCGGGAGCTCGTCGGCGCCCGGCTGCGGCGCGACGAACAGGGTGACGCGGTGACCTGCGCGTTCGAGTCCGCGGCACAGCGAAGCGACCGCTGTCTGAATCCCACCGAGGGTGGCCGGGTGGTAGTCCATGAACATCGCTATGTGCACAATGGCACTGTACTGACACATCGCCGCCGTGCGGAGCCCGCAATTCTGTGGATCATCCGGTCGGCGTCGTCAGGGCCCCGATACCGAAAGAGCCGCCGTGAAAATAGCGATTCCGCTCACCGGAACCCGCGGTGACGTCCAGCCCGTCGTGGCGCTGGGACTTGAACTGTGCCGTCGCGGCCATGATGTGCTGCTCGGTGCGCCGCCGAATCTGGTCGAATTCGCCACGGCCACCGGGCTTGCCGCCGTCGCATGCGGACCGGATGTGCAGCAGCTCTACAGTTCGGACGCCGGACAGCGGGCGCTGGCGGCGGGTAACACCCTGCGGCTCATGCAATTGGTCGCCCGGCAGATGGCCGATTATGCCGAGCAGATGAATCGGGAGGTCATCGACGTCTGCACGGGTGCGGAGCTGATCGTGGCGACCACTGTGACGGAGGATCGCGCCAGTTCGGTTGCGGAGGCAATGGGAGTTCCGCTGGTCAGCCTGCATTACTTCCCCTGCCGCGGCAACGGCGCATATCCGTTTCCGGGTGCGTTGCCCCCGCGGTGGCATCCGCCCGCGGTCGTCAATCGGGCGACCTGGGCATTCGCGGAGAATCTGCGCCGGGTGGTGTTCATGCGCTATCTCAACGATCTACGGACGACGCTCGGGCTGCCGAAGTCGCGGGCGAGTACCGCTGCGGTATTGGCGCGTGCACAGGTGCCCGAAGTGCAGATCTACGATCCGGCATTGGTGCCCGGACTGCCCGAACAATGGGATGAGCGCAGGCCGTTCACCGGATTTCTGACGCTCGATCACGCCGCCCGGGAGGCCGTCGGTGATCTGGCGGGCGACCATGCTGGCATTCTGTCGTGGATCGAGACGGGGGCGCCGCCGGTATTCTTCGGATTCGGCAGTATGCCCATTAGGGATACGGCCGCGGTGCTGGCCATGGTCAACGAGGTGTCTGCTCGTTTGGGCGTGCGTGCGTTGGTGAGTGCGGGCTGGAGTGATCTGGATATCGCCGATGCGCAGGCGGGGCCGAATGTGAAGGTGGTCGGTCCATTCGCGCACGATCTGGTTTTCCCGTATTGCGCCGCGGCGGTGCATCACGGCGGTATCGGGACGTTATTCGAGAGTCTGCGTGCCGGATTGCCGACATTGGTCTGCTCGGTATCGTTCGAACAGCCGATGTGGGGCGGGCAGGTCGAGCGCCTCGGGGTTGGTGCGCATCTGCCGTTCACCAAACTCACCGAGGCTCGGCTGGAACAAGGCGTCGCGTCCTTGCTCACGCCCGAACGCCGTTCCCGCGCAGCGGAATTCGCGAAGACGCTGAGCACCGAGGACGCCGCCGCCCGTGCCGCCGATATCATCGAGGCCGCCGCCCGGTGACCGACGTCTTCGCCGACACCGTCGTGATGTTCCGCCGCTGTGTCCGGCACACCCTGCGCAGTCGCGACACCTTGATCATTTCGCTGCTCATGCCGATTCTGGTGATGCTGCTGTTCACCTACGTTTTCGGCGGGGCCATCGATGTCGGCGGACCCTATCTCGACTATGTGGTGCCCGGAATCATGTTGCTGTGCACGGGTTTCGGCTCATCGATCACCGCCACCGCCGTCTCCACCGATATGACCCGGGGCAGCATCGACCGCTTCCGCACGCTGCCGATGTTTCGCCAGGCCGTACTCGCCGGCCACGTCGTCGAGGGGGTCGTCCGCAATCTGGCGGCCATCGCGATCGCGGTCACGGTGGCGCTCGCACTCGGATACCGCCCCCAGGCCGACCCACTCGGCTGGCTTGCGGCCCTCGCGGTCATCGCCCTGTTCGTCACCGCCATCTCCTGGATCGCAGTCGCTCTCGGCTTGGTCGCCAAGAATCCGGAAGCTGCCGGCGGCCTCACCTACGCCATCATGTTCATCCCCTATATCAGCAGCGCCTTCGTTCAAACCACCACCATGCCCCACTGGCTCCGCGGCTTCGCCGACTACCAACCCGCCACCCCGATCATCGAAACCGTACGCGGACTCCTGAACTCCACCGACATCGGCCACAATGCCCCCCTCGCCCTCTTCTGGTGCGCCATTCTCGGCGCCCTCGGATTCGGCAGCGCCAGCATCGTATTCGGCCGTTTATCCCACCACTGACCGCTCAGCGGTCACGGCGGGTCGGGCTCGCCGGCAGAGACATCGCGACACCTTGTTCCGATGCGGGTCGACCCGTTCGGCTGGTTCACTCCTTGCGGCGGACCGAGGCTTCTACGAGATCCAGTACCGCGGAGAGGTTTTCATTGGTGTGGCCGGAGGCTATGCGGGCGATGAGGCCGTCGAGGACGAGGTCGAGGTAACCGAGGAGGACATCGGTGGGGACATCGTCGCGGAGGGCGCCTGCGGCCTTGCGGCGTTCCAGGCGGGCCAGGGTGGCGGCGGTCAGTTCGGCGGAGCGCTGGGTCCAGCCGGCGCGGAATTCCGGATCGGTGCGCAGGCGGCGCGCGATCTCCAAACGGGTGCCGAGCCAGTTGAATTGCTCCGGGTGGGCGAGCATATCGCGCATGACCTGCACCAGTCCCTGATTGGCCGCGACGTCGGCCATGCGGTCGGCATCTTCTTGGGCCAGCGCGAGGAACAGGGCGTCCTTGTCCCGGAAATGGTGGAAGATCGCGCCGCGCGACAGGCCGATGCCCTCTTCCAGGCGGCGCACGGTTGCCCCTTCGTACCCGTATTCGGCGAAACAGGCCCGCGCTCCCTCCAGAATCTGACTACGCCGGGCGGCGAGGTGATCGTCACTGACTTTGGGCATTTCGGCGGGCTCCTCTGAGCGAAGCGGGCAATGCAATGTGAAGAGGTCCGCGCACCGCGGGTAATGCGGTGCGCGGACCTACTACAGCACAGGCGTTCAGCCGCGAATCATGTTGCGCAGCACGTACTGCAGGATGCCACCGTTGCGGTAGTAGTCGGCTTCACCGGGGGTGTCGATCCGGACTACCGCGTCGAAGGTGACCACATTACCGTTCTCCTTGGTGGCGGTGACCTTCAAGGTCTTCGGAGTCACACCCTCGTTCAGCTTGGTGATGCCCTCGACATCGAAGGTCTCGGTGCCGTCCAGCTTCAGCGACGCGGCCGACTCACCGGCCGGGAACTGCAGCGGAATGACGCCCATACCAATGAGGTTCGAGCGGTGGATGCGCTCGAAGGACTCGGTGATGACGGCCTTCACGCCGAGTAGCGAGGTGCCCTTGGCGGCCCAGTCACGCGAGGAACCCGAACCGTACTCCTTACCACCGAGTACCACCAGCGGGATGCCCGCGGCCTGGTAGTTCTGCGAGGCGTCGTAGATGAACGCCTGCGGGCCACCGTCCTGGGTGAAGTCGCGGGTGTAACCACCCGAGACATCGTCGAGCAGTTGGTTGCGCAGCCGGATATTGGCGAAGGTGCCGCGGATCATCACCTCGTGGTTGCCGCGACGCGAGCCGTAGGAGTTGTAATCCTTGCGCTCGACGCCGTTGGCCTCCAGGTACTGTGCGGCCGGGGTGCCCGGCTTGATGTTGCCCGCGGGGGAGATGTGGTCGGTGGTGACCGAATCGCCCAGCAACGCGAGGACACGCGCGCCCTTGATGTCGGTGACCGGCTCCGGCGTCTGGGGCATGCCCTCGAAGTACGGAGGCTTGCGGACGTAGGTCGACTCCTCGGCCCACTCGAACGTCTTGCCCTCCGGGGTCGGCAGCGAACGCCAGCGCGCGTCACCCTTGAAGACATCCTTGTAGTCCTCGAGGAACATATCGCGGGAGATGACCCGGTCGATGGTGTCCTGGATTTCCTGCGTCGAGGGCCAGATGTCCTTCAGGAACACCTCGTTGCCATTGGTGTCCTTGCCGAGCGCGTCCTTCTCGAAGTCGAAGTCCATGGTTCCCGCGAGCGCGTAGGCGATGACCAGCGGCGGCGAGGCCAGGTAGTTCATCTTCACATCGGGGGAGATGCGGCCCTCGAAGTTGCGGTTACCGGAAAGTACCGCGGTGACGGTCAGGTCGTTGTCGTTGACCGCCTTGGAGATCTCCTCCGGCAGGGGACCGGTGTTACCGATGCAGGTGGCGCAGCCGAACGCGACCAGGTTGAAGCCCAGCTTGTCCAGGTACGGCCACAGACCGGCCTTTTCGTAGTAGCCGTTCACGACCTGCGAACCCGGGGCCATGGAAGTCTTCACCCACGGCTTGCGGGTCAGGCCCTTCTCCACCGCGTTGCGGGCCAGCAGTGCCGCGCCCAGCATGACCGACGGGTTGGAGGTGTTGGTGCAGGAGGTGATCGAGGCGACCACGACCGCGCCGTGATCCAGCACGAAGTCGCCGTACTCCTCGGTGGAGACCTTGACCGGCTTGGACGGGCGGCCCACCGCACCGTTCGCGGCGGACGGCAGGACGGCGTCGTCCTCGGCGAAGGAGAGCACCGCCGGATCGCTGGCCGGGAAGGACTCCTCGATGGCCTCGTCCAGGTGGGTGTGCGGGGTCGCGGCGGCCGGACCGGTCTCCGCGTCATCGGTGTAGTTGTGGATGTCCTTGCGGAAGGCGGTCTTGCTCTCCGACAACAGGATTCGGTCCTGCGGACGCTTCGGACCCGCGATGGACGGCACCACGGTGCTCAGGTCCAGCTCGAGGTACTCCGAGTAGGCGGGCTCGTTGTCGGCGTCGTGCCAGAGGCCCTGCTCCTTGGCGTAGGCCTCGACCAGCGCGACCTGCTCATCGGAGCGGCCGGTCAGCTTCAGGTAGTCGACGGTCACCTCGTCGATCGGGAAGATCGCTGCGGTGGAACCGAATTCGGGGCTCATATTGCCCAGGGTGGCGCGGTTGGCCAGCGGCACCTCGGAGACGCCCTTGCCGTAGAACTCGACGAACTTGCCGACCACACCGTGCTTGCGCAGCATGTCGGTGACGGTGAGCACCACATCGGTGGCGGTCACTCCCGGCTTGATCTCGCCGGTCAGCTTGAAGCCGACGACGCGCGGGATGAGCATGGAGACCGGCTGGCCCAGCATGGCCGCCTCGGCCTCGATACCGCCGACGCCCCAACCCAATACGCCGAGGCCGTTGACCATGGTGGTGTGCGAGTCGGTGCCGACACAGGTGTCCGGGTACGCCTGGCGGATCACGTTGCTGCCCGAGCGGGGGCCCTGCGTGGTTACGCCTGCGGCTGCCTCCTCCGGGCCTGACCCGCTCGGGCGGTCGCGGACCATGACGACGCGCGCCAGGTGCTCGATATTGACCTGGTGCACGATGCCGGTGCTCGGCGGAACGACCTTGAAATCGTCGAAAGCCGTTTGGCCCCAACGCAGGAACTGGTAGCGCTCACCGTTGCGCTGGTATTCGATGTCGACGTTGCGCTCGAAGGCGTCTGCACGGCCGAATACGTCGATGATGACGGAGTGGTCGATGACCATCTCGGCGGGGGCGAGCGGGTTGACCTTGTCCGGGTCGCCGCCGAGGGTGGCGACGGCCTCACGCATGGTCGCCAGGTCGACGATGCAGGGCACGCCGGTGAAGTCCTGCATGATCACACGGGCCGGGGTGAACTGGATCTCGGTGTTCGGCTGAGCCGACGGATCCCAGCTGGCGATGGCGCGGATGTGATCGGCGGTGATGTTGGCGCCGTCCTCGGTGCGGAGCAGATTCTCCGCGAGGACCTTCAGTGCGTAGGGGAGTTTTTCGGTGCCCGGCACGGCCGAGAGACGGAAGATCTCGTAGGAGTTGCTTCCGACCTCGAGGGTGCCCTTGGCGCCGAAAGTATCGATACTTGTCGTCACGTCAGCTCCACTCGTCTGTGAGGGTGGCCGCGGGCGGGGCTGTGCTCGCGGCTGGTCTTTCGAGCGATCTGCAAGCAGTCGCTACGGCTACGTCTTCGGAGGGTTCCAGCACTGGAACTTACTGGCTCCTCGCACCTTCGAGCCTAACAGTACGCTTGTCCTGTGAAACGCGCGGGTGCCGTTGGACGCGCCGTCTGAATGTGATCCGACACCCCGTCGCGTACTGTGCTTTCGAGTTGTTCGGGGTGACCGGTGGGCTTGCATCGGTTCCCCCCGCAGTGTTGGATGCCCGTCGCCTCGCGTACCGATGCGGCTCGACAGACCGGATGGAAGATGACCGTCTCGCACACCTCGGTGTTCACGCCCATGCGCGCCGAACTCCCCCCTGGTATCGACGACACGACGTTGACCCAGATCAAGGAGGATGTGGCCGACAATCATGTGGCCATGCCGAAGGGTAAGGATCAGGACGCACTCGAGGCGGTCGTCGCCGATGCCCGAGCCCATGGCATCGAACTCAGCATCGTGGTGATTCCCGGTAATCCAGGCCACGACTCCAATCTACGTGACCTGGCCACCGAGGTCGGCAAGGCCGAGCGCGGAACCGTGGTGGTGCTCAGCGACGACTGGGTCGGTACCTACAGCGATTCGATCAGCCGGGTGAAGCTGGAGTGGGCCGAGGACGCGTCCAAGAGTACGCAGGGGCATTCGGCGCAGGCGGCGCAGATTTTCGTCGATCGGCTGGAGCGGCCGGAGAAGGTCTCCTGGACCGCGATCACCAGTGTGCTGCTTGTTGGCACCGCGGTGGTGGTCGGCGGACTCTACTGGGTGAAGTCGCGCCGTCCTGCCGGGCGGGCAGCTGTTCCGGTGGGGGTTTCGGCTCGTGACGACAACCAGGATCTCACCTCGTAGCGAGTATCCACTCAGTTACTTTTCCTGACGGTCGGTTTATTTTTCCCGGCCGAATCCCAGCATGCATCCGGCTATCTCCGGGCTGCGGGAAAATTACTCGGCTGTAGTCCTGTTGCCATAGTTTCTTTGGTGAAAGATGTGTCGTACGGTTCGAATGATGGCTGATGGGGAAAGAGTGATCAGAGAGCTATCTGTCAACCGCTGAGTGGGATGGTTCGCAGGGGGCTCGTGAGGTTAAGCCTGTTCGGGTCCTTTGGGAGGTGCGATGCGCAACAACGGCGTTGCCAGCGATCGGCGTCCGCTGTGGGTCGCTCTGGGGTTGCTGATCACTGCCGCCATGCTCGTCACGGCCGGACCGGTCGCCGCGGTGCCGCCTGCCCCGCCCAACCCGAGCGATGACCAGATCGCCGGTGCTGGAGCGCAAGTCGACGCCGGAGTGAGCGAGGTCGGTGCGCTGATCAACCAGGTCGCGGCGACGGATCAGAAGCTGCAGGAGCTCGACGCCGCCGTCGCGCACAGGCGTGAAGAGGTCAATAAGGCCCTCGTCGATCTGCAGGACGCGCGCGACGCCGCCGACGCGGCCGCGGCGGCGGTGGTGCAGACCCAGCGCGAACTGAGCGAGGCCGGAACCCAGGTCGACCAGGCCAGGCGCAACTTCGACCAGTTCGCGGTGCAGGCCTACACCCGGCCCGCCGCGACCTCGATGGTGACGTATCTGTCCTCGGCCACCCCGGATGTTGCCCTGAACCGCGCCCAGGTTTTCACGCTGGTATCGAAGAATCAGCAGTCGGTGCTCGACTCGCTGCGCCGCGCGCAGATCGCGCAGGGCAATGAGAATGCCAGTGCGCGCCAAGCGAAGTCGGCCGCGGACGCGGCTGCCGCAGCGGCCGAACAGAAGAAGACCGACGCCGAGAACGCCGTCGCCGCGGTGAAGACCGAACAGGATCAACAGGCGGTGCAGCGGGAGGGCCTGCTACGTGAGCGTGCGGCGGCGCAGAGCCGCCTCGATCAGGCCCGCGCGAATGTGGCCGGGCTGCAAGGACAGCGCGAGGCCTATCTGGCCTGGGACGAACAGCGCAAGGCCGAGGAGGCCGCCATTCGCGCCGCGGCTGCGGCCGCGGCCGCGCGCGCGGCCCAGGACCAGGCCGCCAAGGACCGCGCGGCGCAGGCGGGCGAGGGTAGACGACCCCATATCCAGATGGAGGATTCGCCGCCGCCGCGCCAGACCAAGCCGCGCGTCACCAGGCCGACCCTGCCGTCCATCGGCGGTGCCGATGCGATCGAAACCGTGGTCGATCGGGCGATGTCGCAGCTGGGTGTCAACTATGCCTGGGGCGGTGGCGACGAGGACGGGCCGACCCTCGGCATCCGCGACGGCGGTGTCGCCGACAGCTTCGGCGATTTCCACAAGGTCGGCTTCGACTGCTCGGGTCTGATGATCTACGCCTTCGCCGGTATCGGCGTCTCATTGCCGCACTACAGCGGCTATCAGTACAACGCGGGCACCAGGGTGCCCGTGGCCGCGCGCAGCCGCGGCGACATGCTGTTCTGGGGGTCGAACGGCAGCGAACATGTTGCGCTCTACCTCGGAAACGGGAAGATGGTGGAGGCGCCGCAATCCGGCGAGGTGGTACGGGTGGCGCCGGTGCGCGAGGGCGGCATCATGCCGTACGCGGTGCGGATCGTCTCGTAACCCCTAGGCTGGGTCGCACGCCGCGAACCCGACCGCGAACCTGCTGATTTGCCGTGATCTCGGGTCCGGTTGCGGCATATGCGGCCGTTACCTG
Organism: Nocardia sp. NPDC049707; assembly: GCF_040674855.1. Lineage (NCBI taxonomy): Bacteria > Bacillati > Actinomycetota > Actinomycetes > Mycobacteriales > Nocardiaceae > Nocardia > Nocardia sp. NPDC049707. The sequence goes on along the minus strand of NZ_JBFANN010000002.1, from coordinate 362,384 downwards.
GAATAGTTGTGGCAGCACGCACAGGACCAAAGCGAAAGCGGGGATGTTGGTGACTTCGACGGACGGTGTGAGCGGGGCAAATTTGGCTAAATCGGCCACTGCTCCCGCACCCAGCACCCTGGAGCGTGACGTCCAGACCCTGGAGAAGGCGATATACGAGGTCAAGCGCGTTATCGTCGGTCAGGATCGGCTCGTCGAACGGCTGCTCGTGGGGGTGCTGGCACGCGGCCACGTTCTGCTCGAGGGTGTGCCGGGTATCGCCAAAACCCTTGCGGTGGAGACCTTCGCGAAGGTTGTCGGTGGTTCGTTCGCTCGCGTGCAGTTCACCCCCGACCTGGTGCCCACCGACCTGATCGGTACCCGCATCTATCGCCAGGGCCGCGAGGAATTCGATACCGAACTCGGCCCGGTCGTGGCGAACTTCGTCCTCGCCGACGAGATCAACCGCGCGCCGGCCAAGGTGCAGTCCGCACTGCTCGAGGTGATGGCCGAGCGGCATGTATCGATCGGCGGCAAGACCTACCCGATGCCCGATCCGTTCCTGGTCATGGCGACCCAGAACCCGATCGAGAGCGAGGGCGTGTATCCGCTGCCCGAGGCGCAGCGCGACCGCTTCCTGTTCAAAGTGGTCGTCGACTACCCGTCGGTGGAGGAAGAGCGCGAGATCATCTACCGGATGGGTGTCACCCCGCCGGCAGCCAAGCCGATCCTCGAGCCGTCCGAGCTGATCCGCCTACAGCAGGTGGCCGCGAATACGTTCGTGCACCATGCGCTGGTCGACTACGTGGTTCGGGTGATCACGGCGACCCGCAAGCCCGGTGATTTCGGCATGCAGGATGTGGCGAGCTGGATCGCCTACGGCGCCTCGCCGCGCGCCAGCCTCGGCATCATCGCCGCGGCCCGCGCCGTCGCGCTGATCCGCGGCCGCGACTATGTCGTGCCGCAGGATGTCGTCGAGGTGATTCCGGATGTGCTGCGCCACCGCCTGGTGCTGTCCTACGACGCGCTGGCCGATGAGATCAGCCCCGACGATGTGATCAAGCGCGTGCTGCAGACGGTGGGCCTGCCGCAGGTCGGGCCGCAGGCGGTCGCCCCCGGGGCGGCTGCTGTCCCTGCTCCCGCAGCGCCGCCCGCCATGGGTCCGCACGGCGCGCCGGCCCCCATCGCGCAGCCACCGTCATCCCAGGACGCGGTGCCGCAGCCGTCGGTCGCGCAGATGTCTTCGGCCGCCGGCAATAACCAGCCGAAGTGACCTCCGCATCGGATCCGATTCCGCCAGCGCCGATGTCCCCACATGCACCACCGTCTTTCCGATCGGGCGAACTGTCCGACCCGAAGTTGACGGCCGCGCTCAAAACGCTGGAACTGACCGTCCGTCGTCGGCTCGACGGTGTGCTGCACGGCGATCACCTCGGCTTGATTCCGGGCCCCGGCTCGGAGCCTGGCGAGGCCAGGACCTATCAGCCGGGCGACGATGTGCGGCAGATGGATTGGTCGGTCACCGCTCGCACCACCCATCCGCATGTGCGGCAGATGATCGCGGACCGGGAACTCGAGACCTGGATGGTGGTCGATCTGTCGGCCAGTCTCGACTTCGGTACCGCGCTGTGCGAGAAGCGCGATCTTGCGGTTGCGGCCGCCGCGGCGATCACCCATCTCACCAGCGGCGGTGGCAATCGGATCGGCGCGGTCGTTGCGACCGGAGAGCAGTTGACCCGCATTCCCGCGCGCAGTGGCCGGGTGCACGCGCAGTCGATGCTGCGCGAGATCGCGACGACGCCGCACGCCCGCGACGGTGTGCGTGGCGATCTGCGCGAGGCGATCGAATCGCTGCGCCGCCCGCAGCGCAAACGCGGACTCGCGGTGGTCATCAGCGACTTCCTGGGTGAAATCAACTGGCAGCGTTCGCTGCGTGCCATCTCCGCGCGCCACGATCTGCTCGCGGTGGAGGTGCTCGATCCCCGCGATCTGTCGTTGCCCGATGTGGGGGATGTGGTGCTGCACGATCCCGAGACCGGGCGCACCCGCGAGTTCAGCGTGACGCCTGGGCTGCGCGCAGATTTCGCGGCCGCCGCCGAGCGTCATCGCGTTCAGGTCGAACAGGCCCTGCGCAGTTGCGGCGCCCCGGTGCTCAGCCTGCAGACCGATCGGGACTGGATCTCCGATGTGGTCCGGTTCGTGTCCACCCGGCGCCACGCATTCGGCGCCCCGAGCGGACGGGCGCCGCGCCAGTGAGTATTTCGCATTTCACCGCGCTGGTCTGGCTCGGTTTCCTCGCCGTGGTCGCACTGATCGCGTTGGGCTACATCCTCGTTCAGCGCAGCCGCCACCGGCACATGCTGCAGTTCTCCAATATGGAGCTGCTGGAGAAGGTCGCCCCATCGCGGCCGAGTCCGATGCGGCATGTGCCGATCGCGCTGCTGCTGGTCGGTCTGGTGTTCCTCACCATCGCGGCCGCGGGGCCGACGGCGGTCAAGAAGGTGCCCCGCAATCGCGCGACAGTCGTTCTGGTGATGGACGTTTCGCTGTCCATGGAGGCGACCGATGTGCCGCCTTCGCGACTGAAGGTGGCGCAGAAGGCCGGTAAGGAATTCGTCGACGGGCTGCCGCCCGGTATCAATCTCGGCTTCGTCACCTTCGCGGGCACCGCCTCGGTGATGGTGCCGCCGACGACGAACCGCGAGGCCGTCAAGGCGGCCATCGACAACATCAAACTCGCCGAGCGTACGGCTACCGGCGAGGGCATTCTCACCGCGCTGCAGTCGATCGACACCCTGGCCACGGTGTTGGGCGGCGCGGAAACGCCACCGCCCGCGCGTATCGTGCTGATGTCCGACGGTAAGCAGACGGTGCCCGACGACAAGGATGCCGACAATCCACGGCACGGTTTCACCGCTGCCCGCCTGGCGAAGAACAAAGGTGTTCCGGTGTCGACGATTTCGTTCGGCACCTCGTGGGGCTCGGTGGAGATTCCGGACTCGGAGGGTAGGGGCACTCAGCGCGTCAAGGTGCCTGTCGACGACGACGCGCTGCGTGAGATCGCCAAACTCTCCGGTGGCGATTTCTACACCGCGTCGAGCCTGACCGAGCTGACCAGCGTCTACGACACGCTCGAAGAACAGATCGGCTACGAGATGACCAGGGGCGATGCCAGCAGACCATGGCTTTTGCTCGGCATGCTCGTTATCGCAGCCGGTGTAGTTACCGGCTTGCTCTATCGTCAACGCCTGCCGTAGTCGTCAATGCCCACCGTCGCGACGCGCCCGGTTCTGCAGAGAGCACTCTGTGTGGCCTGGGCGTGGCGCGCGAACCCGAACAGATAGGTTGGTTCTCATGTCGAACATCACATCCCGGTCGGTCCTGGTGACCGGAGGCAACCGCGGTATCGGCCTGGCGGTCGCGCAGCGTCTGCTCGCCGACGGGCACAAGGTGGCCGTCACACATCGTGGGTCGGGGGTTCCGGACGGTCTGTTCGGTGTGAAATGCGATGTGACGGACAGTGATTCGGTCGACGCCGCCTTCACCGAGGTGGAGCAGCATCAGGGTCCGGTCGAGGTATTGGTCGCCAATGCGGGCATCACCGATGACACCCTGCTGATGCGGATGACCGAGGAGCAGTTCACCAAGGTCATCGATGCGAACCTGACCGGTGCGTTCCGCTGCGCCAAGCGCGCGAATCGTGCCATGCTGCGGGCACGCTGGGGGCGGATGATCTTCCTCGGTTCCGTGGTCGCTCTTGCCGGTCAAGCCGGACAGATCAACTATGCCGCGTCCAAGGCCGGTGTTATCGGTTTGGCTCGGTCGGTCACCCGTGAACTCGGCTCGCGTTCGATCACCGCCAATGTCGTCGCGCCCGGCTTCATCGAAACCGATATGACCGCCGAGCTGCCCGACGATCTGCGTGACATGGCGAAGAAGTTCATTCCGCTGCAGCGTCTCGGCCAGCCCGAGGATGTCGCGGCCGTGGTCAGCTTCCTCGCTTCCGAGGATTCGCGCTATGTGTCCGGCGCGGTAATTCCGGTCGACGGTGGCATGGGCATGGGTCACTGAGCCAACCGACAGCGGCGCGCCGCCTCGGCGGTTGCGCAACCCCACGAACTTCGACTGAGGAGAACCGAAAACCCATGGGCGGATTGCTCGAAGGCAAGACCATCCTGATCACCGGCATCATCACCGATGCGTCGATCGCGTTCCACGCGGCCGCGGTCGCGCAGGAGCAGGGCGCGCAGGTGATCATCACCGGCATTCCGGAGCGGCTGCGGTTGATCGATCGGATCGCCAAGCGACTGCCGCAAGAGGTCGCCCCGGCGATCCCGCTCGATGTCACCAATGAAGAGGATCTGGCGTCGCTGGCCGATAAGCTCCGTGAGCTCGCGCCGAACGGCCTCGACGGTGTACTGCACTCGATCGCCTTCGCGCCGCGCACGCTGATGGGCCCGGAGGCGCGTCCATTCCTGGACGGTCCCGGTCCGGACGCGGCCAAGGCCTTCGAGATCTCGGCCTGGAGCTACGCCTCGCTGGCCCGCGCCGTACTGCCGGTGATGAACGAGGGCGGTTCGCTCGTCGGCATGGACTTCGATCCGCGCACCGCGATGCCGTTCTACAACTGGATGGGTGTGGCCAAGGCCGCGCTGGAGTCGGTGAATCGGTACGTGGCACGCGAGGTGGGCACCGCCAAGCGGGTTCGTTCCAATCTGATCGCCGCCGGTCCGATCAAGACCCTCGCGGCCAAGGCCATCGCGGGCACCGCGACCGACGATGCCGCCAAGCTGAACCAGCTCAACACCTACTGGGACGGCGCGTCGCCGATCGGCTGGGATGTCGACGATCCGACCGTGGTGGCGAAGTCGATCGTCGCACTGCTCTCGGACTGGCTGCCCGGCACCACCGGTTCGATCATCTACGTCGACGGTGGAGCCAGCCACAACACCTGGTTCCCGGAGAATATGTCGATCAACTGACGTAATCCGAAGGGAGACACCGTGGTTCGGGCCGCCGATGCCTTACTGCTGCTGTCGTTCGGTGGTCCCGAGCGGCCCGAGGACGTTATGCCGTTCCTGGAGAACGTCACCCGGGGACGGGGGGTGCCGCGCGCACGTCTCGATGAGGTCGCACAGCACTACCTGCACTTCGGCGGTGTCTCACCGATCAATGCGCTCAATCGCGACATTATCGCCGCGGTCGAGCGTGAATTGGCCGGTGCCGGCATCGAATTACCGGTCTACTTCGGCAACCGCAACTGGAATCCGATGGTCGAGGACACCGTTGCGCGGATGGCTGCCGACGGTGTGCGGTCGGCATTGGTGTTCCCGACCTCGCCGTGGGGCGGATACTCCGGGTGTCTGCAGTATGACGAGGACATCAGCAGGGCGCGTGCGGCTTTCGGGCCGGATGCGCCGGAACTGGTGAAGTTGCGGCAGTACTTCGACCATCCGCTGTTGATCGAGGCATTCGCGGCGGCGATTCGAGCTGCGGTCGGTTCGCTTCCCACAGGGCGCCGAGCGGGCGCCCGACTGGTGTTCACCGCGCACTCGATCCCGGTATCGGCCGATATTTCCGCGGGGCCGCCTGCCGATGGTGGCCGTCTGTACAGTCGCCAGGTCGCTGAGGCCGCCCGATTATGTGCCGCCGCAACGGGATTCGCCGACTATGACCTGGTGTGGCAGTCCCGCTCCGGGCCACCGCAGATTCCGTGGCTCGATCCGGATATCGTCGATCATCTCGAGGATCTGTCCGGCAAGGGTGTGGATGCGGTGGTGGTCTGCCCGGTCGGGTTCGTCTCCGATCACCTCGAGGTCATCTGGGATCTGGACAACGAAGCCAGGGAGAAGGCCGAGGAACTGGGCATGGCGTTCGCCAGGGCCGCCACCCCCGGCACCGATCCCCGTTTCGCCGAGTTGGTCGTCGAACTGATCAACGAGCACCTGACCGGTAAATCGCCACGCCGACTCGGCGATATTCCAGGCTACGGCTGCACCGTAAACGGTGCTCGCTGCGCAATCGACTGCTGCACCCCGCCGCGACGGCCGGCAGCGGCAACCTAGCTTTCGAGGTGGACGTCCACCGTCAAATCCGCTCGCGGCGGGCACCGGTGCGCCGTGGACGCAGTTGATGTAGGCGATACCAGGCCAGCGCGAGGAAGACGGCTCCCAGACTGGCGACGACTCCCATGTCGAGCAGCCAGGTGCCGATGGTGTGTTTCCACAGCGGGTCGGCGGCGCCCGAGTGCGGTGTGAGGGTGTCGAGATCGATGGTGGCGGCTCCCGCGCCGAACCCCCAACGGGACGGCGATAAGTAGGCCAGTTGCTCCAGGCCGAATGTGCCGGGGAGCCGCACCAGCCCGCCGGTGAGCACCAGTTGTGCCATCGACAGCACGATCAGCAGCGGCAGTGTCTTCTCCGAGGTGTTCACCGACACCGACACCAGCAAGCCCAATGCCAGCGATGTGATGCCGAGCAGCGCCATCGCCAGGATCAACTCCAGCTCGACCGATGTGAAAAGCCCCTTGGGCGGCATATCCATACCGATGGTGCCGATCAGAACCAACACCGCCGCCTGCAGGGCGGTGATCACGCCAAGGACCAACATTTTCGACATCAGGTAGACCCCTGCCGACAGGCCTGCCGCGCGTTCTCTGCGGTAGATCGTCTGCTCCTTGACGATCTCGCGAATCGAGTTGCCGGTGCCGATGAAGCAGGCACCGAATGCCAAAATCATGAGCTTGGTCGGGGCATCGGTGTTGGATCCCGGCGCCCCGGCGAATCCCGCGCCCGACGGCACCGCGGCGATCAAGCCACCGAGCAGCAGGGGCATCACGCCGAGGAGCGCCAAATAGCTGCGGTCCGAGGCGATCACCGCCAGATATCGCCGACACAGTGTGCTGAGCTGGCTGAGCTTGGACTGCGGCGCGGGCGGTGGCGCAGGTGTATGCACTTGCGCTGGGCCGACGTCGTCGGTCAGCCCGACCGCAACGTAGTTCTCGAAGCGCGGCGAAGTACGGAACTCACCGGCCCAGTCGCGGTCTTCCTCGCGGTCGAATGCCTGGAACACCTCGGCCCAGCTGCGCTGTGCGAACTGTTGCAGACCCTCCGCGGGCGGCCCGTAATAGGCCAGCCGACCGCCGGGCACCAGGACCAGCAGGCGATCGCAGGAATCGAGATTCGCCACACTGTGCGTTACGACGATGACGGTCCGCCCGTCGTGCGCCAGCCCGGACAGCATTTCCATGACCGTCTTGTCCAGGCCCGGGTCGAGGCCTGAGGTCGGTTCGTCGAGAAACAGCAGGGACGGTTTGGTCAATAACTCCAGTGCGACGCTCACCCGTTTGCGCTGCCCGCCCGAGAGCCTATCGATGCGGGTATCGGCGTGCCGCGCCAAACCGAGCTCGTTGAGGACCTCGTCGACCCGCTCCTCGCGCTCCTCGCTGCGCGTATCACCGGGGAACCGCAGTTCGGCCGCGTAGAGCAGCGCGCGCCGCGTCGGCAGCTGGTTGTGCAGGATGTCCTCCTGCGGGACCAGCCCGATGCGGTGCCGGAGTTCGTCGTAATCGGTGTACAGGTCGCGTCCGTCGTAGCGGACCGTCCCCTCCGTCGCGGGCCGTAACCCGGTGATCGCGCCGAGCAAGGTCGACTTGCCGGCTCCGCTCGGCCCGATGACCCCGACGAGCGAGCGCTGCGGGATGGGGAAGCCCACCCCGTCGAGGAGCACCTTCCCGTCGGGGGTTCGCACGGTGAGACTCTGCACCGACACCGATACGTCGCCGGTGTCGACGAACTCGCGCAACTCGTCGCCAACCAGCCGGAACGTGGTGTGGCCCATGCCGATCAAATCGGATTCGGAGAGGTCCGCTGCGTCGATCCGGTGGCCGTTGACGTAGGTGCCGTTGTGGCTGTCGAGGTCGACGATCCGGTACTTGCCGTCGCCGATCGTGCGCAGCTCGGCGTGATGGCGGGAGAGCATGAGGTCATGCGCGACAATGTCGTTGTCGGCCGCACGTCCGATTCGGAGCGTGGGCGATGTGATCCGGACGACCTCGCTGGGTACCGCCACAGGTGACGATCGCGAAACTCGCCGGGGCCGGCCAGCATGGAACTTCGTGACCGTTACTTCATCCTCGAGGTTGTAGCCGGGATTGGGGACGACCATCGTGTCTTCCCCGACATCGCCATCGGACTCGTGGTCGGGTCGTCCTTCTTGCCCCTCCAGCGAACAGGCCAGCTGCTCGCCGTCCACGGCGTGACCGAGCTGGAATGTCTCGTTATGGTCGATCACCATCCGCTCGACGCGATGACCGTCGAAAAAGGTGCCGTTGAGGCTGCCCGCGTCCTCGATTTCCCAACCGTCCGCACCCCGCTCCAGAACGGCGTGCAACGAAGATGCGCGCGGATCGGTCACAATAATGTCGGAAGCCGGATCGCGACCGACGTTATACGCCGCTCCAGCGCGTAGCCGATAGACGCGTTCCCTGGTTTGCACCACGAGAACCGGTGCCTCGGGGAATCCCATGGAGGACTGTTCATCCGCCATGAGGCGAGTATACGACTGGTCCGCAGTGTCCCCGCAATGGTCGACGACCTCGCAATTCCGGTCGTCAGCAACCCGTAAGCATAAGCACCCGATTGGCGTTCGCGTCGACGACGTATACGCCGGTTCAGGTCGACGGCAAGTCCGTCCGGTTCCATCAGATCAGTTCAGGCCGGCTCCGCTCGCAGTGTTGTCGGTCAGAAGCTCGAGCTGGTGAGGTAGGCGTAGACGCCGGGGAAGCCTGGGCGGGCGCTGCCCTTGCCCCAAGAGGTGACGCCGATCAGGCGGCCCGCGGCGATGAGTGGATCGCCGCTGTCGTATTCGGCGGTGTCGGCGTCGGGGGAGCCGGCGCAGAGCATATCGGCGGGGTCGAAGGCGGAGCCGTAGGCGGCGGCGCAGATGGCGTCGGGAACGATCGGAACCGTGGCGGATCGCAGGACCGTATTGGCGGTGTCGTCCTCGGTGGTGCCGCCCCAGCCGACGATGGTGCCGGTGTCGCCGTATGTGCGCGGATCGCGCTGTGGCGGGGCGACTTCCAGGTACGGCCCCGGCATCGGCCTGTCGAGGACGAGGATCGCGAGATCATTGTGGTGCACGATCTCGCCGTCGAAATCGGTCTCCCTGAAGTCCGGATGGACGCGAATCTCCTTGACCCCCACTGCAACTCCGTCGTGCGAGCGCAGATCGGTGCGGCCGAAGGTGACGCTGATCGCCTGTGGGAGCAGCCGGGCCAATACGACGCAGTGTGCCGCTGTCACAACCCGATCGGGCGCGATGAGCACACCGCCACAGAACTGTCCGGAGGGCCGGGGTAGGTACAACGGGGTGCCGACGGCGGCGAGCCACGGATGGGCGCTCGCCTCGGTGGTAATTCCGCCAACGATCGCCGTGGCGGGAACGGCGGGCGCGCCGAGACCGATGATGAGTGCGGCAGTCACAGCCGCGGCAATGCGAGGTATGCGGAACATGCCGCCTCCCTGATGGTTCCGGCGATCGCTCGGCCTCTTCAACCAGAGGATGTCGATGTTGTCGCGCCTTCGTTGCCGCCGCATACGTCGACCGCCGATGCTTTACGAATTGCCCCGGGCCGCGGCGTGCACCGCCACCAACCGGGCCGCGCGGATCGCGTCCCACAGTGGGCGTAGCAGGTCTTCCTGGGCGCCGATGGCGGTGGCGGAGGTGGGCGCGGAGGCCGGTTCGCGTTGGGCGACAGTAAGGATGGCGGCGACGTGGTCGGCGCTGTCGAGGATTCGCCTGGCGCGCAACGGGATCGAGTCCGGATAGTCGTGGCGGGAGTAGTCGGCGAGTTCGGCCTCGATGAGTTCGCGGGGGTCGGCGTCGGCGGCCGCGCCGACGGCGGTGGTGTGTAGGCGCATGAGGGCGTCGGCGGCCTCGCGCACCGCCTCGCGCATGGTGTACTCCGCCTCGCCGAGCGACATATCCGGTCCGGGCGTGGCGGGGATCGGTGTGCTGTAGACCGTCCACTGCAGGGTGTCGTCATCGGCCCACTGCGGGATCAACCCGGTGCCGTCGCCGCCGGGCGTGCCGAACAGCATGCCCTCACCCGCCTCGATGGCATCGGCGGCGAACGCCGTTCCGGTCGGCAGACCGCGCACATCGCCGGGCACCGGCAACACCAGCCGCAATTGCGCACCGGGCTGTGCCATCGCCTCGCGAATCACCTTGAGCAGCGCCATGACTCCGGTGCCGGACAGATTGTCGCGAGAGGACCAGGGCAGGTCGTCGCGACCACCGGTGATCGGGTCGCCCGCGGCGATCGTGTGCCGCGGCGCCCAGGCGTACAACGCCTCCAGGATGTCATCGGGCGCGCTGCGACCGGCCAGCCAGGAGCCGGCCCACACCGTCAGCGTGGCACTAGGAGAGCACATAATTATCGAGCATAAAGGAGGGTTGCGACTCGGGGGAGCCATGCCGGATACCCCGGTGAGCTGCGCGCATCGATCGGTCTGCCGGTACCGCGAGTAGCTGGAATGTCCGACCGGCCGCCGCCGCTGCACGGTTGCGTCGACTGGGGCCTAATTCTGCGTAGTGGGACAGGATTTCAGCGATTGGACCGGTATCGATCCGGTCACTCCGGTTCGGTGACGAAGTCGATGAGCCGCTCCACCGCGCCGATCAGAGGGGATTCCAGATCGCGGAAGGATTCGACGGCGTTGTACACCCGCCGCCACCCCTCCTGCGGGGTGCCCCAGCCGAGGCGGCGGCAGATGCCGGTTTTCCAGTCTTCACCGCGCGGCACCTCCGGCCATGCCGCGATGCCGACCGCCGCTGGGCGCACGGCCTGCCAGACATCGATATAGGGGTGCCCGGTGACCAGCACATACTTACCGAGGCCGGTGGTCAGCTGGGATTCCTTCGAACCGGTGACCAGATGGTCGACCAGCACACCGACCCGCCGACCCGGTCCGGGTGCGAATGCGGTCAGCCGTTCGGCCAGATTGTCCAGACCCTCGAGATGCTCGACCACCACACCCTCGACCCGCAGATCGTGCCCCCAGACCCGCTCCACCAATGCGGCATCGTGGACACCCTCCACCCAGATCCGGCTGGTTTTGGCGACCTGCGCACGCAGCCCCTCCACGCGCGTCGAGCCGGACGCCGACCGGGTTTGCTTCTTGGGTGCCACGGCTGCGGGGCGAACCAGCGTCACGGGCTGGCCGTCGATGAGGAACGCGGCCTCGCGTAGTGCGAACAACCGCACCACACCGCGGGCGTCCTCCAGTTTCACGAATTCGCCGTCGTAGCTGCGATCGAATCCGACGACGGCGCCGCAGAATCCGCTGTCCGCATCCTCCACGACGAGGTCACGTTCCGCCGTCACCGTCGGCACCGTTCGCTTATTCGCCCGCGAATGTCCGGAGAAGATATCGCTGCCATACATGTCACGCCCGCTCACCCGCCCGAAACTAGCACCGCCATTTCGGGTTGCGGCGCAACCGAGTTGGTGTGCCGGTCACAGACCCTCGGCAATCGGGCGTGATCAGGTTCGGCATCGTCAGGATGAGCGGGCCGGTCGGCGAGATGGCGGAAAATCGTGACCAGATCGTCCGAAACACCTCCCGAACTGCCCGGATCTGCGCATCTCGAGCGATGGTTGCGGCGTTGTCGGCGAGAGGGCCCGGCCGCGGTGCACGTTGTGGCCGCTGATCTTGGGTTTGTCACGCCACAGAAGTGCCACGGACAACTACAGTGGGGCATGTGGCCGCAATCGTTTGGCTCGTCGCGGGTTTGCTGCTCGCGGCGGCGGAGATGCTCACCGGGGACCTCACGCTGCTCATGTTGGGCGTCGCCGCGCTGGGCACCGCGGGCGTTGGCGCGGTAGCGGGTACCGGTCTGGTCGTCGACGCGGTGATTTTCGCGGTGCTGGCACTCGTGCTGCTGCTCGGGGTGCGCCCAGTTCTGCGGCGCCGCTTCGGAACTCCGCCGCCGATCCCGACGAATGTGGACGCGCTGATGGGTAAGCAGGCGCTGGTGCTCGAACCGGTGGCCGAGCACAGCGGCCTGGTCAAAATCGGCGGTGAGGAATGGACCGCACGGCCGTTCGATACAACGGTCGAATATCCGAAGGGAACCACGGTGTACGTCATGCAGATCGATGGCGCGACCGCGGTCGTCTGGAAGGGGCCCTGATGGGTGTACTGATCGTTGCCGCCGTCTTGGTGCTGCTGGTCGTGGTGGTGGTCTTCAAGTCGATCGCCCTTGTCCCGCAGGCGGAGGCGGCAGTCATCGAGCGACTGGGCCGATATTCGCGCACAGTGTCCGGTCAGCTGACATTTCTGGTGCCATTCGCCGACCGGATCCGGGCGAAGGTCGATCTGCGCGAGCGGGTGGTGTCCTTCCCGCCGCAGCCGGTGATCACCGAGGACAATCTGACCCTGCACATCGACACCGTCGTGTACTTCCAGGTGACGAGCCCGCAGGCGGCGGTATACGAGATCAGCAACTACATCGCGGCTGTCGAGCAGCTCACCGTGACTACGCTGCGCAATGTGGTCGGCGGCATGACCCTGGAGCAGACGCTGACCTCCCGCGATCAGATCAACGGTCAGCTCCGCGGGGTGCTCGACGAGGCCACCGGCCGCTGGGGACTGCGCGTCGCGCGGGTCGAACTCAAGAGCATCGATCCGCCGCCATCGATCCAGGAGTCGATGGAGAAGCAGATGAAGGCCGACCGCGAGAAGCGCGCCATGATCCTCACCGCAGAGGGCACCCGCGAATCGCAGATCAAGACGGCCGAAGGCGCCAAGCAGTCGCAGATCCTCTCCGCCGAGGGCGCCAAGCAGGCCTCGATCCTGGCGGCCGAAGGTGAACGGCAGAGCCGGATTCTGCGCGCCCAGGGTGAACGGGCCGCGGCCTATCTGCAGGCACAGGGCCAGGCGAAGGCCATCGAAAAGGTCTTCGCCGCAATCAAATCCGGGAAGCCGACGCCGGAACTGCTTGCCTACCAATACATGCAGACCCTGCCGCTGGTCGCGCGCGGTGATGCGAACAAGGTATGGCTGGTACCGAGCGATTTCGGAAAGGCACTCGAGGGCTTCGCACAGAACTTCGCGACCAAGGGCGAGGACGGCGTATTCCGCTACGAGCCCACCCCGGTCGACGAAGTGGAGAGCAAGCCGGAGGACGATTCCGATGTCGCGGGCTGGTTCGATACGGCGCGCGATCCAGCCATCGAACAGGCGGTTCGCGCCGCGGAGGCCGATGCCCGCGCATCGGTGGAGGGCGTGGCGGCCCCGGTGACCGGAACCCAGCCCTCCCCGCACCAGCCGGTCATGCCAGCACGGCAGCAGACCCCGCCGCCGCAGCTTCCACCGCAGCAGCCGCCGTACCGCCCGGACGGACCCCAGGGACAATCCTGGCAGCCGCCGTCGCGGTAGTCGGGGAAACACCGCAGGTACCCCGGATCTTGTCGAGGCCCGGGGTGCTTATTGCTGGCTAGGGCGCGAGATCGATGGTCAGCGTTGCCAATTGGAGTGCGATGGCGCAGGGGTCGGGTGTTCTCGTGTGGGATCGGTTTTGCACGCGCCAGACGATGGTGCCATTGTCCGCGGCGGCCACCGCGCAGTCACCCGGGTCGTGTGGATTGCGGATGTAGAAGCCCGTCGCGGTGACGGTCGTGCCGAAGATCTGTTCGGTGATTGTCAGATGTTCGGTCTGGAATCCGTCGTTCTCGGCCCGCTGCCACGTCTGCTGGAGCGATTCGCGAGCGGTGTAGGTGAACGTCAGATCGGATTCGTCGGCGTCGCGTTGTGCCTGCCAGACGCAGACCGGCGGACGGTGCTGGACGGTGATGGTGTCGGCCTGCGCGGCACGGCTGATCTGCTCTTCGGTCAGCGGCGCGCAGTTCGTCAATGTGTTGGCCGGCGGGGTGGAGGTGGGCTGGGCGTCCGGCGCGGCTGTGTCGGAACAACCGGTCAGCAGTCCGGCTGCCGCGAGCACGACCAGTCCGCTGCACATACGGAATGCGGTCATATCCGCTCCCTTCTTCGAACCGTGCCCTCGTCGAGGCTACCGGCCGGTGCGCCGACAGGGCGGTTTCGGCACCGCGGACTGCTCCGGGCCGGAAGGGGGCTCGGTCGGCGTCGGCAGTGGAATACGGTTCGGCCTGGCACCGGGTGCGGCCGTGACGGAATGAGCGTTGCGGGCATGGAAATGAGTGATCGAGCCATTGGAACGCTCACGATTCGTTACTAACGTTGTGCTCATGACCTTCGATATCGGCGTGATCCTCCCGACCTCCACCCCCGATCCGGCACGGCCGATCCTCGGCGATGTGCGGGCCGCCGCCCGCCTCGCCGAACAACTCGGCCTCGAATCGGTGTGGTCCACCGACCATCTCGTGGCGAGCGCGCCCATGCTCGACAGCACCGTGACGCTCGCGACCGCGGCGGCCGTCACCGACCGAATCCGGATCGGCTACAACGTCATGCTGCTCGCATTGCGCCCGGTGGCATGGGCGGCCAAGCAGATCAGCACACTGCAGTACGTATCGGAGAACCGGTTGCTGCTCGGTGTCGGCACCGGGAATCCGGCGCATGGCGATATCGGTTGGCGCGCGGCCGGTGCGACATTCGAGAATCGCGGTCGGCACACCGACGAGGCACTGCGGGTGCTGCCCGCTCTCGTCACCGGTGCGACCGCCACGGTCAACGGCGTCGACGTGGCGCTGGCACCCGGATCGGCGATGCCACCGGTCCTGGTGGCGGGCAATGGGACTCGGGCACGGCGGCGGGCGGCCGAATACGCCGACGGCTGGATAACCCTGCAGCCGGGCCTCGACCAGTTGGCCGTCGATTTCGACGAATTGCGGTCACTGGCCGCGCAATTCGATCGACCTGTGCCCGCGGTGACGGTGGTGGCGCCGGCGCTGCCCACCGAACATTCGGCCGCCGTCCGACTGCTCGCCGCGTACCGGGATGCGGGTGTCGAACGTGTCATTCTCGCGCCGACCGGCCCCGCCTGGGCGGACGATTACGCGAATGCCGCGAAATTCCTTGCGGCACTGTAACTATCGCTGCGTCAACCGTAGTTTCAGCGCATCGGTGATCATGGCTCGGGCGGCTTCGCCGTACCGCGCCTGCCGGTGCAGTGCCGCCCAGGTCTTCTCGTAGTAGGCGAGTTCCCGCGGCTGACTGATGGTGAGACCCGCCGAAATCGTCTCGACCTCGGCGATGCGCTTGTCGAGTAATACGAAACATGTTGTGGTGTAGAGGAAATCTGCAGTCCGCGGAATGATCCCGATCCCCAGCCGGGGCAGCGGCATCATATCGATGAGGCGTTCGAGCTGACCGGCCATCACCTCGTTGTCGCCGACCGTGGTGTAGAGCACCTGTTCGGCCAGCAGGATGCAAATCCGATGGGTGCCGTGGTGCAGAATTCGTTGGCGCGCGATCCGAGCCGCCACCGCGTGGTCGATATCGTCGATACCGCCCACGAAGTCGATGCAGGTCTCGAGTACGGCCCTGGCATAGGGTTCGGTCTGCAACAGGCCGGGCACGACGGCGTTCTCGTAATTGCGGATGGTGGTGGCGCGCGCCTCCGACTCGATACGGCGGCGCTGCTGCTGGGCATGTCCGGTCGCGGCGATGCGCCGCCACTCCTGCCAGAGCGCCTCGATATTCGCCAGTGCCGCCCGCAGATCCGGCAGCAGCAGTTCGGCGCCGCACAGGCGGCACCACTCGGCCAGATCGCTATCGCTCGGCGTTTGTTTACCGTGTTCGATGCGCGACACCTTGGCCGAATGCCAGCCCGCATCGGCGGCCAGCTGCACGCCGGTCAGATGTGCGGCCTTGCGCAGTTCGCGTAAGCGTGCCCCGAAGGCTTGCCGGGACTGCTCGACACCGCTCATGCACTCCGCCCGCCGGGCATATAGTCGTGGTGCGGAATTGCTTTGTTCCACAGCGTATCTCGTACTGTCGTGCAGCGTGCGACCAGCACGGGGTCGGTCGTTACCGCGGCCCCCGCCAGATCGCCGGTCTTGGTGAAGATCGTAAACGCGACCGTCTCGTCGAGCAGCCACCATTCGTCGTCGGTGTATTCCGTGGGATCGGCGAGATGCCGTGGTAGCCAGCGGATATCCTCGCCATAACGCTGATTGCGATCGGTGAGTGCGTGCAGGAATCGAACGTAGTCGGTGAGCGGCTCCGAGACCACCCGAACGCGTCGGATCGGCACGCCGCGACCGGCGACCTCGCTGGTGAGTTCCTCCCAGGCCCGCCACGACGGCGGATAGGAACTCTCCTCGAACGGCGGTAGGCCCGCGAGCACGCGGCGCATCGGTTCGGTCTCGTCGGCAACCTGGGAGTGATCATCGGACACCTCGAGATGGAAAGCATCGCTGCGGGTCTCGCGAATGAGATCGTTGGTTTCCTCGATGCTGAAGAAGAGCATTGCATTACCATTCCCACGGGCTCTGTCCGACCGGGACTGCGATCGCGGTTTCGTGATCAGGAATCCGCATGTGCGCCAACGCATCCGGATCGGTGATCGGCTGTCCGGCGAGGGTGAAGGAGCCATGTCCGGAATCGAGCAGGGGGACGCCGATGTACGTGCCGGGCTGCAGCCAGCCGAGCAGTATATGCGGTATTTCGACGCGGTTCGCGTCATGGGCCACCCGAAAGCCCTGCACGAGATAGAGATGTCGATCCTCATCCATCCAGAGCCGGGGCGAGCCGGTGTTGTTGGTCGGTCCGCCGAGCAGTTGTATACGCATGACAGTGGCCTCGTCTCGCGTGGGTATTGCGCTGGCTGTGCATAATCGTCGCCGGTCAGCGCCATAAGGGTCAACAACTTCCGCAAATCCCCGCAAAACCATGGTGCCGCGCCGGGTCGTGTTTCTACCGTTCTTGGGTGGGTGCTGACAGACAGGTGGGTGATATGAGCGGGTCGGAACCATGGGAGGTTGTCGGGCGGTTGGGAAGCGAAACGGGGTCACTGTGCAACGGGGTGGTGACCACACCGTGGGCGATCGGATTCGTGCGGTGGGATATTTCGGGATCGATAGTGGATCACGATGTGCGGGCCACCCGGACCTGCGCGGCTCGGAGGGGCTACAGCCTGGTCCAGATGACGGTGGGGCCGCAGGGCGATCCGGTCGCGCGGCTACTCGCGGCCATCGCGCGCTGCGGTGCACATGCGGTCATCGTGCCGAGTAGGGAGCACATCTGGGCGTCGCGGCGCGTGGTCACCGAGATCTGCGACCTGGTCGTGGTCGCCGGGGACACGGTGTGGGAGCGCGGTCATCAGTGGCCGCGCTGGTTCGCGCGCTAACTCTTACCTCGCGCGTAATCGACTCCGTGATCGGCAGCGGGCAAGGTTGAGGTATCTCGCCGGAGCTTCCCGGCGGGGGTCGAAATACCTTCCAGCAGAGGATGATTCGCTATGTCTCAGTACGAGGACGCGGTGGTGCGCTACTTCACGGCATGGAATGCCACCGATGACGAGGTGCGTGCCAAGGCGGTGGCCGCGGCCTGGCGCGAGGACGGTTTCTACACCGATCCGCTGGCCGATGTCGCCGGGCACGAACAATTGAGCGCCGCCATCGGAGGCGTGCACCAGCAGTTTCCCGGTTTCGAATTCCGACAGCTCGGCGTGGTCGACGGACACCACAACACCGCCCGGTTCTCCTGGGAGCTGGTGTCGGCCGACGGGAGTGCGCCGGTCGCCGGGACGGATGTGATCACCCTCGCCGAGGACGGCCGGATCATCGGTGTGTACGGCTTCCTGGATCGGGTGCCGGGAGCGTAACCGATCCCGGGGCCGAGACAGGCGCGGGTAAACATCGGATGAATCCGGTTGCGCCTGCGGCGAACACGCTGCACCGGGCGGGTCGGCGGAGGATCCTGGAGAGGGCGGCCTCGATATGGAGTGCGCGCCCGATGAGCAGGATGGTGGTCAGCGTGGACGACGAGTCGATTCCGTTGTCGGGTCCGGAGGACGCCAGACAGCAACGCGATCTCGATGAATCGGCGATGGACGCGTATTCGCGGTCGGTCATCGCGGTCGCGGCGTCGGTCACCCCGCATGTGGCGAGCGTGCGAACCCGGCGAGGGAGCGGATCCGCCGTGGTCTTCACCGATGACGGATTTCTGCTGACCAACGCGCATGTGATCGGCGCGGCGAGCAGCGGCGATGTGGTGTTCGCGGACGGTGTGGAGTCGCGGATCGACGTCGTCGGCGTCGATCCGCTCTCCGATCTCGCGGTGCTGCGGGCCCGCGCCGGCGCGCCGGGCGCGGTGGTGCTCGGCGATGCCGACAAGCTGGTGGTCGGCCAATTGGTGGTGGCGGTCGGGAGCCCACTGGGCTTGGCGGGCTCCGTCACCGCGGGTGTGGTCAGTGCGCTGGGGCGAGCCGTACCGGTCAACTCCCGCCGTGCCGGTCGCGTGATCGAAGATGTGATCCAAACCGATGCCGCTCTGAATCCGGGCAATTCCGGTGGTGCGCTCGCGGATTCATCGGGCCGAGTGGTCGGAGTCAATACCGCGGTCGCGGGCGTCGGGCTCGGCCTCGCCATCCCGATCAATGCCACCACTCGCCGCATCATCAGCACCCTGCTGAAAGACGGCCGTGTGCGCCGCGCCTACCTCGGCCTGGTCGGCGTTCCTGCCCCACTGCCCACATCCGTCGCCGCCCGCACCGGCCAACACGCCGGTGTCCGCATTGTCGAAGTCGTCCGCGGCGGCCCCGCCGATCACGCGGGGCTGCGCCGCGGCGACCTGGTACTCAGCGTCGCCCGCTCGGAGGTGGCCGACGCCCAAGGCATCCAACGGCAACTCTTCGGTGACGCCATCGGCGTCTCGATGCCGGTGACGGTATTGCGCAATGGTGCGATGGTCGATGTGTTCGCGGTGCCGATCGAGTTGACCGTGGATTAGGTCAGGAAGTCATCGACCCCACGGTCGGATGACGTCGTCAGCCAGATCTTCGCGGGGGTCTTGATTCCAGTTGTCGTGGTTATTGCCATTCGGCCCCGGTTCGACTGCGTGTACCACCATCGTTCGTCACCTCCCTTCGAGCGGACGTTGCTGTTCCGGGGTAGCCACCCGCCGGTAACCGCAAACCGGCATCGATGCAGACCCGTGCAGACACCGCCTCGGGCGACGCACACGCTCGGTAGTCGGTCGGTCACGGTGACCGGGGTGGCGGACCCGCGATCCGGTCACTGGGTTTGCGCCCAGCGCGCGTCGACGATCAGTCCGATGATTCCGATGGCGATGAGCGCCCCAGAGACCATGAGCATGCCGGGATCGGTACCTCCGGTGAGGGCATTGCCGAGGATGACGGTTCCGATGGTGCCGGGGAGAATGCCGATGACGGTGGCGATCAAGTAGGGCCAGAAGCGGATCGAGGACAGGGCGCAGCAGTAATTGATCACCGAGAAGGGGGCGAAGGCGATCAGGCGCAGTGAGCCGACCGCGAGCCAGCCGCGGCGTTCGAGGCGTTCATCGATGGAGCGCACTGCCGGGTGGGTGAGGTGGGCGGCCACTCGATCGCGGTCCAGCGCGCGGACGAGCAGAATGGCCAGGGCGGCGCTGACCGTGGTCGCGGAGGCGGCGAGAACGATGCCGAGTGCGGGTCCGAAGAGGACGCCCGCGCTCACCGTCAGCACGGTCCGGGGGATCGGGGCCACCGTAACCAGTGCATGGATCACGAAGAACAACAGCGGGAAGATCGGACCGACCGAGGTGGCCCAGTCCTGGATCTGCCGCGGTGTCGGCAGCGGGACCAGCATGGCCGCGAGGAACAGCGCCACGCCACCGACGAGCAGGGCGACAACGCGTGGGTCACGGATGAGCCTGAGCACCGCGCCAGGTTACCCGTTGGTAGTGGCGGCCACGGTCAACCGACTGGGAGGCGGCCGCTAGCATCGAAGGGAACGCCGACGAATGCCCGTTAACCGATGTGCTTGCTGAGCTGGGCGAATGCAATGGTTTTGGGCCACACGAGGTGTGCGTCGAGGAGAAGAGGAACAGCAGCTATGCCGATTGCTTCAGAGCCGGTGCCCGATTACGCCGCATGGCGCAAGGGCGTGGCGGGGGTACTGGCGAAGGCCCGCAGGGTCGACGTCGCCGAACTTCCGGAGGAGCCAGAAAAGCTGCTCGAGGAGCAGACCTATGACGGTCTGACCATCGCCCCGCTGTACACCCGCAGGGATGAGCGGCCCGAACTGCCGCTGCCGGGCGAATATCCGTTCGTCCGTGGCCGGGACGCCACCAGGGATGTGCATCGCGGCTGGTATGTCAGCGCATTCATCGGCGCGGCCGATGGCGCCGCGGCGAATCGCGAGATTCTGGCCGCGCTGGACAACGGGATCAGCGCACTGTGGCTCGGCGCCGGCGAGCGCGGTGTGCCGGTGGCCGAACTGCCCGCGGCGCTGTCCGGTCTGCTGTTCGAGCTGGCGCCGCTGACACTCGCCGCGGGCGAAGCGGTTTCCGCGGCGGCGCAACAGGTCTTCGCGGTGCTGGACGGTTACCAGGTGGCGGACCGGACCGACATTCGAGTCGCATTGGGTGCGGCCCCGCTCACCAGTCGCTTCGCCGGAGCCGCCGATATCGAACTGGCGGAGGCGATCGCCCTGGCCGGTCAGGCGGTGCAGCGTCCGGAGGCCGTGCGCGCTATCACGGTGGACGGCACCGTCTTTCACGATGCGGGCGCCTCGGACGCCCAGGAACTCGGTGCGGCGGTGGCCGCTGGCCTGTCCTACCTGCGCGCACTCGCCGAGGGCCAGGACATCGCGGATGCCTTCGAGCAGTTGGAATTCCGCTTCGCCGCGACCGACGACCAGTTCGCCACCATCGCGAAATTCCGTGCGGCCCGCCAGCTCTGGGCCCGCGTCGCGCATGTCTGCGGTGCACCCGCATTCGGTGAAGCGCCGCAGCATGCGGTGACCTCCGCGGCGATGATGACCCAGCGCGATCCGTGGGTGAATATGCTGCGCACCACCCTCGCGGCGTTCGGTGCGGGAGTCGGTGGCGCGGATACGGTTACGGTGCTGCCCTTCGATTCGGCATTGCCGCCCGGTGAACTCGGCGTCTCGAAGTCGTTCGCGGACCGTATGGCTCGCAATACCCAGCTGCTGCTGCTCGAGGAGTCGCATCTCGGTCATGTGCAGGATCCAGGGGCCGGTTCCTGGTACGTCGAGGATCTCACCGCCGCTCTCGCCGCCAAGGCATGGGAGTTCATGCAGGAGCTCGAGGCCGCGGGCGGCTATCTGGCCGCGCTGGACTCCGGCCTGCTCGCCGAGCGGATCGCCGCCACCCGATCAGCCCGGGATGCCGATGTGGCACACCGCAAGACGGCGGTCACCGGAGTCAACGAATTCCCGAACCCGGCCGAACAGCCGCTGTCCGAGGCCGCACGGCAGCCCGGGCAGGTGGTTCGCTACGGCGCCGCATTCGAGGCACTGCGCAATCGTGCGGATGCCTACCTCGCGGCCAATGGGGTGCGACCGCGTGCGCTGTTGGTGCCGCTGGGCACAGTGGCCGAACACAATGTGCGGGTCACCTTCATCGCGAACCTGTTGGCCTCGGGCGGTATCGAGTCGATCAACCCCGGTCCGCTGGCGGTGGCCGGAATCGGCACGGCGGCAACGGAATCCGGTGCCACGATCGCCGTATTGTGTGGTTCGGACAAGCGTTACGCCGAGCAGGCGGGCCCGGCGGCCGAGCAGTTGCGTGCCGCCGGAATCGACACGGTGCTGCTGGCCGGTGCGGAAAAGGCCGTCGCCGACCTGAGCGCCGCGCAGCGCCCCGACGGTTATCTCGCGGCCCGTATCGATGCGGTGGCCGCACTGTCCGACCTGCTGGAGAGGGTGGGAGCCTGATGACATTGAGTCATATCGACAAGCCGGGCGACATCGACGAGCCCGGCGGCATCGAGCACCGGATCGGCAGTTTCGCCGAGGTGCCGCTGTCCGAACGTCCGGCCGAACCCGCCGACGTCGACTCCGCGCAGGTCGACGCGTTCGTGCGGGCCGCCGCCGAGGCGCACAACTACACCCCGGAACAGTTGGTGTGGTCGACGCCCGAAGGTATCGACGTGCCACCGGTTTTCACCAAGGCCGACCGCGATGCCATTGCGGCCGAGGGGTATCCGCTGGACAGCGTGCCGGGCATCGCGCCGTTCCTGCGCGGTCCGTATCCGACGATGTATGTGAACCAGCCGTGGACGATTCGCCAGTACGCGGGCTTCTCCACCGCCGCCGATTCGAATGCCTTCTACCGCCGCAATCTGCAGGCGGGTCAGAAGGGGCTTTCGGTCGCCTTCGACCTGGCCACGCACCGTGGCTACGACTCCGATCATCCGCGGGTCCAGGGTGATGTCGGAATGGCCGGTGTCGCCATCGATTCCATTCTCGACATGCGTCAGCTTTTCGATCACATCCCGCTGGATCAGGTCTCGGTCTCGATGACCATGAACGGCGCGGTGCTACCGATCCTCGCGCTGTATGTGGTCGCGGCCGAGGAGCAGGGTGTCGCACCGGAACAGCTGGCCGGAACCATTCAGAACGACATTCTGAAGGAGTTCATGGTCCGCAATACCTACATCTACCCGCCCAGGCCCTCGATGCGGATCATCTCCGATATCTTCGCCTACACCAGCGCGAAGATGCCGAAGTTCAATTCCATCTCCATCTCCGGTTACCACATCCAGGAGGCCGGAGCAACGGCCGATCTGGAATTGGCCTACACCCTCGCCGACGGTGTCGAGTACATCCGCGCGGGTATCGCCGCGGGCATGGAGGTCGACAAGTTCGCGCCGCGCCTGTCGTTCTTCTGGGCCATCGGCATGAACTTCTTCATGGAGGTCGCCAAACTCCGTGCGGGACGGCTGCTCTGGAGCGAGCTGGTAGCGAAGTTCGAGCCCAAGAGCGCGAAATCGCTATCGCTGCGGACGCATTCGCAGACCTCGGGTTGGTCGCTGACCGCACAGGACGCCTACAACAATGTGGCGCGCACCTGCATCGAGGCGATGGCCGCGACCCAGGGCCACACCCAGTCGCTGCACACCAACGCCCTCGACGAGGCGTTGGCCCTGCCGACGGACTTCTCCGCGCGCATCGCCCGCAATACCCAGCTGCTGATCCAGCAGGAGTCCAACACCACGCGGCCGATCGACCCCTGGGGCGGTTCGTATTACGTGGAATGGCTGACCCACCAGCTGGCCAACCGCGCCCGCGCGCATATCGCCGAGGTGGAAGCACATGGCGGTATGGCGCAGGCGATCGGTGAGGGCATCCCGAAGCTGCGCATCGAGGAGGCCGCCGCCCGCACGCAGGCCCGCATCGATACCGGCCAGCAGCCGGTGATCGGCGTGAACAAGTACCAGGTCGAAGAGGATCAGCAGGTCGAGGTCCTCAAGGTCGAGAACTCCCGGGTGCGTGCCGAGCAGATCGAGAAGCTGAACCGGCTACGGGCCGAACGCGATTCGGTCGAAGTGCAGCGGGCACTCGCCGAATTGACCCGTGCGGCAGCCTCTTCGGATGGCGGCATGGCGAACAACCTGCTCGCGCTGGCCATCGATGCGGCGCGCGCCAAGGCCACCGTCGGTGAGATCTCCGACGCACTGGAAAAGGTGTACGGCCGGCACCAGGCCGAGATCCGTACGCTCTCCGGTGTGTACCGCGACGAGGCCGGGAAGGTGACCAATATCAGCAAGGCGAGCGAACTCGTCGAGGAATTCGCCGAGGCGGAGGGGCGGCGCCCGCGCATCCTGGTCGCCAAGATGGGCCAGGACGGGCACGACCGAGGTCAGAAAGTGATCGCCACGGCCTTCGCCGATCTCGGCTTCGACGTCGATGTGGGCCCGCTGTTCCAGACTCCGGAAGAGGTGGCGCAGCAGGCGGCCGATAACGACGTGCACGTCGTTGGTGTGTCCTCGCTGGCGGCCGGCCACCTCACGCTGGTGCCCGCCCTGCGGCAGGCACTGGCCGATGTCGGGCGACCCGACATCATGGTCATTGTCGGCGGCGTCATCCCGCCCGGTGACTTCGAGGAGTTGTATGCGGCGGGCGCGGCGGCGATCTTCCCGCCCGGCACCGTGATCGCCGATGCGGCCATCGATCTGCTGAAGAAGCTGGCTGGCGAACTCGGTCATGAGATCGGTGGCGGCAGCGGCCGATGATTTCAGCATCGGGCGGGCGTCAGCGCGCCATTGATGTCGACGCACTCGCGCAGGCGGTCCGCTCGGGGGATCGGGCCGCCGTGGCGCGGGCGATCACACTGGTCGAGTCGACCAGGGCCGACCATCGAGAGTTGGCGCAGCAACTGCTGCTGCAACTGACCCCGTCGACCGATACGGTCACCTCGAATCGGGTCGGTATCACCGGTGTGCCCGGCGTCGGCAAGTCGACATTCATCGATGCGCTCGGCATGGAGCTGATCGGTAAGGGGCATCGGGTGGCGGTGCTGGCCGTCGATCCGTCCTCGACCCGCACCGGCGGCTCCATCCTCGGTGACAAGACCCGCATGGCGCGACTGTCGTTGGAGCGCAATGCCTATATCCGTCCGTCGCCTACCGCGGGCACCCTGGGCGGCGTAGCCAAGGCGACCCGCGAGACCATCGTGCTGCTCGAGGCCGCGGGCTACGACGTGATCCTGGTGGAGACCGTCGGCGTCGGCCAGTCCGAGGTGACCGTCGCGAATATGGTCGACGTGTTCTGTTTCCTGACCCTGGCCCGCACCGGAGATCAATTGCAGGGCATCAAGAAAGGCGTCCTGGAACTCGCCGACCTGGTCGCAGTGAACAAGGCCGACGGCAAACACGAGATCGAAGCCAAGGCCGCGGCCCGCGAATTGGCCGGGGCAATGCGCCTCATCCATCCGCACGATGCACTCTGGCGCCCACCGGTGCTGACCATGAGCGGTCTGGAAGGCCATGGGCTGGACAAGTTCTGGGGCACCGTCCTCGAACACCGCCGAGTGCTCACCGAGGCCGGGGAATTCGCCGAAAAGCGGCGCCGCCAACAGGTCGATTGGACCTGGACCATGGTGCACGACCAGATGCTGCGCCGCCTCGCGGAGAACCCGAACGTCAATGCCATTCGCGCACAAGTGGAGAAGCAGGTGCGCGACGGTACGTTGACCGCGGCGCTGGCCGCCGAGCAGATTCTCGACGCCTTCGACAGTTGAGGTGGCGATAATCCACCGGTGGCTGCGGCTGGTCGGCGACCAGCTGGGGCTGGTGCGGTTGCGAGGGCGGCCGCACCCTTCGCGCATCAGATCGAATCGCCATGGGCCTCTAGCAGGGTGCGCAGGGCGGTCGCGAGTTGCTTGCGCTGTGCGGGCGTGAGGGGTTCGAGCAGGCGGGCCTCGGTGGCGACGTGGTCGGGGAGTGCCTTGTCGATGAGTTCGCGCCCCGCGTCGGTGAGCGTGACGCGCACGCCTCGCCCGTCGCGTTCGCTGCGCGCGCGGGCGACGAGGCCGCGCTCCTCCAAACGGTCCAGGCGTTGGGTGACACCGCCCGAGGTGATCATGGACGAATGCATGAGTTCGGTGGGGGTGAGGCAGTGGGGTGGATCGCTGCGGCGCAGGGTGGCGAGCACATCGAAGGAGGCGGCGTCGAGTCCGTGTGCGGTGAAGGTCGTGCGTAGCTCGGCGCCGACCACCTGGGACAGTCTCGTCAATCTGCCGAGGACGGCCATCGGTGAGACGTCCAGGTCGGGACGCTGTGTGCGCCATTGCTCGAGCACCCGTTCGACATGATCTGTCACGTCCGCAGCCTAGCGAATATCTCAGCGGTGAGGTATCTCACAGCCAGGAATTGCTTAACGCTAAGCTATGTTTCTTAGTGCTAAGTGATTGAATCGGGTCGGGATGGAAGGCGAATCGCTATGCGTATCACCGTGTTCGGAGCAGCGGGCGAAGTGGGCAGCCGCGTGGTGGCCGAGGCACTGGAGCGTAGGCACGAGGTCACCGCGGTGGTCCGCAACCTCGCGCGGGCGGGTGCGGTACCCGCGGCGGCGGCGCTGCGCACGGGTGATGCGGGAAACCTCGACGATGTCGTATCCCTGAGCGCCGGACAGGATCTGGTCATCACCGCGACCCGTCCCGCACCCGGTTGCGAACACGAATTGCCCGCCATCACCTCGGTGCTGTTGTCCGGGGCGGCGCGGACCGGCGTGCGTCTGCTGGTGGTCGGCGGCGCGGCCACCCTGCTCATATCCGGCGCCGGTGCGCTGACGTTGCACGAAAGCGCGGCCTTCCCGGTCGAATTGCGTGCCATCGCCCGCGCCTGCGCCGACCAACATGCCATCTGCCGCGCCGAGACCGTCGCGGACTGGACGTATGTGAGCCCGCCCGCCGAACTGGTGCCGGGTCGGCGAACCGGCGCTTACCGGCTCGGCGCGGACGAACTGCTCACCGATGCCGACGGCGTCTCGGCGATTTCCCTGGCGGATTTCGCGGTGGCCCTGCTCGACGAGGCCGAGCGGCCGGTGCACCAGCGAACCAGGTTCACCGTCGCATCGGCCTGAGCCCTACCCGATCTCGAAGAGCCGTTCGGCATTTCGGTAGCAGACCTGCCGCAGCCAGGAGTCGCCCAGTTCCAGGCGTTCCAGCGCGCGGATCGAATGTCCGTAGGAGTACGGAATATTCGGAAAGTCGCTACCGAACAGAATGCGGTCGCTCATGGAGCGCAGCCTGCCGTGCTCGGCGGTCGGATAGGGTGCCGAAGCCTCGGTGAAATCGGTCCACACCATCGTCGTGTCCAGGTACACGTCCGGGTATTCCTGTGCCAGATCAAGGAATTCGGAATACTCGGGCGTACCCATATGCGCGATGATCAGGTGTAGGCGCGGATAGCGTTGCAGCAGACCGGCAATCGGTTCCGGGCCGGTGTACTCGCCCGGCGCGGGTCCGGAGCCGCAGTGGATCAGCACCGGTATCCCGGCGTCCTCGATCATGCCCCACACCGGATTCAGCAGCGGATCACCGGGATGGAAGTCACCGACCTGCACATGCACCTTGAACACCCGGGCGCCGCGCTCGATGGCCGCCTCCACATAACTCGCGGCGTGGTGTTCGGGATAGAACGTGGCGGTATGCAGGCAATCCGGGGTGCGCTCGGCGAAGTCGGCGGTCCATTCGTTGAGCCACGCCGCCATATCCGGCTTGTGTGGATACACCAGCGAGGTGAACGCGCGAACACCGAAGTCGCGCAAGGTCTTCAATCGGACCTGCGCATCGTCGCGGTAGGCGATCGGCCACTCCCGGCCGACCAGCGGACCGGCCGAATCGAAGTATGCCCACACCTTGGCCATGACCCGCTCCGGCATGAAATGTGTATGGACGTCGATGATTCCGGGCAGTGCGAGCCGGGTTCGGAAGTCGGCGAGATAGGTATCGTCGTCGCTGTCGCCGATCATCGAGCAGCCTCCTGCGGATAGACCGACCCGGCGAAGTCGCTGACCCTGGTGATCAATCGCTCGAAGAACACCTCCGGGTCGGTGCCGACCACGATGTCGGCATTGGGTTCTCGACCCCACATGCCCGCCCAGTCTGCCACCGTGGTGGCGCGGGTGATGGCGCCGACGAGTTCGACATCGACGGTGGCCGGTCGAGTAATCGCGAGTGCCGGATCCAGTGCGACGGCCGCCGCGAACGGATCATGCATATGCGCGAGATAGCCCTGGTTGTGGCGCTTGTGGAAGTCGAAGTAGAACCGAACCGCATCGGTGAAGTACCGCACGATCGGATTGCTCGTCGCCGACCTGGCCTCCGGCGGGTCGGTCTCCGAAACCAGCTCTACGGGCAGACTGCCCGCGCGTTCGGCGAGCTGCGCCACATGCTTGGGCCGCATCTCGATGGTCTCGGTGATATCGAGCGCGCACACGATCGGTCGCCGATCGGCGGGGGCGGCGGAGAAGGCGTCGAAGACCTCCTTGGCCGCCTCCGGATCCACGTGCACATTCCATTCATTGGTCGGCGTGGTGTTGCCGGGATGGTTGAATGCTCCGCCCATGATCACCAGCCGCCGCAGCAGCAGTGGCAGCCGTGGCTCGATTCGAAGTGCGAGCGCCAGATTCGTCAGCGGTCCCGTGCAGAGTCCGATGATCTCGCCGGGAGCCGCACGCACCAGATCGACCCACATTTCGGCCGCGGACCGGGCCGAGATCGGCCGAGTGGATCGCGGCAGCTCCGCATAACCGACACCCTGCGGCCCATGCGTGTCCTCGGTGGTACGCAGCGGGATCGCGAGCGGTTCCGCGGCACCCAGCGCGACCTCGATTTCGGGTGCCCGGCACACATCCAGCCAGGCGAGGTTGTTCGCCGCCACCTGTGGCGCGGGCACATTGCCCGCGGTGGCGGCGATCCCGACGATCTCGGCCTCTGGAGAGGCGAGCAGGTAGAGCAGTGCGAGTGAATCATCGATCCCGGTATCGACGTCCATGATGATCTTCTGCCACACCAGTCGAGCGTAGCGAGCGGACCTGGCGGCTCAGTAGGTGGGCAACACGTAGTCGTCGGTATTCGACATCATCCGCAGCATTAACGGGCGCATCACCCGCGAGGTCATCACCTGGATGCTCACGCGTGCCATCCGCGTGCCGAGGCGCGAGGTGGGCAACATCATCTTGATGCCGCCACCGGGCAGCTCTTTGGCCTTGTCCAGGAACGGTCTGACGATCTCCTCGTAGCGGGTCAGCGCCGTCGCGAGATCAGCCGGGGCGGCGGCGATTTCACCGGCCAGGACATAGGCGCCGACGATGGCCATGGCGGTGCCCATGCCGGTCATCGGGGAGCCGCAGAAGCCGGAGTCGCCGAGCAGCGTGACCCGGCCGGTCGACAGTGATGGCATGTCGACCCGCGCCAGCATGTCGAAATAGAAGTCCGGGCTGGTGGTCATCGCGTCGAGCACGGCCGGGGTCTCCCATCCGGCCTCGGCCAGCATGGCGCGGATGAGTCGCTGCTGGGCGGCGACGTCGCGGCGCAGCGCCGGATCGGCCTCGGTGCGCATGGTGATGATCGCCTTTGAGGTGGCCGGATCGGCATCCGGTCGAATCCCGACCGCCGCGCTGGGCACCGCATGCATCTTGAACCAGCCCGGCTCGGTTCCGTCGGGTGTCGGGATGGTGAAGAACGATACGTAGCCGCCGAGATAGGTGACGAACTGCTCCTCCGGTCCGAAGGCCAGCTGCCGGGTTGCCGAGTGCACACCGTCCGCGCCGACGACCAGATCGAAACGCTCGGTGCGCCCGGACGCGAAGCCGACCTCGACTCCGGCATCGTCCTGACGCAGCGCCGCGATCCATTCGCCGTAGCGGTAATCGAGTTCGCCCGCCGTGCTGGCCAGTTCGGTGAGCAGCACCTGATTCAAATCGCCTCGGGTGATTTCGATTTCGGCCACCGGACCCTTGCCGTCGAACATCTCCGCGGGCATCCGGGCGAACTCACGGCCGTTTCCGTCGACGTAGGCCATGCCGCGCTCGTCGAGCTGGTACTTGCGGACGCCCGGCATGAGTCCCATCCGCTCGGCGATCTCGCGGCTCGGCCCGCGCAGATCCACGGCCTGACCGCCGGGGCGCGGCTCGGGGGCGCGCTCGACAACGGTGGTTCGGATGCCTGCCCGCAGCAATTGCAGCGCGAGCGCGTTGCCCGCGATACCGCCGCCGCTGATCAGGATGTGGAGGGAGTTGAAGGTCATGACCGGGACCAATCTCTCGAACGAATGTGCCAGACGTATGTCTAACACAAGGTTGGCACGAATGTCTAGTACAAATGTCTGAGCCATGTGTAAGCTGGGGTCATGGGAAACCGAGAAGATTTGTTGGCGGGAGCGCGTAAGGCCATCATCGAACGTGGCGTGGCGAAAACGACCGCGCGTGATATCGCGGCGGCCGCGGGTGTCAGCCTGGCCGCGATCGGCTACCATTTCGGCTCCAAGGATCAGCTGATCACCGAGGCACTCGCCACGGCGCTCGGCACCGATATCGGCGACCGTATGGAGGCGTTGGTCCGCGCGGGCAGCGGTCAGCCGCCGCTCGGGGCATTCGCGCAGATGTGGAACGCGATGCCGCAGGTCTTCGAGGACAACCTCGACGGCATGCTGGCCAGTCTGGAGAATCTGGTCCGCGTCGCGCGGACGCCGGAATCGCAGACATTCATGAGCGAAAGCCTCACCGGTGCCTACGAGGAGATCGCTCGAGCGGTACAGGAAACCCGTCCGGACCTGGACGCGGACACCGCCCTGGCGATCGGCGAGCTGTACTTCATGCTGACCCAGGGCCTCGGCATTCTGTGGACGATCACCCGCGGCGAGAACCTGCCCGACGGCGCGCGAATGGCCAAGGCCATCGCGGCGCTGGCCGGCGAGTCCTGATCGGTCGCTGCCCGCTGCCGAACAGTGCCAGTGCTATCGGGTGTGCAACGGCCACACCGGCTGGTCCGCGCCGTACCGCGGTGCGGGCCACGCATAATCCGGATATTCGGCGAGCACCGGCGCGGCGGTCGTGACATTGCCGTTGGTGACCGCCGCCATCGGACTCGGCGGCGCGGCCTGCGGATGACGCGGGGTCCGGCCGGGCGCGGTGAGGAGCCAGGATGCGGTGCGCGCCAATGCGACTCTGACGTCGCGGCCGATACCGTCATGGGCGCGCGCCACGAGTGCGTCGATCACCCCGGCGGCGAGCAGATAGCCGGAGGCGTGGTCGAGCGCCTGTGCGGGCAGTGTCACCGGCACCGCGGGTGCGCCCTCGGCGATCGAAATACCCGCCGCGGCCTGCACGATGCTGTCGAAACCGCGCCGCCGACCCCACGGGCCGGATTCGCCCCATGCCGATATCCGACCGTGTACGAGGCCGGGACGGCGGGCGGCGATGAGTCCGGCGCTTTCCAGCGCGCCCGGTCGATATCCGGTGATCAGCACATCGGCGGCGGCGAGCAGTTCGTTGACCAGCGGCAGGTGCCGATGCAGATCGAGCAGTGTGGAACGCTTGCCCTGGCAGGTGTCGTAGTACTGCCAGGGGATCTCGGGTAGGTGCGGCGGGTCGATCCGTAGCACATCGGCGCCGAGCAGTGCCAGAGTTCTGGTCGCGACGGGTCCGGCGATCACACGGGTCAGATCGAGTACCCGGACCCCGCGCAACGGCTGCAACGGCGATGCGCCGATCGGCAGGCCGAGTTCGCCCCGGTCGATCCGGGTGTCGATCGCCACCAGTGGACCCGATGCGGCGGCCTGGCCCTGCGGGCTCGCCGCCCACTCCTGCTCGGTACGCACCTGGACCGCGATGGCGCCGTGCGCGGCCGCATGGTCCTCGATATCGCTGGCCCGGCTCATCGCCATCTGCGCGACCGCCAGATCGACGGGGGCGTCCTCGGGTAGTCCGAGCGAGGCGAGCAACCGCGCGCGATGGTGCGGATAGTTGGCGTGGGTGCGGACCCAGCCGTCGAAGGTGGGAAAGAAGCCGGATAGATCGGCGAATATCGTGGCGGGCGCACCGCCGATGCGCAGCAGGCGTTCGCTGGCGAAGGCGGCATTGATCCGGTCCGGATCCAGCCGGTGCAGCACCGGATTCAGGTGGTGTGCGTCGCGGATTCGGTTCGCCGCCGCCGTCACCGCGGCCACCGATCCGGCGGCCAGCGCCCAAACCGGCAGCGTCGCAGCCAAACAGCTGCCCGGATCGTCGGCGGGGACGGTGCCGGAGGCTGGCACACCGATTCCGGCCTCGTAGTCGCGGACCAGCTGTTCGTGCACAATCACGAGATCGAGAGTAGTTGTTGTGCCGCAGTAGTAGGGTCGGGGCCATGACGCCGCTGCAGCGTTATATCGCCGAAGAGATAGCCACCGACCATGCCGACGGATTGATCGGCCGCCGGGAAGCGCTGCGCCGACTAGGAATGCTCGGGGTCGGCGCCACCGCCGCGGTCGCATTGCTCGCCGCTTGCTCCAGTAGTGGCGACCAGGCGAATTCCGCGTCGACGGGTGCGAAGCCCGCGGCGTCATCGCCCCCGCCAGGTACCAGCGGCGCGGTCCCGGCCACCGCGATCACCTTTTCCGGACCGGACAATCGCCAGCTACAAGCCGCGTGGGCGGCTGCGCCGCAGCCGCGTGGCAGCGTGCTCATCATTCATGAGAACAAGGGGCTCACCGACCATATCCGTTCGGTGACAGGACGTTTCGCGGGTGCCGGATACTCCGCACTCGCCGTTGATCTTTTGTCGGGACTCGGCGGTACCGCCGCCTTCACCGATCCGGCGGCGGCGACCGCCGAACTCGGCAAGATCGCGCCGCAGCAGTTCATCGCCGATCTGCAGGCCGGGATTGTCGAGTTGGAACGGCGGGTGCCGGGAAAGAAGATCGGCGCCACCGGATTCTGCTTCGGCGGCGGTCTGGTCTGGTTGCTGCTGGCCGCGGGCACGCCGAAACTCGCTGCGGCGACACCGTTCTACGGCCCATTCCCGGCGAACGGAGATCTGTCCGGTTCCAAGGCGGCGGTGCTCGGGATCTACGCCGCCAAGGACGAGCGGGTGATCGCCTCGCGCCCCACCGCGGAGGCGGCACTGGACCGGGCGGGCCTCACCCATGAAATCTACGTCGCACCGAATGCGGACCACGCCTTCTTCAACGACACCGGACCTCGCTACAACCCGACCGCGGCCGCTGCAGCGTGGCAGCGGGTCCTGGATTGGTACGGAACCTATCTCGGGTGAAACGCGGCTGTTTCCGTCGCGATATCAGGTCGGTGGAACTTTCGACAGTGAAGGAGATCGACGTGGGCAAGGCCATTGCGGCGACGGACTGGTTGCGGGTGTTGCGCGCACATCCCGCGCCGAGCCATCAACTGCTGTGCTTCCCGCCGGGTGGGGGATCGGTCACGGCATATCGGGCACTGGCCGAACGGTTCGAGAACGGCATCGCCGTCGCGGCCGGCCAGTATCCGGGTCGGCAGGACCGGCTCGGTGAGCCCACCATCGGCGATATGGACGTCCTCGTCGATCGGATCGTAGACGAGGTGCTGAATCAGGGCCCGGTGGAACAGCTTTCCCTGTTCGGCCACAGCATGGGTGCGACCGTGGCCTTCGAAACCGCGCGCCGCCTGGAGAGCAAGGGGCAACCGCTCGTCGCGCTGTTCGTATCCGGCCGTCCCGCGCCGACTTTCGTCGAGCCGGGTCGCCTGCATCTCGGCTCCGACGACGATCTGATCGGTGACCTGGAGCGCCTGGCAACCGATCCTGGGTCCATCCGGATTCTGCGCGACGAGCCGAGTCTCGCCGAACTGGTGCTGCCCGCGGTGCGCAGCGACTATCAGACCGTCGAGACCTACCGCTATCGTGACGGCACCCCGCTGTCCTGCGCGGTATCGGCACTGGTCAGCACCGATGATCCGACGATGACACCGGAGCAGGCCGAGCAGTGGCGCGAGCACACCACCGGCTCCTTCGACCACACGGTCTTTCGCGGCGGTCACTTCTACCTGGATGACAAGGTCTCCGAGGTCGCCGACCTCATCGCCCGCAGCCTCCACACATAGCCCACCCACGACACCACCACACACACCGCGACCAGCACCCGCACCAACCCCAGCGCGCTCTCCGGGTAGATCACCCCGGTCAGGTAGTGGTCGATGAACCCGCTCGGCGGCAGTCCGGCCACCCCGGCCCGATGCCGTGCCCAATTCTCCAAATACGTGAGCGGACAATCGAATCCGAACAGCACCGTGCTGAAACCCCAGCCGAACGCGAGCAGATGCAGCCAGATGGTGCGTGGCCACCGCCATGCCACGAACCCGCCGACCACCACGTACGCCACGAATGCGAAATGCACCACGGCGGTGGCATCGGCCAGCAGCCGATACACCAT
Organism: Nocardia sp. NPDC049707; assembly: GCF_040674855.1. Taxonomy (NCBI): domain Bacteria; kingdom Bacillati; phylum Actinomycetota; class Actinomycetes; order Mycobacteriales; family Nocardiaceae; genus Nocardia; species Nocardia sp. NPDC049707. Next base: position 328,544 of record NZ_JBFANN010000002.1, on the reverse strand, counting down.
ATGCCCAGCGTAACCCTGGGCGCGTAGGGTCTCGGCCCGCCGGATCACCAGGGCGAGGGTTGGTAGTCCTTGAGGAAGCAGCCGTAGAGGTCGGTGCCGGTTTCGCCCTGGACGATCGGGTCGTAGACCCGGGCGGCACCGTCGACCAGGTCCAGGGGCGCGTGGAAGCCCTCTTCGGCGAGGCGGATCTTGGTGTAGTGCGGGCGTTCGTCGGTGATCCAGCCGGTATCGACGGCGGTCATGAGGATGGCGTCCTGTTCGAACATTTCGCGGGCGCTGGTGCGGGTCAACATATTCAGCGCCGCCTTGGCCATATTCGTATGGGGGTGGCCCGCGCCCTTGTACGCGCGGGAGAACTGGCCCTCCATGGCCGAGACGTTCACGACGTATTTGCGGCGGGCCGCGGCGGCCGCCATGGCCGGGCGTAGCCGGGAAACCAGAATGAACGGCGCCACCGAATTGCACAGTTGGACCTCGAGCAGTTCGGTCGGGTCCACCTCGGCGACGGTCTGCACCCAGCTGTTGGTGTGCGCCAGATCCGGCACCAGACCACCGGCATCGATGGCGATACCGCGCGAAATGCGTTCCGGCGTGGCCGATCCCGCAACCAGGGCTAGTTCCGCCACCTCGGCCGAGGACAGCGTCGGAGTCAGGGATGCGGTGAGTGCGGTGGGGTGCGCCTGCATGGTTTTGCCGAAGGTCACCACATCCGGCAGCGCACCCGCGGGTAGCGGCCCGGATTCGGCCTCGACCAGCGCGCTGTACGCGCCGGGGGACCGGCGCACGGTCTGGGCGGCATTGTTGATCAGGATATCCAGCGGTCCCTGCGCAGCGACATCATCGGCGAGTGCGACGACCTGGGCCGGATCCCGCAGATCGATGCCGACGATGCGCAGCCGGTGCAGCCAGTCGGCGCTGTCGTCCATGGCGGCGAAGCGGCGGATAGCGTCGTTCGGGAAACGGGTGGTGATGGTGGTGTGCGCACCGTCGCGCAGGAGCCGCAGCGCGATGTACATGCCGATCTTGGCTCGACCGCCGGTCAGCAGAGCGCGCCTCCCGGCGAGATCGGTACGGGCGTCCCGTTTTGCGTGGCTGCTGGCCGCGCAGTCCGGGCACAGCTGGTGGTAGAACGCGTCGACTCGGGTGTAGCGCTGTTTGCAGATATAGCAGGGGCGCGACCGGATCAGCGTGCCCGCGCTCGCGCCGGCCGCATTCGAGGTCAGCGCAATGCCGGCGGTTTCGTCATCGATCCGATTCGGCGATCCGGTCGCGGTTGCCGCGACCACGGCCCGGTCCGCCTCCGCGACCGCATCCCTGGCCTCGGTTCGCTTGCGCTGCTTCAACTTCTTGAACATATGGCCGACAGCGCGCTGCACCGTGACCGAATCCGGATCGTCCTTGTCCAAGCACGCGGCCTGTTCCAGCACCCGCAGGCAGATCGCCAGCTCATCGGGGTCGATGCCGGTCCCGCTCGGCGCTGGTGTGGTAGACGTCGACACGGTGTTCTCGACCATCGGAATGCAGGTTGATCCTTCGTGAACTGGGAGGTTGACCCGGTTATTGTCGCATCCGGAATGCGGACGGTCGGCGCGGGCGGTCCCGCACCGACCGGACGCCAGCTATTTGCGCAGCTTGTTCATGGTCGAGGAGGCCGTTTTCTTCAGCAGTTCGGTGGCCTCGGACGCGCTGAGGATTTTGCCCGGAGACTTCGACGTACTGGAGGAATACTGCGACCAGCTGATGTGGTAGATGGTCCAGCCGTCGCGCACGGCCAATGAGACATCGGCCGTCGGATCGTCCAACCTGTGCTTGCCGGTGACCACATATGCCTCGTCACCGAGTCCGGAGATCTTGTCGACCTTCGCGTCCTTACCGTATTCGTTCTGGGTCCAGGTTTCGTACGACGCGGTGAATTCCGGTCCCGGATTGGTCTGCTTGTGTACCTGCGCGCTGGTATAGATCGCGGCGTATTCGTACTTCTCGGTCGACGCGGACGGGGTGAAGCGGATATCGCACCCCATCGAGTCGACCGCGGCGTGCTTGGAGCCCTCGTGCTTCGGGTAGGTATCGCCCGAGGAATCGGTCTTCGACAGGGTGAAGCCGGCGCTGGTGTAGGGCGAGGTGTCGGTGATATCGCAGAGATTGTCGATGTACTTGTAGCCGCGCAGGTCGGCGTCCTTGCTGATATCGGCCTTGCCCGCGTCGAAGGCGCCGATCGCGACCATCGCGCCCGCCCATACCGCCGAGGTGATGACGACCGCGCCGAGCGCCCAAAGCCAGCCTTTGCTACCGGATGTGGGCGGCTGTTGATAGCCGGTTGCCGGTTGCCGGTATCCGGGCGCGGGCTGGAATCCGGCGGGTTGCTGATAGCCGGGCTGTGGGAAACCTGGTGCGCCCTGCGAGTATCCGGGTGCGGACTGTTCGAATCCGGGTTGCGAGAATCCCGGCGCGGCTTGCGGTACCCCGGGTTGCTGGAATCCCGGTGCGGCTTGCGGGGCACTACCCTGCGGGTATCCCCCCGCGACCTGGGGTGCCCCCGGCTGCGGATATCCCGGCGAGGACTGGTGATATGCCGGTTGCTGATATCCGGTCCCCGGTTGGTATCCAGCGGGCGCGGCTCCCGGCTGATCGAACGGCTGCCGCACCATCGTCGGGTCGGCGGGCTGCCGCTCGGCAGCGCCGGATTGCGGTCCCGCAACCGGAACCGCCGGCTGCGACGGCGGCTGATAACCCGGCTGCCCGACCATCGTCGGATCCGATTGTGAATACTGCGGACTCTGCTGTTGCGGCTGCTCCTGCGCCCACCAAGCGTCGTTGGGCTGGTTCTGTTGTTCCCCCGGTCCAGTCATGCGCGCAAGGTACCACCTTGTATCCCTGCCGCTCACCGCTGGTGGGACCAACACGGTCACTGCGGGATGCTGGCGTTGGCTGTGCGTAGATCCGCGACAACCTTCGCGATCCTCGGCGACGAGCAGCGGCTCGGTCACCGGCAGCCAGTGATCGGCGCGAATCGGGCAGCGCCACAACCGATCCACTCAGCGTGCGCTAGTAGCGGAAACCGGTGTGGCATCGCATTCGGCCGTCGATCTCGACGCGGGCGAGGTCGATCTGTTGTGGCAGGCGTTCCTAGTCTTTCCGATCGGATTTCCGGCGGCTCTCCACGCGGTTTTCGACCGTATTGCCGGATGCCCAGATGCCGCGCACATGCCCGATATGGCGGCGCAGGAAGAGTTCGACATCCTCGCCCTGCTTGCGTTCGATCAGATCGATGATCGTGTGATGTTCCTGCGCCGATTTCTCCAGTTCGCCGCGCTCGACGAGCGAGGCGAGACCGAACAGCCGGGTCTGCGCGCGCAGATCGCTGACGATCTGCGACAGCCGGGGATTATGGCAATAGTCGAGCAGCATCAGATGGAACCGCTGATCGGCGTCGACGTATTCGACCAGATCGCCGCGTTTGGCCGCGTCGACGATCTTGTCGGCCTGCGTGCGCAAACCCGGGATATCGGCGTCGGGGATCTCTCCGACTATGGAGCGGACACTAGGCGGCTCCAGCAGCATCCGGATGCGGGCGATGGAATCGAGATCGTGATCGGAGGTCTCGGTGACTCGGAAGCCTTTGTTCGGCACCGAGGTAACGAGCCCCTGTTTGACCAGATTCAGCATCGCCTCGCGCACCGGAGTCGGCGACACGCCGAACCGCTCCGACAGCCACGGCGCCGAGTACAGTTCTCCGGGTTCGAGCTCGCCAGAGATGATCGCCGCACGCAGCGCGTCCAGGACGTGATCACGCAGCGTCGGCCGCTTGCGAGTGTCCAATCGTTCAATCATCAATGCGCTCCGGGTTTCTCCTCTGGGCGGGCCCGCGGCTTCCAGCATAGTTAGCCCTCCGTCGTGTTCAGTTTCGAGTTGCGGTAGCCGAAGCCCCAGTACAGCGCCAGACCCAGCACGAGCCAGGTGACGAAACGCAGCCAGGTCACCCAGTCGAGGTGGCTGATCAGCCAGACCGAGAACCCGATCCCGATCAACGGCACCACTGGCACCCACGGAGTCCGGAAGGCTCGATCGGCGTCCGGCCGGGTCCGACGCAGCCGCATCACGCCCAGCGCGACGACGATGAACGCCATGAGGATTCCGACGTTGGTGAGTTCGGCGGCCTCGCGGATCGGCAGGAATCCGGCGATGAGGGCCGAGACGATGCCGACCGGCCAGATCACCCGGGTCGGCACCTTGCGGGTGGGGCTGCTCTTGCCGAAGTACGAAGGCAGCAGACCGTCTCGGCTCATCGCGAAGCCGACCCGGGTGACGGCGAGCATATTCGCGAACGCGGAGGTAGTGACGCCGATGACGGCCCCGACCGCGATGACCAGACCCAGAATCCCCATCCCCACGGTGTCGAACGCGCTGGAGAACGGCGAGGAGACAGTGATGTCGGTGTAGTTCACCATGCCGACGATGACCAGGCAGATCAACAGGTAGACCACCGAGGCGATGCCGAGGCTGATCATGATGGCCTTCGGCATCAGCTTCTTGCCGTCTGTGGATTCCTCGGCGGCCGCGCTCATCGCGTCGTAGCCGTACACCGCGAAGAACGCCAGCGCCGCACCGGAAACCGCGCCGCCGACCCCGAACGGGAAAAACGGCGTGTAGTTGCCCGCCTTGATGTGGAACGCGCCCGCGACGACCACGATGGCGACGATCGCCATCTTCACCACGACGAGTCCGGTTTGCACGCGGGCGGATTCACGGGTGCCACGCGAGAGCAGGAACGCCAACAGCAGACACAGCACCACCGCGAACAGATCGACCTTGTGTCCGGACCCGGTGCCGGGCGCGCCGAGCGCCCAGGTGGGCAGGTCGAATCCGATGTAGTGGGTGATGTAGTTGAGATAGCCGGACACCGCAATCGCGACCACCGACACGATGGCGGTGTATTCGAGCAGCAGATCCCACCCGATCATGAAGCCGATGATCTCGCCGAGTGCCACATAGGAGTAGGTGTAGGCCGAGCCCGCCTTCGGGACCATGCCCGCGAACTCGGCGTAGCACAGGCCGGCCGCGCCGGAGGCGATGATCGCGATGAGGAAGGAGATGAGCACCGCCGGGCCGGAAACCTCATGGGCCACAACACCAGCCAGCGAGAACACACCGGCGCCGACGAGCCCGCCGAGGCTCAGCGCGACGAGTTGCCAAAGCCCCATGCTCTTGGTGAAGTCGCCGGTGTCCGCGACGGTGACGGGCATTCGTCGCAACACCCCGCTTCGGGTCATCGGTGGGCGCGGAGGTCGATTGCCGACTCGCAACATGGGCTGGCCTTTCGGGGTGTGGCGGTGGCGGAGATGGGTTGTGGTGGATGGGGCGGTGTGCGAAATGTCTTGCGCTAGAAGATGAATCCCTCGGGAAAGGGGTCCGACGGATCGAGCAGGTAGTTCGCCGTCCCGGTCAGCCATGCGCGTCCGGTGATCGCGGGCACGATCGCTTGGCGGTCGCCGATGGTGGTCGTGTCGACCGCGCGTGCACGAAAAGTAGTGCCGATGAACGAATCGTTGTGCAGCACTTGGTCACCGGACAACAACCCACGGGCGTGCTGGCGGGCCAGGAGCGCGGAGGTGCCGGTGCCGCAGGGAGAGCGGTCGAACCAGCCCGGATGGATGGCCATCGCGTGGCGCGTATGCGCGGACTCGGAGGCCGGATCGAGGAACAGCACATGTTTGCATCCGGCGATCCGTTCGTCGGCGAGGTGGACCGGGCGCCGGAACTCGTTGATGGCCCGCATGATTCGCAGACCAGATTCCAGGATGCGGTCCTTGTGCGCGCGGTCGAACGGCAGCCCGAGCGAGCCGAGGTCGACTATGGCGTAGAAGTTGCCGCCGTAGGCCATGTCGTAGCGCACAGTGCCCAGGTCCGGCACCTCGACGGTGTTGTCGAGGCTATCGCAGTACGCGGGCACATTGCGCAGAGTGACCGAGTCGGCGTGGCCGCCGCTGACAGCCACTTCCGCGACCACCCGCCCGGCGGGGGTGTCGAGCCGGATCTCGGTGACTGGTTCGGTGATCGGCACCATGCCGGCCTCGACCAGTGCGGTTGCCACGCCGATGGTGCCGTGCCCGCACATCGGCAGCAGCCCGCTGACCTCGATGAACAGCACACCGTAGTGGCCATCGTCGGTGGTGGCCGGTTGCAGGATCGCCCCACTCATCGACGCGTGGCCGCGCGGCTCGTTGACCAGTAGTTTGCGAAGTCCGTCGAGGTGTTCGGCGAAGTACATCCGCCGGGCCGCCATCGTGTCACCGGGGATGGTGCCTACTCCGCCGGTGACGACCCGGGTCGGCATCCCCTCGGTGTGGGTGTCGATTGCGGAGATGATCATGGAGCTGCGCATCAGGAGTGTCCTTCGTTGTCGAGGTCGGCGAGTTCCCGGAGCCGCACCGGTGTGGCCAGCGGACGCCAGGCGGGGGTGGCGGCCGCGAGACCGGAGGGAGCGGTCGCGGCGGACGACTCGGCGCTGTCGGAGCACGATCGGCCGCGCAGCGCCTCGACGTTCGCCGCGCACATGCGGCCCTGGCACGGGCCGAGTCCGGCGCGGGTGGCCAGTTTGGCGGGCCGGTAGCTGTCGCCCGCGGCGCGGGCCCAAGCGGCGGCCAGCTCACCGCGGGTGGTGCCCTCACACCGGCAGATCACGGTCTCGGGTCGTGACCAGGTCAGCACGCCGGGCCGGATCGGGTGCGCGGCGGCCAGGCGCGCGACGAACTGTTCGGCGGTGCGGTGCCTGGCTCGCAGTGCCCGGTCCGCGGTGGGGTCGGCGCCCGCCGCCGCGATACCGGCCACCGCCCCCCCGATGGCGGCGACCTGGGAGCCGCCGATGCCGGTGATCTCCCCGGCCGCCCAAACGGCGTCGGCGCCGGTGCGCTGGGTGTGGTCGACGCGGACGAATCCGTCAGCGTCCAGTCGCGCGCCCGCGGCGACCGCCAGCTCATGCTGCGGGGTGAATCCGTGCGAGACAGCGACTGCGTCCACGGCCACCGTGGCATGACTGCCGGGTATCGGCGTCCAGTTCTCGTCGAGTCGGGCGACCGTGGCCTGCTCGACTCGTCTGTCGCCGGCGACCGCGACCACCGCACGGGCGGTGCGTAGCGGGATCCGGTGCCGCACCCCGCACGCGATGTACTCGATCAGCTCGGCTGCCTTGCCCGCACTGTGGCGCAGCTGCCAGGGTCGGGCAGCCCACTGCCGGGCGAGCCGGCGGCCTGGATTGGCCTCGAGCACCGCGAGGACATCGGCCCCGCCCGCGGCAAGCGACTGCGCGACCGGAAGCAGGAACGGGCCGGTGCCCGACAGCAATACGGACTTGCCGACCAGCACCCGCTGGGTCTTCGCCAGCGTCTGCGCGGCACCGCCGGTGTAGACGCCGGGCAGATCCCAGCCGGGGAACGGGCACACCCGGTCGTAGGCTCCGGTGGCCAGCACCAGTGCGTCGCCCTGCACCACCCGGTGAGTCCGCCGGTCACCCTCGGCGCCGAGCAGCAGCCGGACGGCGGGGCAGCCGCCCTCGTGGTGCCGCTCGATCTGGTAGACCGAGGCCAACGGCAGGTACTCGCACCGCGGATGATCGATCAGCAGCCGTGCGAGTCGATCCGCGGCCACGTATCCGTGTCCGATGCTGAGCGGGCGGCGAACGCCGTACGCGGCTGGGATGCGCCGGTTGTACTGGCCGCCGAGTTCTTCGTTCGAATCGATCAGCGTGACGGTCGCGCCATACCGCAGCGCGGATTCCGCAGCCGCCGTGCCCGCCGGGCCGCCGCCGATCACCACCACATGCCTGCTCATCGCGCCCCCCGTTCGGATTCGGCGGGCCGGGTGATGCGGGACTGGGTGGTGATCGAGTCGCCGTCGCGGGCCGGGCGCAGACACAGCCGAACGTCGGGGACGCCGTTGACGGTGGCGACGCAGTCGAAGCAGACGCCGATGCCGCAGAACACGCCGCGCGGCCCGGCGGTGGGCGCGGTGCGCCAATCCGAGCGGCCGCTGGCCAGCAGCACCGATGCGAGCGTCTGTCCGTGCACGCCGAGCACTTCGCGATCGTCGACGGTGATCGTCAGGGGCCGGTCGGCGCGGCCGACCGGGTCTGTGGCCGGGGGAATGACGGTGGGGCTCATCGGGATACGTCCTCCGTGCGTGGGGCGGTAGAGGGGGCGGCGATGACGGCCGGGCGGTCGACGGCGAAGGCCGCGATGTCGACCTCGTCCGGTCGACCGGCGAGCGCGGACGCGACCAGTTGCGCAGTGCCGGTCGACAGGCCGATTCCGGCTCCCTCATGGCCGGTCGCGTGCCACAGTCCGGGCAGTCGCGGATCGGGTCCGATCACCGGCAGGTGATCGTCGACGTACGGGCGGAAGCCGCCGTAGGCACGCATGATCGCGACATCGGCAAGCACCGGGTACAGGCGCATCGCCTTGCGGGCGATGGCGGCGAGGCTGTCGGGGCGCAGCCGGTTGTCGAAACCGCATTGGCGTCGCGACGATCCGAGCAGCAACGGCCCGCCGCGGGTGGACTCGACCACCGCCGACGATTGCAGCGCCGCGTCCGAACTGCCCACCGCGCCCACATAGTCCGCGTCGTAGACCTTGTGGAAGACCGTCGGCGGCATCGGCGCGGTGATCAGCACATCGCCGCGGCGCGGTTGGACCGCGATCGGCGCGCCGAGTAGGCCCGATACCGAACCCGACCAGGGGCCGGCCGCGTTGATGACCACGTCGGCGTGCCGCGTTCCCTTGGTGGTCTGCACGCCGATCAGCCGCCCGCCGCGCAGGATCGGGCCGGTGATCGCACAGCCGGTCTCTACCGCCGCGCCCGCCGCGACCGCCGACCCGATGAGGGCGGCCGCGGCACCGGCCGGTTGCACCTGAGCGTCATCGGGGTAGTAGATGGCTGCGACAACATCCCTGGTCAGCGCCGGTTCGGCCGCCGCGAGCCGATCCGCGTCGAGGTCTTCGCAGCACACGCCCGCCGCGCGCTGACCACGTGCGAATGCGGTGAGCGCGGCGGCTCCCGCGTCCGTCGTGGCGACGACGATGCCGCCCTTGGGTTCCCATTCGATGTCCGCCGCGTCGGCGGGCAGCCGCTCGGCGACCCGTTCGAGGATGTCGGGCCACAGCCGCCGTGACAGCTGTGCGAGTTCCAGCTCGGGTCCCGGCCCCTTGTCGGAGACAAGGACGTTTCCCTCGCCGTGGGAGGTGGTGCCGGACGCCAGCCCACCCGCCTCGCAGACCCGCACCGACGCACCGGCCAGCGTCAGCCGGTCCGCGAGCGCGCATCCGATCATGCCGCCGCCGATGACCAGCACATCGGTACCTCGCAGGGACGCCTCGCCGGTCATTGCGCGCGCGCCCCGTTCACCGAGCGCGGCACGGCGAGCGGATTCTGCGCCCGCAGCGGTGGTGGCAACAGGTCGTCGGGCACCGACTGGTACGCCACCGGACGCAGGAAGCGCGCGATGGCCGCGGTGCCCACCGACGTCGAGCCCGGTGCGGTGGTCGCCGGGTACGGCCCGCCGTGCTGCTGGGCGTAGGTCACCGAAAGCCCGGTGGGCCAGCTGTTCCACAGCACCCGACCGGCCGCGCCCGCGGCGGCGGTGAGCAGCGCGCGTGCGGTGTCGTCGGCGTGCTCGCCGAACACGGAGACAGTCAGCTGTCCGTCCAGCGCGCTGGCCAGTTCCAGCAGCTCCGCAGTGTCCTGGTAGGTCACCAATAGCGTTGCCGGGCCGAACATTTCGTGCATCAGCTGGTCGCGATCGGCGAGTACCGTCGGGACCGTCGTGATCAGCAGCAGTGCCTCGTCGGATTCGCCGCCGCCCAGCACTTCCACATCGGGGTGTGCGCGCACCTGCTCGACGGCGCGGGCGAACCCGTCCGCGATCGCGTCATTGAGCAGCTGCCCGGTCGGCACCGGCTGGGTGCGGATCAGCTCGGCCAGTTTGCCGAGCACCGGCGCGTCCGCGGGCACCGCGACCAGCCCTGGCTTGGTGCAGAGCTGCCCGGCGCTCGCACTCACTGCGGTCAGCAATCCGGTGGCGATCTCCTCGGTCTGCGCTGCGGCCGCATCCGGCGTGACGAACACCGGATTGATCGAGCCGAGCTCGCCGTAGAAGGGGATCGGTACCGGACGGCGGGAGGCAAGGTCGTACAGCGCGCGGCCGCCGGCCGTTGAACCGGTGAACGCCGCGGCGGCGACGTCCGGGTGCGTGAGCGCCTGCACCCCGGCGTCGCGGCCGAAGACCAGACCAAAGGTGCCGCGCGGCGCGCCGGCTTCGGCGACCGCCGCGTCGACGAGGGCGCCGACCGCGCGTGACAGCACCGGGTGGCCAGGGCTGGCTTTGACGATCACCGGACATCCGGCGGCCAGCGCGGCGGCGGTGTCGCCCCCGGCGACGGAGAAGGCGAACGGGAAGTTGCTGGCCGCGAAGTTGACCACCGGTCCGAGCGGGATGTTCATCCGGCGCAGATCCGGCCGCGGTGCGCCCATCGGCCAATCGGCGTCCGCGGCGTCGATGCGTACGTCGAGGAATTCGCCGTCGAGCACCGTCTGCGCGAACAGCCGCAACTGGAAACTGGTCCGTTTCAGTTCGCCGACCAGCCGCGGTTCGCTCAGATGCGTTTCGCGCATCGCCAGCGGGATGAGTTCGGCGGCCTGCGCGTCGAGCCGGTCCGCGATGCCCCTCAACACCCGGGCCCGGTCGGCGAGCTCCAGCGCCGCCCATGGGGCCGCCGCCGCGGCTGCCGCCCGGACGACGGCATCGACCTCGTCCTCGGTCGTATCGGCAACGGATTCGACCATGCCTCCGGTCATCGCCTGCTCCTCACTTCCCGTGTTCACCACTTCCGAATTCACCAGTTGCCGTGGGGCTTTCGACTACCGGTAGCCCTGAGCCAGCACCTCACGGGTGTCGGCGGCGATCTTCTCGGCAAGCTCCGGCGCGAGCGGTACCCGCGGCGGGCGGCACGCGCCGCCGGCGCGTCCGGCCAGATCCATCGACAGTTTGATCGCGTGCACGAATTCGGTTTTCGAGTCCCAGCGCAGCAGCTTGTGCAGGTTGCGGTACAGCGGCAGCGCCTTGTCCAGGTCCCGGTTGACCGCGGCGTTGTACAGCTCCACCGTCACCTGCGGGATGGCGTTCGGGTAACCGGCCACCCAGCCGACCGCGCCCGCGATGCCGAGTTCCATGACCACGTCGTCGGAGCCGACGAGCACGTCGAGTTCGGGGGCGAGTTCCTTGATCTCGTAGAAGCGCCGTACGTCGCCGGTGAACTCCTTGACACCGACGATAAGACCCTCGCCGTGCAGTTCGGCCAGGATGTCCGGGGTCAGGTCGATGCGGGTGTCGATCGGGTTGTTGTACGCGACGATCGGCAGTCCGACCTGTGCCACCGTGCGGTAGTGATCCAGGATCGAATCGCGTCCGCCGCGATAGGTGTTGGGCGGCAACAGCATTACTGCCTGCGCCCCCGCTTCGGCGGCCTGCTCGGCCCACTTGCGCGCCTGCAGCGCGCCGTAGGCGGCGATGCCGGGCATCACGGTGAATCCCTCGGGGGCTGCCGAGATGGCCGTCGTCACGACCTTGGCCCGCTCCTCGTCGCTGAGGGTCTGGTATTCGCCCAGCGATCCGTTCGGGCTCACCCCGTGGCAGCCGTTGGCCGCCAGCCACCGCACGTGTTCGGCGTACGCGTCGTAGTCGACGGCGTAGTCGGCGGTGAAGGGGAGTGTCGTCGCGACCAGCACCCCGTGCCAGGGCTTGGTCTCGGCCGATGTGGTCATTTCGGACATGTGCGCCTCCATCTGTGTGGGAGTCCGGGAAACCTGTGCCCGGTCGACCAGCCACACCAGTGCGGTGTGACATTGCACTGAATGTAACGCGAGTGATGGCGCTCACGCAATGTCTTGCGTGAGCGGCATCACTTCTCTATTGTGCAATGTCACACGTCACAGTGTGCGGGTTGCTCCTCTCTATCTCCGCCGATCGGCGCAAAGGGGACCCGATTCTCCCGGTGGTCGGCTCATCCGACGCGCCATTCGATCCATAAAGGTGAACACCATGACCGCTCTCGACAACACCGAGACCACGCCGGATGCCGCGGCCGCTCGCCCAGGCGCGACGCGATCGGGACCCGCCGGGCTACGTCGCATCGTCGCCGCGGCCATGGCGGGCGCGGTCGCCGAGTGGTACGAGTTCTTCCTCTACGGCACCGCCTCGGCGCTCGTCTTCGGTCAGGTGTTCTTCCGTTCCAGCGGAAACGCCGTCGATGGCATCATCGCGGCCTTCGCGCTGTATGCGGTCGGCTTCCTCGCCCGCCCTTTCGGCGGGCTGCTGTTCGGACATTTCGGTGATCGCGTCGGTCGCAAAGCGCTGCTGCAGCTGAGCCTGGTCGTCGTCGGTGTCACCACCTTCCTGATGGGCTGTCTGCCGACGTTCGACGCGATCGGGTACTGGGCGCCGATCCTGCTGGTGACGCTGCGGTTGATCCAGGGCTTCGCCTTCGGCGGCGAATGGGGCGGTGCGGTGCTGCTGGTCAGCGAACACAGCCCGGACGACCGTCGCGGATTCTGGGCAAGTTGGCCGCAATCGGGGGTGCCGCTGGGGAACGTGCTCGCGACCGTGGTGCTGTTGGTGCTGTCGGCGAACCTGTCCGATGAGCAGTTCCTGTCCTGGGGCTGGCGCATCGGTTTCTGGCTGTCGGCCGTGGTTGTGCTGATCGGCTACTGGGTGCGCTCCAGCGTCGACGACGCGCCGATCTTCCGTGCGGCGCAGGCCAGGCTCGAGGCGGATCAGCAACGGTCACTGGGCATTGTCGAGGTGCTGCGCTTCCATTGGCGCGAGGTGCTTATCGGCATCGGCGCCCGTTTCGCCGAGAACATCCTCTACTACACCGTGGTGACCTTCTCGATCACTTATCTCAAGCTGATGGTGCATGTGGACACGGCGCCGATCCTCGCGCTGCTGCTCGCGGCGCATCTGCTGCACTTCTTCATGATTCCGGCGGCCGGACTGCTCTCGGATCTGATCGGCCGCAGGCCGGTCTACCTCACCGGCGCCGTGCTCACCGCAGGATGGGGATTCATGGCGTTCCCGATGATGGACACCGGGAACTACGCGGTCATCATCATCGCGATCACGCTGGGTCTGGCGATCGAATCACTCACTTACGCACCGTATTCCGCGCTGATGACGGAGATGTTCCCGACCCACGTCCGCTATACCGCGCTGTCGTTCTGCTATCAGGTCGCGCCGATCATGGCCGGTTCGCTGGCACCGCTGATCGCCGTCAGCCTGCTCGACAGCTTCCACAGCTCGGTGCCGATTTCGCTGTATCTGGTTGCGGCGGCGGCTATCTCGGTGGTCGCCGTCGGTCTGGCCAAGGAGACGGTCGGCAAGTCTCTGCAGACCGTCGACGCGGAGTCCGCGAGATGATCTACGCCCGTGGCGATCTTGATCGTTTCAACGCCGGCTACGACATCACCCGCCCCATTGTCGGATCAGCATCCCGCTTGTTCTCATCTCACAATCACGACGTGCAGGTTTCGTGGACCGTGGACACCTTCGACGCGTTCGAGTTCGATATCCGATGTCGCGGACGGCCCGCTGATCAGGGTGGTCGGACGTTCGGGAACCAGTCGCGCCAGTGCCTCTGGAACGCCGACCTCGATGCTTTCGATGGTCACGACGCACACGTGCAGGTCCGGCACCAGGGTCAATGCCCTGCGGCCCTGGTCCGAGCTGCCGTCGAGGAAGATGGTGCCGGTCTCGGCGCAGGTCACCGTCGACGCGGTCACGACGCCGTCCAGCTCCGACAGCTGCGGGGCGGGCATATCCGAGGAGTCGACGACAACCTCACCAGCGAACCGGGACAGCCACGAATCGTCCAGTCCCGCAGGGACGCCGACGCGTCGGGCGCCGACGTCGGCGAGGACTCGCGCCAGCACGTCCGGCAACTCATCGGACGCACTGCGGTGGACGATGGCTTTGTAGTCGAGCAGGCGGTCGACCAGTAGTTCGACGCGTTGCTCGCTGGACATCGTCTGCCCGGTCCGATAGGCGCGGGGGATCTCCTGCTCGACCGGCGGCGCGAGTGTCAGCGCATCCCGGATGCGTCCCAGGATGACCTCTCGTGAGTTCACTGCTGCGCGTCCTTCCGTGCGGCGGCGATCACGGCCCGCCCCTGCGTGGAGTCCCACCACTGTCGGAACGTCTGCTTCGGCGGGGCCGGGATGTCGCGTGCGGCGGTCCAGCCGTTCAGCGGCGGCGGCAACGTCGAGATCTTGCCCTTCTTCCCGGCCAGCACCCGGCCGAGCCCGGCGGCCTTCTGCGCCAACGTGAACCGCGTGGCGGACGACATCACCACCGACGCTGCCTTCATTGCGGCGGCCTCGGGTCCGAAGCCGGACTTCTCCACCTTGTGGTGCCGCAACTCCACCAGCAGCGACGGGATATCGATCTTGACCGGGCACGCGTCGTAGCAGGCCCCGCACAGAGTCGAGGCGAACGGCAAGGTCGAGTTCGGGTCGCTCTTGCCGTCCATGCCCGCGAGCTGAGGGGTGAGCACCGCACCGATCGGCCCGGGATAGGTCGAGCCGTAGGCGTGGCCGCCGGTGCGTTCGTACACCGGGCACACGTTCAGGCATGCCGAGCACCGGATGCAGTTGAGGGCCTGCCGTCCGACGGCGTCCGCGAGTGCGGCGGTGCGACCGTTGTCGAGCAGCACCAGATGGAAGTTCTGGGGGCCGTCGCCGGGTGTCACTCCAGTCCACATCGAGGTGTACGGGTTCATGCGCTCCCCAGTCGACGACCGCGGCAACAGTTGCAGGAACACCTCGAGATCCGTGTACCGGGGAATCACCTTTTCGATGCCCATCACGGTGATGAGCGTCTGTGGCATCGTCAGGCACATGCGGCCGTTGCCCTCGGACTCGACCACGCCGAGGGTGCCGGTCTCCGCGATGCCGAAGTTGGCACCCGAGATCGCGACGGGCACCGTCATGAACTTGTGCCGGAGGAACTTCCGCGCGGCGGCGGCGAGGTGCTCGGGATCGTCGTCCAACCCCGGGTCGACACCCGTCATCTCCCGCAGGAAGATCTCCCGGATCTCCGACCGGTTACGGTGGATCGCCGGGACCAGGATGTGCGAGGGCTTGTCGTGACCGAGCTGCACGATCAGCTCCGCCAGGTCCGTCTCGTACGCGCGGATACCGTTCGCCGCGAGGTGTTCGTTGAGCTCGATCTCCTGGGTCACCATCGACTTGACCTTGATGACCTCGTCCGACCCCGTCTCACGGACGAGCCGGGTGACGATCGCGTTGGCCTCGTTCGCGTCGGCGGCCCAGTGCACGATCCCGCCGCGTGCGGTGACGGCTGCCTCGAGCTGCTCGAGCAGCTCCGGTAGCCGGTTCATCGCATCGGTCTTGATTGCGGAGCCGGTGTCGCGTAGGTCCTCCCAGTCCGGAAGCTCCCCGATGACGTTGAGGCGCTTGGCCCGGATGGTGTGGGTCGCCTTGCCGATGTTGTTGCGCAGCTGCGTGTTGGCCAGCTCGTGGTGCGCGGCGGCCGGGAACTTCTCGGTGCCGCGCAAGAATCCGACGCCCTTCGGCGCGCGCGGCGGGAATGCGGGCAGTCCCAGAGTCACACCGCTCATGCGGTCACCTCCACGTTCGACTCGACGGAAGCGAGGATCTCGGCGAGGTGCACCGTTCGGGTGCCCATCCGCAGCCGCGACATGCCGCCGCCGATGTGAAACAGGCAGGACGAGTCGCTGGCAGCACAGAATTCGGCTCCGGTATCGCCGATAGTGCGGATCTTGTCGGCAAGCATGGCCGTCGATGTCTCCGCGTTCTTGATCGCGAACGTGCCACCGAACCCACAGCAGGCGTCGGCCTCGGGCAGCTCCACCAGGTCGATCTCCCGCACCGCCCGCAGCAACCGCAAAGGTTTTTCCCCCACCCCGAGCATTCGCAGCGAATGACACGTCGGGTGGTAGGTGACGCGGTGCGGGAAGTACGCGCCGACATCGGTGACGCCGAGGACGTCGACGAGTAGTTCGGAGAGCTCGTATGTCTTCGCCTTCACGGTCTCGACCTGCTCACACAGCGCGGCGTTGCCATACCGGGAAGCGACGATCTCATGCTGATGCCGCACCGACCCGACGCATGATCCCGACGGTACGACGACGGCGTCGATCGAGGCGTCGCCGAACTCCTCAGCGTAGTTGCGCACCAGCGGTAACGCATCGGGCTGGTAGCCGGTGTTCACGTGCATCTGCCCGCAGCACGTCTGACCGGGCGGGAACACGACCTCGTGACCGAGCCGCGTCAGCAGCACAGCGGTGGCTTTGGGAACGTCCGGGAACATCGTGTCCCCGATGCACGTGGCGAACAGCGCGATTCGCATGCGGATCTCCGGGATCGTCCTTCGGTGTGGTCGGACCACAGTAACGCATGGTCAGCGCACCAACGCAAATGCGGCGCAGCTTCAGCTCGGCGATGCTGCTGATCTGCCGGGGGTTCCGACGCCATGCCAACGGCCTAGGCTCGCGTGTCATGACGTCCGAGTCCCCGGCCACCGACCTGCCGATTGCACCGCACTTGCGCGCGTGGGAGCACGTGCTGAGCAAGGTCGAGGAAATGATGGTCTCCGGCGAACTGCTCCCAGGCCAGCGCCTCCCCGGCGAACGCGCCCTCGCCGCCGATCTCGGCGTCGGTCGCTCCTCGGTTCGCGAGGCGCTGCGCGTGATGGAGGCACTCGGTCTGCTCAAGGCTCAGACCGGATCGGGTCCGAACGCCGGCGCGATGATCGTCTCTCGCCCTACCGGTGGCATGACAATGCTCATGCGCATGCAGGTCGCCGCGCATGGCTTCCCGGTCTCCGACGTCGTCCAGACGCGTCTGGTGCTCGAATCCGAGGTGATGCGGACACTGTCGCAGCAGCCGTCGGCCGACCTCACCACGGCTGTCGAACTGCTCGACTCGATGGACGAGCCCGCGCTCACCGCTGACGAGTTCCTCGTTCTCGACGCCCAGTTCCATGTCGCGTTGGCCGACGCGGCCGGCAACCAGGTGATTGCGGCGATGATGGCTGGACTGCGCGCATCGATCGAGTCGTATGTCGTGGCGGGCGTGGACTTCACCGCGTGGCCGACGACATGCACCCGTCTGCGAGGTGAACATCGCGGGCTGGTCGACGCTGTGACCCGGGGCGATGATTCGCTGGCGCAGCAGCGGATCATCGACCACATCCGCGGGTACTACCAGGGGGTACGCAGCGACCGTTGAGGCACGCTGCGTTGGTTCAGCCGTTGCCCGTGGGTGGAGCCAGTGAGGTGGGGAGCAGTCGATTCATCGCGTTCTCGAGGTGGGTACGCATCGCTTTGTCTGCGCGCGCCGGGTCTCCGGCAGCAATGGCTGCGACCACTTCTTTGTGCTCGCCGATCGTGCGTGCCCCCGCTGCCGCGTCGTAGGCCAAGCGAAACGCATGCAGATGGAAGTGGGTGCGTTCCAACGCTTGCGCGATGACGTTGTTGTCGGCGATCTCGAGTATCAGCGCGTGTAGTCGAGCATCATGTGCGCTGAACTGTCGGTAGGAGTCGTAATCCGCTCGTATCGGCGGTGATTCGAATAGCGATAGCTCTGACGTCAGTCGTGCTACGTCGTCGTTGGTCGCTTGTTGCGCTGCCTGTGCGGCGGAGTACGGCTCGAGTCGCAGGCGAAACTGATAGATCTCCTCGAGTTCGCGCCTGCCGAGTACCTCGGCGGTGCGGTAGCCCTTGAGGTGGATCTTTGTGACAAGTCCATCCGACTCGAGCCGAGCGAGCGCTTCTCGAACCGGCGTTGCCGAAACGTCGAGGGTGTGCGCGAGTTGGTCGATGTTGATCCGCGTTCCCGGCCTCAGCTCATTGCGCAGGATCATCGCCGTGATGCGTTCGTAAACGTCGGCGCTGATCATGCCGGATCTCTTGCTCACCGCATTGCCTCGGCTGCCTGGCCCTGTGATTCCACGTTGCTCAGTTTATTGGCCCCCTGCCCGTGCTCGATCATCCGTAGCACCTCTTGCCGGATCATATAGTATATGATTTTATGTGACGCATGGCATACGCTCTTTCTGGAACATCCGCCGAGTTCGCTGGGGGATCCGATGACACGCGCATCGTTGCCGCCGAGGCGTATCTCGTGGACATCCCCGTGGAAACTGTCAGAACCGATGCCGTGCAGTCGTTCCTCAAGCAGGAGACGCTGTTCGTCGACATCACAACCGCTGACGGACACCGTGGCCGCGGCTACTCCTACACGATCGGAACCGGAGGACGGTCCGTTCTCTCCATGCTGCGCGATCACCTGATCCCGCAGCTCATCGGTCTCGATTGCCGGAATGTCGAACAGGTGTGGCGCACGCTGTTCAATTCGACGCGCGCAACAGCCGTCGGTGTCGTGACATCGCTAGCGCTCGCGGCCATCGATACAGCTGTCTGGGACCTCAACTGTCGTCGAACCGCGATTCCGCTATGGCGTGCCGCCGGCGGCTACCAGCAGCACATTCCGCTGTACGACACGGAAGGTGGTTGGCTGCACCTGTCGACCGATGAGCTCGTCGACGGTGCGCTCGAGTCGAAGTCGAAAGGGTGGAAGGGCGTGAAGATCAAGGTCGGCAAGCCCACCTGCCACGAAGACAGCGAACGGCTCCATGCCGTGCGTGCGGCCGTCGGGCCCGGCTTCGACATCATGGTGGACGCCAATCAATCGATGACGAGCGCCGAGGCCATCCGGCGGGCAGCCGCGTTCGAGGCGACGGACCTGAGCTGGTTCGAAGAGCCGCTGCCCGCCGACGATGTATCCGGTCATGTCCGGCTCTCCAATGCGACCAGCATTCCCGTCGCTGTCGGAGAATCGATGTACTCCATCGGCCATTTTCGCCAGTACCTCGAGTCGGGTGCCGCCCAGATCGTCCAGGTAGATGCTGCGCGGATCGGCGGTATCACGCCATGGCTCAAGGTCGCGCACTTGGCCGAGGCATTCAACGTTTCCGTCAGTCCGCACTTCCTGATGGAACTCCACGTCAGCCTCGTCTCGGCAATACCCAACGGTCAGTTCGTCGAACACATTCCACAGCTGCGATCGGTGACCACGACCGAAATCGAGATCGTGGACGGTCATGCGATTGCCCCGGATGTTCCCGGCTTGGGAATCGATTGGGACACCGATCAAATCGACAACCTGCGCGTGGCGTGACACCGCCGGTGCGCCGCCACACACCTGCACCCGAACCGGATTTCTTTAGGAATACAAATGTCCGAATCAACAACGGTCGATCAACCTCGGAATGACCATGCATCTCCCACCGCTACGAGGCGGGTGGCAGCCGCTGCCCTGGTGGGCTCCGCCCTCGAGTGGTACGACTTCTATCTCTACGGCACGGCCGCTGCCCTTGTTTTCAACCGGATCATCTTCACCAACTCCAATCCCACAGTCGCGACGATGGCGGCATTCGCAACATTCGCGATCGGGTACTTCATCCGCCCCCTTGGTGGGTTGATCTTCGGTCGCCTCGGCGACCGGATGGGACGTAAAAGCGTCCTGGTCCTGACCCTGCTCGTCATGGGGTTCTCGACGGTCCTGATGGCAGTCATCCCGACCTACGGCCAAGTCGGCGTCTGGTCTCCGATCATCCTCGTTCTCCTTCGCGCCATTCAAGGCATCGGTGCAGGAGCCGAATTCGGCGGAGCATCGATCCTCTCCGTCGAACATGCGAACTCGCGGGTGCGCGGACTACAAGGCGCATGGCCCGCGGTGGGTGTCTATCTGGGCCTGCTCATGGCCTCTGGCGCGTTCGCTCTGGTCACCCAGCTGCCTGAAGATCAGTTCCTTGCCTGGGGTTGGCGATTGCCTTTTGCCGCGAGCATCGTGGTTATCGGGGTCGCTCTCTTCATCCGATTGCGTTTGACGGAGAGCCCGGCCTTCCTGGATGTGCAGGCCACTGATGAGACCACTCATCAGGCGGCGTCCGTCCGCGATGTGTTCCGCTTCGAGTGGCGCGGCATGCTCACCCTCATCGGTATGCAGACGCCCCAGAACGTGATCGCGTATCTGAATCTGACGTTCATTGCCGCGTACCTCACCGGCACCCTGAAGATGTCCAAGTCGGTGGGGCCGATCGCGGTCACCATTGCCACGGCGACCGCGCTGTTGACGCTGCCGTTGTTCGGGGTCTTGTCAGACCGGATCGGCAGGAAGCCGGTCATCTTGTTCGGCATCGGTTTCTCAGGAGTCTTTGTCTTCCCGTACTTCTGGTTGATCGACCACACCCAGGCGACTTGGGGGGTGACGATCGCCGTGACAGCCAGCGTAGGTATCGGTATCGGCGCAATGTTCGGCCCGCAGGCCGCGTATTTCTCTGAGCTTTTTACGAACCGATCGCGCTTCACCGGCCTCGCATTCAGCCGTGAGGTTGCCGGCGCACTCTCGGGTGGGCTGACACCGCTGATCGCCGTTGCGCTGGTATCCGCAGCATCAGGCCAGTCTTGGCTCGTAGCAGCCTTCGTTCTCGCCACCTGCGTTTTCGGATTCATCGTGACCCTCGTCGGCCCCGAGACCCGTGGACGGAATCTCCGTGCCATGACGGTTCGTGAGCTCGAGCAATCGACCGGAACATTTGTTGACTGACGTAATCAATTACCCCTTTGAAAGGTCAGCTGTGAGACTTGGACGTGTAGGTGACCATGGCCATGAGAAGCCAGTGGCAATCACCCTCGACAAGGAAGGGCATGAACGTGCCTTCGACCTGTCCCCGATCGTCGACGACATCGATGGAGCCTTTTTGGCTGCCGATGGGGTAGATCGGGTTCGAAAAGGTCTGGACAATAATGTGTTCGACGAGATCGAATGGCCGACACCGCAGCGTATCGGCAGCCCGGTGGCACGCCCGGCGAACATCATCTGCATCGGCATGAACTATGCGGCACATGCCGCCGAGTCCGGGGCAGAGCCTCCCACGACTCCGGTCGTGTTCCTCAAGCCGAGCAACACGATCGCCGGGCCCTACGATGCTGCGCCGATTCCTCCGCAATCCGAGCAGTACGACTGGGAGGTGGAGTTGGGCATCATCATGGGATCGTCCGCGCAATACCTGGCCTCGATCGAGGACGCGAAGCAGGCAGTAGCCGGCTACGTCATGGCGAACGACCTCTCCGAGCGCGACTATCAGCTCAACGGTCCAGCGGGACAATGGACGAAGGGGAAGTCGCTGCCGTCATCCACCCCAGTTGGTCCGTGGTTCGTACCGGCAGACCAGGTTGATCCGAACGCACTTCGACTGAGGACTTGGGTCAACGGAGAACTTCGGCAAGATTCGTCGACGGCCGACCTCATTTTCGACACCGCCACCATCGTGCATCACCTCAGCCAGTACATGCTGCTCGAACCGGGAGATCTCATCCTGACCGGAACTCCGGAAGGCGTTGCCTTGTCCGGCCGATTTCCCTACCTCGACGACGGTGACATCGTCGAGATGGAAATCGACGAGCTGGGGCGTCAGCGTCAGCAGTTCTTCAGGGCGACGACGGCAACTGCTGAGGAGAAGTGATGTCGGCGGATATGAAGGGGCTTGTTGCAGCGGTCACTGGGGGAGCATCCGGAATCGGGGCCGCTATCGCGCGTGAGTTACAGGGACGTGGATGCACCGTTTTCGTTCTCGACCTGAACCCCGAAAGCGTCCCCGGCGGCCAGACCGGATTGGTGTGCGACGTCTCGGATGACGACTCCGTGCAGGCAGCCGTCGCCGAAATCGCAAGTACTGCCGGGCAATTGGACATTGTTGTCAACAACGCGGGAATAGGTGCGGTAGGAACCGTAGCGGACAATTCAGACGATGAGTGGCACCGCGTCTGGGACGTCAATGTGATCGGCATAGCCCGCATGAGCCGAGCTACCCTGCCGCTGCTGCGGGCCTCGCACGCGGCGGCGATCGTCAATGTCAGTTCCATTGCCGCCACCGCAGGTCTGCCCCAACGCGCGCTCTACAGCGCAACCAAGGGCGGGGTGCTGTCCTTGACGCGCGCTATGGCAGCTGACCTGGTACGTGACGGGATCAGGGTGAACTGCGTGAATCCAGGAACGGTGGATACTCCCTGGGTTGGCCGGCTTCTGGACCAATCATCGGACAGCGCCGCCGAGCGTGCCGCACTGTGCGCCCGCCAACCGCACGGACGACTCGTTACGGCTGATGAGGTCGCGGCTGCGGTCGGCTACCTCGCCAGCCCGACGTCAGGGTCTACGACTGGCACTTCGATCGCAGTCGACGGCGGAATGCAGGGGCTACGACTGCGCCCCGAATAGATCCGAACGGGGCGGGAGAAATTCAGGTGTGTAGCTGTCGAGAACGGTGACCGTCACGTTAAACATTGACGTAGCGACAACGTCAAACCCGGGAATCGGTGTCGCTGTCCTACAGCTCGGCAGATCCGCGTTCCGTCCTCGTTGAACCGCCTCGATCCGTCATGCGCCCGCTTTGTTGACATCGCGCCAATAGTGCGTCAGTCTGATGACGAGACGCGGGTGCGACAGGCTCGCGCGATGAGCAAAGGATCTCTGCGATGGCACGCGCGGCATGGAGTGATGACGAGGTCGAGGCGGTCCGGGAGCTGGCACGAAACTTCTTTGTCAAGGAAGTGGTCCCGCACGAGGAGAAGTTCGTCGCACAGGGACATCCCGACCGCGCCCTGTACAACCGGGCCGGTGAACTCGGCCTGCTGTGTGCCGCGATCCCGACCGAATACGGCGGTGGCGGTGGCACTTTCGCGCACGAGGCCGCGATCATCGAGGAACAGGCGTTCGCGGGTGACGGCTCGATGGGTATGGCCGTGCACAGCTCGATCATCGCGCCCTATCTCCACCAGTTCGGGACCGAAGACCTCAAGCAGCGGGTGCTGCCCAAGGCCGCGACCGGCGAGATGGTGCTGTCCATCGGGATGACCGAACCGGGCACCGGCTCGGATCTGCAGAACATCAAGACCCGCGCGATCCGCGAGGGCGACGAGTACGTCATCACGGGTTCGAAGATCTTCATTACCAATGGCTGGCTCTGCGACGGCATCCTCATCGCGGCCAAGACCGATCCGACCAAGGGCGCGGCGGGCGTTTCGCTGATCTTCGCCGAGGTCGGTGACCAGACGCCGGGATTCAAACGCGGCCGCATTCTGAACAAGATCGGCGGCAAGGCCCAGGACACCGCGGAGCTGTTCTTCGACGGGCTACGCGTACCTGCCTCGAACCTGCTCGGCGAGGCCGAGGGGCAGGGCTTCTATCAGATGATGCAACTGCTGGCCCAGGAGCGACTGGTCACCGGCATTCTCGCGGTCGCCATGATGGAGAACGCGGTGCGGTTGACCGTCGAGTACACCAAGGGCCGCGAGGCGTTCGGCAAGCCGCTGTTCGCGATGCAGAACACCAAATTCGAGCTGGCCGAATGCGCGACCATCGCCAAGGTGAGCCGGATCTTCCTCGACGACTGCATCGGCAAACATCTACGCGGCGAACTCGATATTCCCACGGCTGCGATGTCGAAGTATTGGCTCACCGACCAAGTCGGTATTGTGGTCGATCGCTGCCTGCAACTGTTCGGCGGCTACGGCTACATGACGGAGTATCCGATTTCCCAGCTCTACACCGGCGCCCGGGTGCTGCGCATCCTCGCGGGCAGCAACGAGGTAATGAAGGATCTCATTGCCAGGTCACTCTGAAGTCACCGCTAGCGATCGCTTGCGGGTCGCTCGAAACGACACCGAGGCGCAGCCGCGCAGGCGCAGGCTGGAACCGGACGAGCGACGCGCACAGATCCTGGAGTGTGCGATCGACATGTTCGGCGAGCGGCCCTACGCGGCAGTCTCCACCGCCGAACTCGCGCAGCGCGCCGGAGTTGCGCGCGGGCTGATCAACCATTACTTCGGCAATAAGCGTGATCTGTATCTAGTGGTCGTGCGCCGAATGGTCACGCTGCCGCGCCTCGACGATATGGTCGCGCCGACCGGCACCGATCGGGAGCGCGTCGATGCGAGTGTGCACTGGCTGCTCGATGTGATCTCCGAACACGGCAGTACCTGGGTGAAGGTGACCAGTCACGAGGGTGTCGGCGAAGATCCCGAGGTGCAGCAGATCCTGGATCAGGCCGATGACGCGGCCGCCGAGCGGATGCTGCTGATGGTCGGTCGCGCGGATTCGGCGCGCAGTGCGCAATTGCGCGCCATGGTCCGCGCCTTCGGTGGGTTGGTGAAAGTCGCGGGCCGGGAATGGATCACCCGCGGCGCTCTCACCCGCGAGCAGGTGCACATGCTGCTGTCCGACATGCTGATGACACTGATGACCGAAACCATGCCGAAGGTCGATCCCGGGCCCTGACCTTGCGCCGCAGGCTATTTCGGCAATTCCGAACGCCTTTCACGCGACGCGATCCTGCGCTCGGTTGCGCTGTAGCGGACGGGCCGCACATGGCCGGGTGCGTGTCCGTTGCGGCCGTACTTCAGCTCGATCACTTCCTCGCGGCGATGTTCGACCAGCAGTGCGCCGATTCCGGTGATCCACAGTGCGGCCGTCGCTATCGCACCGATCTGGGTCCAGCCGACGAAGCCGTAACCGGCCGCGGTCAGCGTGCAGGCCATGGCGACGATGCCGAGGGCGCAGAGGATGATGCCGGGAACGTTGTAGTCGTCACCGAGTAGGTCGCCCGCGTGGGAATGCCACGGGCGGCTATGTTGTCCGGTCGAACCGGATTCGGCGCGCATGGAACCCTCCTGTGCCGAAGTCACCGCATGAATCGGTCCCGAGACCAGCATGTACCTCGTCGGCGCGACGCGGGAGTGGTGTTTGCTGGTTCGTTACTCCGGTGCTCGATCGGCACCACGCCGAATCCCGTCGGCGCGGTGCCGAGTTGACATGGCGGCGTTCGCGGTTACGGTTTGATGACGATCGATCGGCCGTTTCGGAATTGTTGCGGCCGTCGGCCCCTATCCTTTGTCGGTATCAGGGCGGGTCCGGGCAGTTCGAGGTTCCTGCGTGGTTTGGTGGTGTGGAAGAGGGACCTGGAGATGGCACGGACGGATAACCGTGAGCGCGAGCGCTGGCCGGAGGCGCAGCCGGAGGAGTACGAGGACGAGACGGCAGTGATCGGCCGGTGGCCGGATTCGGAGCCCAGCGACCGCTGGCCGGAGGTCGACCCGCCGGCCCGGCGGGCTCCCCGGGCCGGTCGACTACGGGTGGAAGTTCCGCCCATCGTCAACCCGTATGCGATCGTCGCATTGGTGGCCGCCCTGCTCGGCCTCTTCCCGGTCGCGATCGTGTTCGGGTTCATCGCCTTCAGCCATCCGCGTGGTAAGGCGATGGCGGTGTGCGCACTGCTGCTCGGTGTGCTCGAGGTGGTCGCCATCGCCGGATATTTCGTGTTGTCCGGCACCAATTTCTCCGATGCGCTGTCCGGGGCGAACCGGACCCCGGTCGTCTCGAGTGTCGCGCTGCCCTCCACCATCGCCCAGACCGCCGTCGCGCAGCCCTCGGTGGTGCCCTCCGTCGTTGTGCCCCCGGTGACCTCGGCCGCTCCGTCGACGAGCCAGGCGACCCCGAAGAAGGGTGCGGTGTGCACCGAGCCGGGCCGCATCGGCACGGGCGCGGACGGCACCACTCTGCTTTGCCTGGCCAGCGGCGGTGTCTATCAGTGGAGCGGTCCGTACACCGTCGGTGGCACCGTCGCCGAGCCCGGAGCCAAATGCGATGGTTCGACCAAGAGCGCCCGCACCGCCGACGGGCGCGCAGTGACGTGTGAGAGCAAGGCGTGGGTGCTCTGGACCGAGTAGCGCGGTTGCGGACCGAATAGGGTGCGGAACCGAATAGCCTTTCGGTAGCTATTCTGCTGTTTCCGGCTTCTTGGCCCGGCTCGGTTGGACCCGAGGCGGCTCATTCGGCATCTTGGGATATTGCGGCGGCCACGGTGCGTCCATGAGCCCGGATGCCATATCCCGCTCCGACATTTTCAGCAGCGGCTCGATCGATTGGGTCGGTCGATCCGCCCACGGGTCGCCGGATTCGGCCAGCCGCGCGGGGACGGTGGCGATGGTCAATTCCTCGGGGACAATGGAATCCAGATCGGACCAGTCGATCGGCGTGGAGACCTGTGCGCCGACCTTCGGGCGCACGCACCATGCGCCGAAAACCGTCTTGTGCGGAGCATTTTGGTTGAAGTCGACGAAGACGCGGTTGCCGCGCTCCTCCTTCCACCACTGCGCGGTGATCTCGTCCGGATGCCGCCGCTCCAGTTCCCGAGCCAGCGCGACCGCCGCCGCGCGCACCTGATAGCCGTCCCACGTCGGTTCCAGCGCAACGTAAATGTGCAATCCGCGCGAGCCGGAGGTCTTGATCCTGGAGTCGATGCCGAGTTCGGTGAACAGCTCGCGGGTGAGTACGGCGGCGTGTTTGAGATCGTCGAAGGTGATGCCAGGGGAGGGATCCAGGTCGATGCGCAGCTCATCGGCGATATTCAGATCGTCGACGTGATTGGGCCAGACATGGAAACCGAGGCAGCCCTGGTTCACCGCCCACAGGATGTGTGCGAGATCGTGGGCGACAAGGGCATCGCTGGTGGTGCCGTTGGGCGTGGCGACCTCGACGGTGTGCAGCCAATCGGGCGCGGATTTCGGCACCCGTTTCTGGAACCACGACTTACCGGATGCGCCATCGGGATACCGCTCCAACAGCAGCGGCCGGTCGCGCACCACCTTCAGGAACGGCTCGGCCACCGCTTGGTAGTACCGCACCAGATCGAGCTTTGTCTCACCGCGTTTGGTGAAGTAGATCTTGTTCGGACTGCTGATGGCGACAGTTCTGCCGTCCACCTCGATATCGATCGATTCGCTCATCATTTCCCCCGGGCTTCGGTGAAGATGGCGCTCAATTCGGCCGGTGCGACCTCGTCGAGCTGCGCGTAGGTACACGATTCCGGGGTGCGATCGGACCGGAATCGGACCAGTCTGCCGCCGTGCCGCAACCGCCCCGACTGCACATGTTCATAGCGGACCTCGGCGACCAACTCCGGACGCAGCGCCTCCCAGGACAGATCCTTACCGCCGGTCCATCGGCTCACCCCGCCCGGCATCTTGCCGTCGGCCTTGGCCTGCGCCGCCGCATCGGCCCATTCTCGCCACGGGTGGTTCGCCAATGCGTTTTCCCGCAATGGTTTCAGCTCATCCACCAGCGACTTGCGTTTGGCTGCCGGGAAACTGCTTGCCACGCCGACATGATGCATATTGCCCTCGTCGTCGAAGAGTCCGAGCAGCAGGGAACCGATGCCAGCACCATCCTTGTGCCAGCGGAAACCGGCCACCACACAGTCGGCGGTGCGTTCGTGTTTGACCTTGAGCATCACCCGCTTGTCCTGCAGATACGCCAGGTCGTTGGACTTGACCATGACGCCGTCGAAACCCGCACCCTCGAAGCGGGTGAACCAGTCCTCGGCGACAGCGGGATCCTGGGTGATCGGGGTCAGGTGCACGCGGGCGAGTTCGGTATCCAGAATGGTCTCCAGCAGCCGTCGGCGCTCGGCGAACGGTTCACCGGTCAGATCCTTGTCGCCGAGCGCGAGCAGATCGAAGGCGACAAAGCTCGCGGGCGTTTCCTTGGCCAACTTGTTGACCCGCGACGCCGCCGGATGTAACCGATTCTGCAAGGTGTCGAAATCGAGTCCCTCATCCGTGACCACCACGATTTCACCGTCCACCACGCATTTATCCGGTAGTGCCGCCTTCAGCAGTTCGGCGACCTCGGGAAAATAGCGGGTGAGCGGGCGGTCATTGCGGGAACCGAGTTCCACCTCGTCGCCATCGCGGAACACCACGCAGCGAAAACCATCCCATTTCGGTTCGTAACTCAGGCCCGGCTCATGCGGCACCGAGGGCGCCGTTTTCGCCAGCATCGGCCTGACGGGCGGCATCACGGGTAAGTCCACACCATCCTCCTCGGGGTCCGTTCTCTCACCCATATCGACGTCGCAGTCGACGCGGATTCATCGGTGCGGTCGGGGCGGTGGCTCGATCCTAGGACGCCGGTCCGACAAGGTCGTGAACCTCACCCGGACCGCCCGTGGTGGCGTCGAGGGTGGCCGACCACACGACGACTGATCAGGTGCGAACATGGCGACTAACCAGGGACGGCTAACCCGACTTACACCCTCCCGCCAGGCGCGAACACAATTTTTGTGGCACCTGAGTCTGGCGCCTCGAGGCCCCGGAGGCGGGGGAGCGGAGCTTGCGCTATTCCAGCCAGCCGTGCTGATCGGCGAAGGCGGTGAGGCGGTCGCGGATGGTGAGGATCTCGCCGGCGGTGAGAGCCGGGCTCGCGTCCAGTAGTAGCTCGGTGATCAGGCGTTTGTGTTCGGTGGCGGTCAGCTGGCCGGAGCCGGATCTGTCCTTCTTGTGCCGAGGAGCGGGTGCTGGCGGTTGACCGCCGACCACCGCGAGGTTGACCGCCTTGGGACCACGGTCACCCTCGGTCACATCGAATTCGAACACCCGCCCCTGACGCAGTTCGTCCTCGTCCAGTCCGATGTCGTTGACATGAACGAACACATCCGGGCCACCATCGTCGGGCCGGATGAACCCGAATCCCCGCGAACTGTCGAACGACACCAATTTCCCGATGGACACCAACACCCGCTCCTCGCGCCGACGCTACTCGGTCACTTTAACCCGCATTATCCCCGTCGTTGGACGAAAGCGCCTTTTGTAACGAGTTGAATACAGTGAGGCCCTGACCGACCATTCCGTTGACCAATTCGCCGACGCCGTCCGGACCGTTGAGCACCGTCAGGTTGGCGCTTGCCAGGCCGTTGGAGGCCTGTTTGACGATTTCCGGCAGTTGCTCGATCAGCAACTGGTCCAATGCGATCCGATTGTTCGAGGC
Source organism: Nocardia sp. NPDC049707 (assembly GCF_040674855.1). Classification (NCBI taxonomy): domain Bacteria; kingdom Bacillati; phylum Actinomycetota; class Actinomycetes; order Mycobacteriales; family Nocardiaceae; genus Nocardia; species Nocardia sp. NPDC049707. Next base: position 299,576 of record NZ_JBFANN010000002.1, on the reverse strand, counting down.
CGCCGCCTCGGCCTGGATCCGGGTCCGATCGGCCTCGGCCTCGGCGAGGATGCGCACCCGTTCCGCCTCGGCCTGAGCGGGCTTCACGACTTCGGCCTGCAACTGCTGCTCACGCAGCTCGGCCTCCTTGCGCGCCTGTTCAGCCTGCGCGGTGAGGACCTCCTGCATCGCCTTGGCCTCGGCCAGCGGGCCGGCCTGGGCCGCTTCGGCATTGGCCTTATCGATATCCTGCTGATACTGCGCCTGGAGAATGGCGGTCTCGCGTTGATATTCGGCGCGGCGGCGCAGCGATTCCTGTTCGGCCTCGGCGGCGTGCTGCGCGGCCTGGGATTGCGCGATCTGCGCATCGCGCTGCACGGCCGCATTGTGCGGTGCGGCCAGCGCGGTGATGTATCCCAGATTGCCATCATCGATGGATTGGATCTGGAACGAATCCACCCACAGGCCGATGTTGCTCATCTCCACCTTGGAGGCCACCAGCACCTCGTCGGCCAGCCGCTGGCGTTCACGGATGATCTCCTCGACCGTCATCGAACCGACGATCGAGCGCAGGTGTCCGGAGAAGATGCGGCCGGTCAGCACCGACATCTCCCGCTCCTGTTCGGACAGAAAGCGTTGGGCCGCGTTGACGATCGAATGGGTGTCGTTGGCAACCTTGAACGCGATCACCGCGCGCACCTCGAGCTGGATGGCCTGCTTGGTGACGCAGCGTTCCTTGATCTCGGCCTCGAACATGGCTAGCGACAGATAGCTCACCTTGCGGAAGAACGGCATCACCCATTTGCCGCGCCCGATGACCACGCCGAAGGGTGCGTTGTCCTTGCTCTTACCGCCGCTGACCAGCATCGCCTCGTCAGGATCCGGAACGTGATAACCCAGCACTGTGCCTCCCTAGCAGTTCATAACTTCGATCACGGGTGTCAGACGTCGTCGACCGGGACGGGTTCGAGCGGAATCCACGGCACCACATCGACGATGCGGCCCGGCTGTACCGCGATGATCAAGACAGTTTCGCCGGCCGAGATCGGCTCGGCCGCCCGCGCGATATATATCTCCGTGCCCCCGCGAATCGCAACCAATACTTCGCCGAGCATTCCGGCACCCCGGATCGGCGATGTGAGCGTACCCGTCAAACCCTGTACGGGGTCGGTCATCGCGATGAACTCCTCGCACTCGGTGCCCGAGTTGTCAGCGTACGCGCGATGTGGAATGGCTCCGGACGAGAGGGACTCGACGATGATTTGCCCGACCGAATTCTTGGTGAGATAGTTCGCGACATCGTGCGGATTCGAACCATTGTCGAGTTGCTCGCCATCCCGAAACCGAAGGGCGCGAACCACTTCAGCGCTGGTCAGCGCATTCGCCGCGGTCTGGCCTTGCGACCGAAGCGTGGTGCTCCGCATGGTCGAATTCGAATTCGTCTTCAGGCTGATCTGAGCTGCGCGGCCGGATCGGCGGTGATCCGATCGGAGTCGGTGTCGTAGTCGTACAACTCGGCATAGCGGCCCCAGTCGATGGCGATATCCAGTTGGCGGCGGGCATCTTCCGGTCCGAAACCGCGGCGCAGCAGGTCGAGGAAGAATCCGGCACGCAGGCTGCCGTCGCGACTGCCCGCCAAGCCCTTGCAGATGGTGCGCACCAATGGGGCCCGGTGCCGGGCCTGTTCGGCGAAGATCCGCTTGCTCTCCTGGATATCGGCGGTGGTGAAGTGGGTGCCGATCTCGGTGAGCAGCACATCACCGGATTCCACCGTGCTGAAACCGAGCATGGTCGCGGCATCGACAAGGGGGAGCAGGTCATCGATTTCGAAATTGAGTTCGTCGGCGATATCGGGGAGGTCGGCCCGGCCGCCATTGGCGTAAACCAGCTCGACCAGACCGGCGAGGCCGCCGACCGATGCGTCGGGCAGCGGACGCGCCGTGGGTGTCGCGATATCGGGTGCGGGGGCGGCGGGTTCGGTCTCGCGGCCGGTGAGCAGGCCGTAGATCTCGTCGACCAGATTCTCGAAATTCGCGGTGCGCCGGTCCCGCGGTCGCGGCTGAGTGACCGAAATTTCGGCGATGATGCGCCCTGGATTGGCGCCGAGCACGACCACACGATCGGCGAGCAGCACCGCCTCCTCGATATTGTGCGTGACAATGCACACCGACTTGGTCGGGAAACCATCGGTGGCCCAGAGGTTTACGAGCTCTGTGCGCAGATTCTCGGCGGTCAGCACATCGAGGGCCGAGAACGGTTCGTCCATCAGCAGCAGATCCGGCTCGAGGACCAACGCTCGCGCGAAGCCGACGCGTTGGCGCATTCCGCCGGAAAGTTCCTTGGGATAGGCGGTTTCGAAACCGTCCAGACCGATCATATCGATCGCGGCCAGCGCCCGTTGGCGGCGCTCGGCCGGTGCGATGTTGCGGGCCGCGAGGCCGAGTTCGACATTGTCTTGCACGGTGAGCCACGGCATGAGCGCGAAGGATTGGAAGACCAGTGCGGCACCGGGATTCGCACCGTTGAGTTCGGCGCCCCGATAGCGGACGTGCCCGCTGGTCGGTGCGATGAGTCCGGCGATAATGCGCAGCAGTGTGGACTTGCCCGAGCCCGAACGCCCCAGCAGCGCGATGATCTCACCACTGTGCAGTCGCAGGTCGATCCCGTCGAGCACCCGCAGTTCGTCGCCCGCGGCGCCGGTGAAGTACTTGCTGACACCCGTGACATCCAGTAGCACTTCGCCATTACCGGTCGTTGTGGTCATGATCGACCTCTTTCGTGGTGAGCGGGGTGTGGTCACAGCGAATACCGCCGCTCGGCAAGGGCGTACAGTCGCCGCCAGAACAGCCGGTTGATGCCGACGACGTACATGCTCATCACCAGCACACCGATGAGGATGCGCGGCGAATCGCCGACTTCGGTCGCCTGTTTGATGTAGGAACCGAGTCCGGCCGCGACCAGCGTGGTCGACCCGTACTGCACCACCTCGGCGACGATAGAGGCATTCCAGGCACCGCCCGCCGCGGTGATCGCGCCGGTCACATAGCTCGGGAAGACGGCGGGCAGAATCAGCTTGCGCCACCACAGTGCACGTGGCAGTTGCAGATTCGCGGCGGCCTCGCGCAGATCATTGGGCACCGCGCTGGCCCCGGCGATGACATTGAACAGGATGTACCACTGTGCACCGAGTGCCATCAGGATGGTGCCCGCCCAGTTCAGGCTCGCCCCGCTCCAGACGAGCATCGCCGTGAAGAGCGGGAACAGGAAATTCGCCGGAAAGCTCGCGAGCACCTGCACGATCGGCTGGGCGATGCGGGACACCTTGGGGTTCAGACCGATCCAGACCCCGATCGGCACCCAGACCAATGTCGCGATGATGAGCAGCACGATGACACGCGATAACGTGAGCAGACCCAGCCCGAACGCATGCGTCACCTCACCGAACCCCGCGGTGGCGTCGATGTAGTCCAGCACCCGATAGCCACCGTAGGCGATCGCGGTCACCACTACCGCCGCGAATACCATATCGCCGACCCGGCGGCGGGAAACCGAAGTGTGCAGCGGATATTCAGCGAGGCCGAAGACACTCATCACCCGATCCAGCGGTGCGACCAGCGGTCCGAGGATCCGGCCGAGCAGCCCAGGAATATGTGAGCGCCGCAAGAGGTTCAGCACCACGCTGCGCGGCGCCTCGGCGGCTTCGGAGTCTTCGACTCGGAAGCGCTCGGCCCACGCCACCAACGGCCGCCAGAACACGAAGTTGACCCCGACGACCATGACGATCATGACGCCGATGGCGATGAACACCTTGCCGAGCTCGCTGTCCGCCGTCGCGGTCGCCACATATGAGCCGATACCCGGCAGCGCGTACTGCCGGTTGTTCACACTGATCGCCTCGGAGGCGACCAGGAAGAACCAGCCACCGCCGAAGCTCATCATGCCGTTCCACACCAGCGGGATCATGCCGCTGGGCACGTCGACCCGCCAGAACCGTTGCCAGCGCGACAATCTCAGATTCCGCGAGGCCTCGTCGAGCTCACGCGGTTGCGCTGCCAGGCTGTGGTAGAAGGCGAACGTTGAATTCCATGCCTGCGAGGTGAAGATCGCGAAGATGGCCGCGGCCTCCAAGCCCAGTTCCGAGCCGGGGAACAGGGCGATGAATCCGGCGACGGTGATGGACAGGAACCCGAGGATCGGCACCGACTGCAGAATGTCGAGCGCGGGCACCAGCACCACGCGGGCGCGCCGCAGTCGGGCGGCGGCGGTCGCGTAGACGAAGGTGAAGACGATCGAGAGCACGAGTGCGGCGAACATCCGCAGCAGCGATCGGGCCGCGTAATACGGCAGCTCGCTGGTGTCCGTGGAAACTGTTGCCGTGGCCGTGGTTTCGTCGAACGGTACCGCGATGCCGGTCGAGATCCGCACAACTGCCCAGATCAGCACCGCGGCACCGACGAATACCGCCACATCCGCCGCGCGATTGCGCGGGCGATCGACGGCGTCGCGGGAGGAGTAGGAGCGCAGCAGAGTCATGCCTGTGCTCCGTCCGCGGCGTCGTCGACCGAAATATGCCAGCCGACACTGGTCACCGACGGTTCCAGGCTGAGCCGGCTCACCGCCGATTCCATTTGCCGGTCGTCGCGCTGGTCACCGGTGAGTTCGGCGCGCACCTCCACCCGACCCGCAATATCGGTATTCGCACTCGCCACCGAGATCAGCCGAAAGTCGGTGCGGGTCAATGCCTGAACCAGCAGCGCCCGCACATGCGCTTCCTGGTCATCGTTGGTCACCGCGACGAATACATAGGATGCGGGTTGTTCGGCGGCGGCATCGGGATGGCGGTCCACCGCACGTCCGGCGGCCCGCAGTGCGATATTGACCACCATCACCGCCAGGGCGCCCGCGGCGGCAGTGAGGAACATGCCCGCACCGGCCAGCGCGCCGACCGCGGCCGAACACCACAGTGTCGCAGCGGTATTGAGCCCGCGCACGTTCAACCCGTCGCGGATGATCACACCCGCGCCGAGGAAACCGATACCGGAGACGATCTGTGCGGCCACCCGGGTCGGATCGGCGTCACCGCCGTGGAAGCCGTGCGCCGAGAGCAGGACGAACAGTGTCGCACCCGCCGCCACCAGCGCATTGGTGCGCAGCCCCGCCATCCTGGCCCGATACTGCCGCTCGAAGCCGATGACGGCGCCGAGGCCGACACCGGCCAGCAGCCGCAGGAGCATCTCTACCGTTGACATTACGCACTCCCTGACTAGGTCAAGCGCACCATCGAACAGCAGGCTACGGGCTGGTCCCGTTCCGGAGCGCCGCTGCGGAGGTGTCGCCGGGTGAATATTCGGCTAACAGGGGCACGGGACTTTCACCGCCGGACATCCGGCTCACCTCCTTCTTCCGATCGGCCGCACGGCACAGCCGGGCATCGTGTGTCATCGTCGCAGAGCACAGCAGAGGAATCCGACAAATGGCCGGTCGAAGCCTCTCCTCGTAAGACCTTTGGCACTTCACGGCGTGAACCCGACTACATCGGGAGCCAATCGGGATCACCCCTTGGGCCGGGGAGATCTGTCCTGACCCGGGGCGTCTCTCGACGTTCGGGGTCGCTGGCCTGTATCCGTGAAGGAGCCTCAGCGAACGATTGGCACCTTGCGTTGGCAAGTAAACACCCGCATCGCCGACCTCGCAACCCGGTGTAAGCCGCGCAACGTTCAATCCCGCTGCGCCGCAGCCGAATGCGGGTCGAATCAGGACTGGTACAGCGAGCGGTAGGCGGCGAGCGTCGCCACGCAGTGCTCGATGACCTGCTCGCGGGTGGCGCGCAGCGATCCGTTCAACCAGGCCGAGAACATGCCCGCATTACCGCTGGCCATGGTGAGTGCGGCCAGTCTGCGGCGCACCGGATCATCGATATGGGTGAACAGATGATCCTGCAGAACCTTGGTGAAGACCGGCATGACCGCGATGGTGGTCTGGCCGAGGCTGGTGCTCGAGTACGGTTCGACCAGGAACAGTCGGGACTTGCGCGGATCCGCGAGCACTGTGTCGACCAGGATCTCCGACAGCGCGCGGTCGCGGGAGGGATCGGCGGCGGCGAAGGCGGTCATCGGTTCCAGGAATTCGTCGGCGACCTGCCGGTAGAGCACATCCAGTAGTTCGTCGCGGCTGGTGAAGCTCTCATAGAAGTACCGGTCGGTGAGATTGGCGCGACGACACACCGCCCGCATGGTGACACCGCTCGCACCCGATTCCCCGATCAGGTCGAGCGCGGCCTCTAGCAGCGCGGCGCGGCGAGCCTCTCGACGTTCGGTGAGCGTCGTACCGCCCCAGATCCGAGGACCGGCATCGTCAGCTGATTCCTGGCCTTTCTGCACCCGCCCACAGTAATGCCTGGCTGTCGGGGCGAGGCCAGGGTTGCGCACACATCTCCGGTTGTCGTGCACGAGCCGGGGACGGTTCAGCCGCCACGTTCGAGTGCGAATCCGGCATCGCGCCAGGCGACGATTCCGCCGCCGAGGCTGCAGGCGTCGAAACCGTCCTGGCGAGCGATCGCGGCGAAGCGCAGGGATAGTTCGCCGACCGGACACACGAATACCAGGGGGCGCGATCGGGAAAACGGGATGCCGTGGGTGAACATATCGTCGAGTTGGTCGTCGCGGATATTGATCGCGCCCGGCACGTGACCGATGCGATAGGCCATGGCGCCGCGGGTGTCCACGATGGTCGGGCGGGCGGTGCGGTCCAGTTCGGCCAATTCCTGCGGGGATACGGCCGGGGTCGCGGCGAGTTCGGCAGGCGTTGGTGCGCGGCGGCGATCGGCGCGGTCGAACAGTTCCGGCCTGCGCTTCTTGATATAAGACAGATACGGTTCGAGTCGATCGCAGACGATGAAGACCGCCACCACCGGCTCACTCGGGGAAGCCGCCTGCTCGCGAAGGGTTTCCAGCGCCGCGGCATAGCTGGCGCCGCTGGTCGGACCGGCCAGGATGCCGTACCCGGTGGCCAATGCGAGGGTAGCGTCCACCGCGCGGGTGGAATCGATGGTGACGATACGGTCGTAGAAATCGGGTTGGAACAGTCCCACATCCCACATCTCGCTCTCCGAGCGGATACCGGGTATGAAATCCGACCGATCGGAAACCACTGCGGTACAGCGCAATTCGGGATTGTGTTTGCGCAGGTAGGTGGCGGTGCCGCGGGTGGAGCCGGTGGTGCCGAGCCCGCCGATCAGATAGTCGACGCGAGTGATGCCGTCGGCGGCCAAGTCTTCATGGATCTCGCGGCCGGTGCCGTGGTGATGCGCCTCGATATTCTTCTCGTTGGTGTACTGCGAGGCGTGATAATAGGCGCCCGGCTCCTTGCCCATGGTCGCCTCGATCACCGAATACACATCGTTCGGTGTGGTCGGGTCCGGACATTCGGACAGCCCGGGCAACTCCACGATCTCGGTGCCGAACAGCTGCAGCAGCTCCCGCACCTCGGCGACCTTGATCCGATTGGTCACCGCACGGAGACCGATGCCGTGTATCGCGCCGAGAATACGCAGCGCCTTGGCGGTATTGCCGCTGGACGCCTCGATGAGCGTTTGCCCGCCCGCCCGGATCTCGTCCAGATCATCGCGGATCATGCCCCAGGCCACCCGATCCTTGACCGAGCCGAAGGGATTGTGCGACTCCAGTTTCGCGTACAGCTCGACATTGTCCAGGCCGTGCACCGCCGGATCCAGCCGCAGCAGCGGCGTATTGCCGATCAGCTCGGTGATGTGGTCGTAGCGCATTACTGAGCCTCGGAGGGTCGGCGCGGCAGCGGCGGTCGGCTGGGGCCGCGCGGGGGTGTGCGGCGCGGTGGCGGCAGACCAACCGGTATGAGTGGTTCGTAATCGGTATCGCGGTAGACCTGGAAACTGCCCGCGCGGTGTACGACGGCGAGTTTCGCGGGCAGTGCGTGCATCGATGCCGAGGCCGCGGACAGATCCATGTGGTAGGCGCCGGTATTCGGAAACACCACCAGATCGCCCTGGCGGGGGCATTCGGGCAGCCACACCTTGTGATTGGTGATCAGATCACGCTCCAGGCACAGGCGTCCGGCGAAATACACACCGACCGGGCCGGATTCGACCACCGGAGGCAATGTCGGCGTGGTGTCGGCGGCGCCGCGCGGCGGCATTGCGCCATCACCCGGGCCGGCATCGCGCACAGGAGCGGTCCTCGGCATATGCGCGACACTCGGCAGGATCACCGGATCGACCATGACCTCCTGATCCGCGGGTGTCACCTGATCCCGGCTCAGATCCAGATTTACCAGCACCGTGCCATCGGCGAGCTCCTTGACGAACTCCACCCGCGACACCGTCACCCCCGCATGATCGACCAGCGCCTTACCCGGCTCCAACCAGATATCGAGCATATTGTCCCCGGCGACCTGGGCCACGGTGCGGCCACCGTGCCGCCCCAGCGGGGCGCCGAGCAGATCGTCCAGCATCCGCGTTGCGGCCACGGTGTTCGCATACTTGTGGAAGATCGGAATCCCGTGCACCGCACCGTCATCGACGTGATAGCCGAAGGTATTGTTCGACCAGCTCATCGATTCGCCACGGCCGAGCAGCGATTCGCGCAGTGCCCGCACATATCCGTCGAAGCGGTCAGCGTCGGCGGTGAACACCTGCCGGAAGCCGCCGCCGATATTCAATACCGAAGGGTCGAGGCCGCAGTCGTAGGCGCGCTCGACCAGATCGAGGCAGGTGTCGATGGCCCGGATGCGTTCCGCGGCATCACCTGAGTCGATATGAAAGGCGAAGCCGAGGAACGCGATTCGGTGGCGGTTGGCCGACAGCAGATCCAGGGCGCGGTCCACATGGGCCAGCGGTACACCGAACCGGCTCACCGCGGTCTCGTCGAAGCCGGACACCCGCAGCAGCACCGGAACTCGCGCGCGATCACCGGCCAATTCGGTGATTCGCCCCAGCTCCCACAGATTGTCGACATTGATGGTGACGCCGCAATCGATCAGATCACGCAGGAACGCTTCACCTTTCGGTCCGGTCACCTCGATCCGCATCGGGTCGAATCCGGCTCCGATGGCATTGGCCAGCTCCTGCGGCGAGGCGACATCGATGGCGATACCGGCATGTTCGGCGGTGCGCACGAAGGCACGGGACTGATTCACCTTGTGCGCGTAGCAGATTCGGTAGCGCGCACCCTTGCTGTCCAGTACGGCGCGCAATCGCTTCAGGTTCTCCGCGTAGACCTGCGGAAACACCAGGTGGATCGGGGATCCGAAGCGAATCAGCGTCTCCTCGACGGCATCGCGTGTATCGAGAAAGGCGCGCACCAGCGGATGGATCTTCGCGGGTAGCGCCGGTGGCGGTACCGTCATACGGCGGTTTCCGTGGGCTGGGATCGCACGGGCGCCAATGCGGTTCGCGCCGGTTTCTCGGTCACCGGGTTGTAGCCGCCGTCGCGGATCGACTCGAAGGCACTGGCCCGATTGCGCGGACTGCGGAATTCGGCGACCACCCGCTTACTGGGCAGATCGATCTCGATCACCTTGATGCCCATATTCTCCAGCACCCCGGTGATCGTGCGAACACAGTGCTGACAGCTCATATCGGGCACATAGAAGATCCGATCCTCGGCGCTGGCAGGCAGGTCGGCGGTCAGTTCGTCCAGCTCGGCATTCACCTCGGTGATCCGGATCCGCTCGGCGAGCTGTTCGAAGATCTCGACGAACTTGTCCACGACCACCGGCAACAGCGTGTACTGGGCGCCACCGAGATGATGTGGCATGGCGGCCAGGCATGCGGGCCGGGTATCGGCGGGCAGCAGCGCGTACTGGCGGGAGATGAGATCGAGATCGTCATGGTATTTGGCAATGGCCGCGTCGACGCTCAGTCCCTCGGCGCGGGTCGCTCGCCGCATTACCGTGTGCGCGTCCTCGATGGTGGCATCCTTCATCGCACGCAGCGTTGCCACTGTGTCGGCGGTGTACCGCACCGTGCCGTCGGGTTGAGCGGCCAGCGTTACCGGAATCATGCCGCGGCGGTAGGTGGAGGCCTGCAACTCCCAGTACCAGCGGGTGGCGACCGATGTGAAGATGCCGGAATCGTGGATGCCCCTGGCGAATTCGGCCGCAGTGCGATACTGCGTCTGCCGGGCCAGCAATGCGTGCTGGGCCAGTGCGCGCCCGGTGGCCTCGATGCCGACGCGGAAGATTTCGATCGGATCGTGATCGGTGGTAGTGCCGTCCAACAGCGCGTGCTCGTGCGGGCCGAGGCCGTCGACCCGTTGTGTCAGTGCGGAATTCGCGGCGAGGGCATGCCAGAGCACCAGCACGGTTTCACGCATGGCGATGGGCACGAGCGGGCCGAGGCCATCGGCGCGGAAGTGCCCGGTATTGGGGACGCCGTCGCTATCGGTCCAGGCGATACGGTGCGTCGCGCTGGTGACCTGCGCGGGCTGGCACGGGCGCATGAACTGTTGCAGGTACAGCCGCTGCGAATAGGTGAGGTGACTGCCCGGTTCGGGACGCAGTGCGGCACAGGTGTATTCGATATGTCGACTCGCCGGAACCGCGATGGGAGTGGCGAACAATCCGGGTTGGGCCAGTCCCGCCAGAACCCGGGACGCCGCGCGCCGGTCATAGCGCGGGGTGTCGTCCATTCTCATGTGACCTCCTCGGCAATCGTCTTGACGCAGGTCGCGAACCGGTCGATCTCGTCGAAGGTGTTGTAGATGTGCGTGCTGACCCGCACCGAGTCCGTGGGCTCGTCGCCACCCCGGGGTGAGCAGTGTAAGCCGGTGCGGACCAGAAAACCCAACTCGCTCATGACGAATCCGAGATCGGTCGCGGAAATGCCTGCGAGCGTGAAGGACACGATGCCGTAGCCGATTGCGCATGGTGCGTGCGCCGGACCGGGGAGGAATTCCAGCCCGGGTACCGGACGCAGATTGTCGATGAGCCGCAGCGTCAATGCGCGATTGTGCGCGGCGATCACGCCGACGTCCAGCGATTCCAGCACCTCCAGTGCGCTGCCGAGGGCCAGGATGCCCGGAAGGTTCTGGGTGCCGCCCTCGAGCAGGTCCGGCATGCCGGTCGAGGTCAATCCGGCGTCGGTGAGATCGACCCCGGTATTTCCACCGGGCAGGAAAGGCAGCAGCCGATCGTGAACTCTGCGGTGGCAGTAGAGGATTCCGGTACCGGGCGCGCCGAACATCTTGTGCGCGGCGAAGATCGCGAAGTCCGCGCCGAGTTCGGTCACGTCCAGCGGCATATGCCCCGCGCTCTGACTGCAGTCGAAGCACAGCAGAATCCGGGGATCGAGCTTCCCGCGCAGCTCCTCGAGTGTGGTGAGTCCGCCGAAGACGTGGTGCAGATGGCTGGTGGTGATCAGCCGGGTGCGCGGACCGACCTTGGCCAGAATGTCGGCGGTATCGGCTTCGCCGAGTTCGGTCACCCGGTAGGGGACCAGTTCGATGCGCCGACCGAAGCGGGCGAGCACCTTGCGCAGATGGTGCCACGGATGCACATTCGAGGCGTGATCGCGTGGGTTGTAAAGGATTTCGTCACCGTCATCGAGTTCGGCCAGCCCCCAGGACAGTGCGACGGCATTGAGCGCCGCGGTAGCGCCGCCGGTGAAGACCACCTCCGCGGGCGATTCGGCGCCGATGAAGGTGGCCATGCGTTCGCGGACCTGGGCAAGGCGGGTGGTCAGATTGGTGGCCCACGGGTAGGTGCCGCGACCGGCATTGGCGGTGCGTGAGCTGTGATAGCGGTGGATGGTCTCGATGACCGGCAGCGGCTTCTGCGTGGTGGCCGCGCTGTCCAGATAGACCTCCGTGGATTCGGCCAACGCCGGAAAAAGTGCGCGCACGGCCGCGAGCGGCGCTGGTGCCGGTATCTGCGGGGCGGACTGGGTGGTGGTCGATCGGACTAGGTGCGCACCGGACGCAGGTGACCGCAAACTGCCGCTCCCTTCCGAGAACGCACTGGACGTCACCAACGATACGCATTATTCCGAGCGACTTCGAAGACTTCTCGTAGCCAACGTCTTTCGACAAGTCACAGGTACCCGAGGCCACGTCGCGGATATCCTGGATCGTTCAGTACTGCCCCTGTACGTACTCGACCAGATGCTGGCGTTCGGTGGCCAGTTCGGAGATCGCGCTCTTGACCACATCGCCGATGCTGACAATGCCGACCAGGCGGCCGTCGCGGACCACGGGCAAGTGCCGGACGCGGTGCTCGGTCATGGTGCCGCGCAGTCCGTCGACCCGGTCATCGGGGTCACAGGTGCGCACATCGACGGTCATGATCTCCGAGACCGGCGTATCGAGCAGCGCGGCGCCGCGCGCGTGCAGACTGCGCACCACATCGCGCTCGGAGACAATGCCGAAGATCCGGTTGCCGTCCGGCGATACCACCACCGCACCGATATTGTGTTCGGCGAGCGTGCCGAGCAGGGTCCGTACCGTGGTCTCGGGCGCGACGGTCGCCACGTCGCTGCCCTTCCTGTGCAAGATCTCCGCTATTCGCATGGTCCACCATCCCGACGTCGTGGCACTACTAGAATGACGCCTCTGTGATCTCGTGACCAGCACAAATCCGCATCAGGATGCAATTTACAGCCGGCGGGCGACGCTGCGGTCCAGATCGCGGGCGAGCAGGGCGATGGCGGCCTGCGAGATGCCTGCCGAGGTGGCCAGATCTATGGACGTCAGCTGAGCGATGCGGCGCAGCCGGTAATCGACGGTATTCGGGTGCACATAGAGCTGGCGCGCGGTGAGCTGGCGATTCATATCATTGCCGAGGTAGGCGCGCATGGTGTCGAACAGTTCGGGATGGGCGTCGAGCGGATCGAGAATGGTCGCGATGCGGCGGGTGGCGGGACCGCCGCGGGTGAGCTGGTACTCCACGGCCAGGTCGGCCATCTGGTACAGGCCCGGATTGCGTTCGCCGACCCGCACCAGATTGAGGAGCTCGTGCGCCTGGTCGGCGGCGTCGGGTATTAGATCGGTCCCACTGGTGACCAACGTCGCGGTCAGCGCGACCTCGGCGGATTCGGCCAGCAGTGCCAGTGTTTCGACGGTCAGTGTCGGTGCATCGTCCTCGATCGGGACCAGCAGCGTGCCGCCCTTGGCGCTCAGCAGCGCGAGTACCCGCGATTCGAAGGTGGTGGCCAGTGCCGCCTGCAGTCGGCGCAGCTTCCTGCGGGCGGCCACATGGCTGTCGACCCGAGGATCACGCTCGTCGGGATGTTCCGGAATCGCTAGCGCGACTACCTGATACGAGTCGGCAATCGGTATGCCCGCCTGGCGGGCGAGTGCGGAACTGCCCCGACCGCTCAGCAGTGCCGAGGCCAGTGTCTGCGACGCGGTCTGGTGTTCACGCGCGACGAGATGCTGTTCCTCGACGTAGGCGTCCGAAACCGCGGCGGTGATCGCCTCCAGGAGTTCGAGCATCAGGTCGGTGGCGACCAGCAGTTCATCGACATCGTCGGCCTTGGCGCGCGCGGTCACCAGTCCGAATGCGATGCGCAGCCCTTCGTGGTAGGCGCGCAGGATGGTGCCCAGCGGCACTGCCTCGCGAGCCCATTGCGCTGCGGCCGCTGTGACTTCGCCGAGCTGTTCCTTGCCGGGAACCGTTCGCTTGTCGAGCATTTCGGCGGCCAATGCCAGGCAGCTGCGGGTCAGTCTGGTGACATCGCCACGCAACTGCTCGCCGGGCAGCGTGCGACACGGCGCCATACAGGTCGCGAAGTAGCCGACCATGCGCGAGGCGATGCGGTCGGTATTGAGTAGGGGAATCGACGCGGGCTGGCCGCCGATCTCTAGTACAGGTTCCGTCGGCTCGACGGACCGATCCGGCGCGGAGAAGGTCATCAGCGTCGCTCCAGGGCCACCTCGGACGTAATAGATCTGCGCCCGAATCGTTGCACCACTATACGAAAAAGTTATGAACCCAGGCGAAGATTGCGCGAGATCTATTGTCGGGCGACCCCGTCCCGAGGGCGTTTCGGTTCCGGCGGTGCTGCACCTCTCGACATCATGTGCTGTGTCGACCCGGACTCTTTCAACGCTGCGGCCGATATCGTCGCGCACTCGCAGGGTGGCACAGTGAACCGCTCAATCTGAAATTCGAAGGGGGAGTTGGTAAGGCGGCGCTAATGGTCACCGTCCGGCTCCACGCACCACGTCGGTCGGGATGGCCATGCTCGCGCGGAGCTGACCTTCCTGCCTTCGGGTTCCGGGGCGACCATGCACAACATCACGCTCCAAGACGGCTGTGATCAGGATATGTCCGATCAGCTGACGATGACATACTCGTCGCGTACGGCATCCATTGCGCTGCGGGCACTCGACCCGACCACACTTCTGAACCTGGTGTGCAGCAACCCCTGGTTCATCGGCGGTGGTGGCGAAATCTAGACCGCGCCTTGTTGATTCCGCAGCTCGGAATCGATTACCAGTGCTCCGCTGCGGATTTCGTGTTCGATCGCGATGGCGGCGTAGTGCCGACCGCTGGCGCGCAACTCGGCGATGCGCCGCTGTAGTGCCTCGGTGCCGTATGCCGCGGCGACATCGGCGATCCCGAGTCGACCGGCAGCGTGTGGTGAATTCATGCGAACGCCCCTGTGGCTCTGGCGCCGAGAGATCCCGGCGGCGACAGCGGCACGGGCTCCCGGTTGCGAAACTCCCTTGTCGCGCACGAGTTTAGAGCGATGTCTCGTGCAAATGCAAGTACATCTGCACGAACATCGCTGCGTGCGCAGCGATTAGGAGCAATACCTATGGGAAGCCGTTGGGGTCGAACGCTATTCGTCGTTCAGTCCAGCCGAGAGGTAGGCGGCGGCGGCGAGCCACTGGCGGCACTGCGGGCCGTGTACCTCGTGTAGGCGCAGGATCTCGCTGGCCTGCCGATAGGTGATTCCGCGCGGTTCGACACCGCAATCGAACGGCGCGTACTCCGGCGCAGCCGAGCATTGCCGCAGGGTGTCGATCCCGGATCCGCCGGCCATCATGGCCCCGTGCGGAGTTCGGAATGGCGTACTCATCTCGACCGCCCCTCGCGTCTGCCGGATGGAGAGATAATTGTGGTGACGCTGGCGCGAACTCCCTGCGTACCTCCCCGATTCTGGGCCCGATTCTAGGCCGTCGGCGCTTGCAGATGCAAGTACATTTGCACGGACGCCCAATAGAAACAAGAACGGCGGTCGTCGGCCGGGTGGTCGATGACCGCCGTTGTGCCGCTTGTGCTTCAGGGCTTGCGTGCGACCGCGCCGTAGGCGGAGATCGGCTGAACGATGGTGAACCGGACTGCTCGGACGGCGGGTGTCGCGATTGGCCGGCACGGCCGATGTGCACTGCGACAGTACAAGATTCGCCTCCGCTGAACCCTCGCGATGGCGAAGTCGATCACGCATTTTCGAGCGCGTCGTGCGGTGCCGGGTTCGGCGCCCGGGTAGCGCTGTGAACAGGGGCGCGTAGGGAACCGGCAGGTCTGAATTCTCTTGTGCCGCATGGCGAAGCTTCGTGATATCTTGCGGATGTAGGTGCAAATGCAAGAACGTTTGAGCGCACATCTGTAAGGCCGCTCGAGCGTACATCTCACACAGGAGTGGGGAAGATGTTCGACACCGGTACACCCAAGATCACAGGCGCGTGGCGCAAGAGCTCGTTCAGCGGTCCGTCGGGCGGTAACTGCGTCGAGGTCGCCGAAGCGTCGGATGGTTCTGTCGCCGTTCGTAATTCACGCGATCCGGAAGGCGGGATGCTGTTCTACACCCGACCGGAGATCGACGCGTTCGTGCGCGGCGCGAAGGCCGGGGAGTTCGACGACCTGACCAGCTGAGCGGTAGCATGACCGATCGGTGCGGTGTGTTGAATGTGGTTTTTGTGACACACTGTGGTCGAACCCGAGTATCGGAGATGACTTCATGATCGCAGAACCCGATGACGACGGTCGTGTGCAATCAGTTGTAGTGGAACGTGGTCCGACCGTTTTGCGGATCGCGCTGGGCGGGCAGTTGCGTGACCTCCGGGTGAAGAATGGCATCACCCGTGAGGCCGCAGGTGACGCCATCCGCGGTTCGCACGCCAAAATCAGTCGTCTCGAGTTGGGCCGCACCGGTTTCAAGGAACGCGACATCCGCGACCTGCTCACCCTGTACGGCGTCACCGACGCCGAGGAGCGGGAAAATTTCCTGGATCTGGCCAGGCAGGCGAACGAACCAGGCTGGTGGCATCGCTATAGTGATCTGCTGCCGTCTTGGTTCGGCACCTACATCGGCTTGGAACAGGCCGCGACCAAGATCCGTACCTACGAGGCGCATCTGGTGCCCGGCCTATTGCAGACACCCGAATATGCCAGGGCTGTCATGTCACTGGGGTACGAGGACGCCGATATGGACCGCCGCGTGCAGGTCCGCATCCGTCGCCAGGAAGTGCTGCACCGTGCCGATCCGCCGATCATCTGGGCGATTATCGATGAGGCCGCACTGCATCGGCCGGTCGGTGGTTCGCGGGTGCACCGCGAGCAGATGGAACACCTCATCGAGCTGGCGGAACTGCCGAATGTCACGGTGCAGGTCCTGCCGTACTCGGCGGGCGAGCATGCGGCCGCGGGAAGTTCGTTCAGCATCTTGCGTTTCGCCGAGACCGAGCTGCCCGACATCGTCTACCTCGAACATCTGACGAGTGCGCTATACCTGGATCGCAAGCAGGATCTGGCGCTGTACCTCTCGGTCATGGACCGCCTGAGTGTGCAAGCCGAGGCGCCCGGCGAGTCGCTGAAGATCCTCGCCGAGTACGCGAAGAACGCCTGAGCGGCCCGATAGCCCTATAGAGCCGGATCGTTCGGGTTGATGGTGCTCGTCTCAGCTGCGAACGCATCCGCAGCGGCGAGATCGAAATCGCCCTGGTCACTCCCGAATCCCCACCAGCGAACGCATTGTCGAATATCGCAGCGGCACGCAGATTCCAGCCGAGTGCCCTGCGGGACCGAGTTCAGGTCGGGGCGCCTTTCGGATGCGAGCACATCTGCACGATTGATTGTCCGTTCGCAGTGGGCTTTTCGCATCTGCTCATCATCCGCGAACCGGCGCGGATGCAGCGAATTCGGCACGATCATTTCGCATTGATGACCACATCGGTGCTGTAGTGAACCTGAGTGCCTGGTTCGACGAATCGGTCGGCGGCGCAGTGCCAGGCCAGGAAATGATCGGTGAAGCGGTGCGCTTCGGCGGCCTCCTCATCGATATAGACCTGGTAGAGGAAAAACCGGTGCGGATCAATGCGGTCGGCACACACATCGAATCGCAGGCAACCAGGTTCCTCGCGTACCGATGCGGCGGCACTGCGACTGACCACATCGAGGAATTCGCCGCGGGATCCGGGTCGCAGCTTCAGGGAAGTGATACGACTGAACACGGTTATGTTCTCCAATCTAGCGGCGAATAGTGTCAATCGGTCAGTGCGGCACCGTCTTCGGTGATCAACTGGCTACCAATATTCGAGACCGCGCGGGTTATCGGTGTGTCGCCTGCGATGAGCTCCAATGTGGTGTGCGTGGTCTGTGACGCGTGCAGAATCTCGGCGAGGACGACGGCTACATCGGCCCGGGCGATGCTGCCGAAGGGCAGTGGCGGGGTGCTCAGCAAGACCCGGTCGGTCGCGGCGGTATCGAGCAGCCGGCCGGGGCGCAGGATCGTCCAATCGAGATCGCGGGCCCGCAGATCGTCCTCGGCCTGGGTCTTGGCATCGATATAGGCCGCCCAGACCTCATCGGTCCCGGCTGCGGGCGGCTTACCCGCGCCCATGGTCGAGATCTGCACGAACCGCCGGACACCGGCCGCCTCGGCGGCATCGGCCAACAGCACCGAACCGCCCTTGTCCACCGTGTACTTGCGGGCGGCCCCGCTGCCCGGGCCGGCGCCCGCGGCGAAAATCACTGCGTCGGAGCCCTTTACGACGGCAGCGAGCTCCGCCACCGTGCAGTGCTCGAGATCGAGGACGACCGGTCGTGCGCCGGTGGCCGCGACCTCGTCCGCATGGTCGGCATTGCGGATGAGGCTCTCGACCTCGTCGCCGCGCCCGGTGAGTATTCCGCCGAGCCGTAGTGCGATCTTCCCGTGTCCGCCTGCGGTGACGATGCGCATGTGGGGTCCTTTCTGGCAGTTGCGACTGCTTGCTGGTCGCTCGAAATGATCAGCGTTCGGGTCCTCCGGGATTACACGATGCCTGGACGGTGGCCTGATAGCCCACCGCCGGACGCCAGGGTTCCAGATTCCAGCTCTCCTTATCGGGCTGCATCATGCGGGCCCAGGCCCAATGACAGATGAACTGGTCACGCATTCCGGGAGTATCGGCGTCTGGGGCGTGTGTGAGCACCTCCTGCCACGCCCGTTCCTCGGTATCAGGGAAGGCCTCACGGCGCCCGGCGTCGGTCGGATAGACCAACAGGCGGGGGCCGTCGACGCCCTCGGTCCAGGTGGTGTGGTCGATGAGCGGCATGCCGGCGTAGGGATCGACGCTCGGCAGTGCGGCAATGGTAGTGGTGGCCGCGGTCGTCGTGGTTGTCGTCACGGCCGTCGCGACCGACGCTGTCTCGTCGGAGCCGCATGCGGCGGCGGCCGGGACCAGCGCACCGCAGCACAGCAGTACCGCAGCCCAGCGTGCCCGTTCGGTATTCCGCTGGGTCAACATCGATCCTCTCGCATGGTGTCCACCATCTGAGGGTAGCCATCGTGCGGCGGCGCAACAGCCATACCGGGATGTGGCCGCCACCCTGATCTCGCTGCGGGCTCATGGACCTGATGTTCCTCAACGGGACCGTCGGCGGTATGGATCAGGACTGCGCGGGTCGATCGTGCTCCTCCGCGCGGACGCGCGTGCGGAAATCGACGAATCCGAAGGGTGCGCGGTCGTCGAGGCACCGCCCCAGGATCAGGTGCGCGTCCGCGGCGGCCGACTCGTTATGAGGGAACAGCGCTTCTTCGTGGGCGCCGCGTGCCCTTCGACGTCGTCGGGGGCGATCGCATTCCCGAGCTAGGCGGCGTCGAACGTCGCCGGTTCGCCGTCGCCGGCCCGGCGACGCCAGGTGCACGGCATCACCGAGGAGCGTCACCCGGTACGCGGTTCCATCGGTGTCCGAGTGGGAGCGCGTGGACCATTCGTGCGATAGGCGGGGTGTCGCCGTCGGTGATCGGCGCGGTGCGCTCCGGCACCCACTGGCCGCGTCGATGTATATGACGGTAAGTCGGGCACCGTGGTGCGGCATATGGTCTGGCTGTTCGGCTGGACATGTCACAGACCCGACACCTCGTGATCGGAGACAGTCACGAAGGCGCCCGGCCGCCGACCACTATTTGCGCGCCCGAGAGTTGTGATTTCTCAAAACATTTCGCTTGGCATTTGCCTTCGCGATAATCGCCATCGACTATGTTCGCAACGTTGGACCACATTCTCTCCCGGAGGCAATACGTCGATGAGGCAGGCCCTACATAGCCCGATTCGCGCACTCGGCGCCGTGATCCGAGCAACCGGCAAACAGTCGCTGGCAATGACAATTGGTCTGCTCATGGTGTTGACAGCGGCGGGCACCGCGCACACCACACCCCTGTATCCCACCCCGGATCCCGACCCCTTCTACGCCACCCCGCCCGATCTGGCGGATAAGAAACCCGGTGATGTGATCGCAACGCGGGTGATGCCGCCGCTGGCGATCTTCCCGGATACCACCGTGACCGTAGTGCGCTTCCGTTCCACCAGCTCCGAAGGTCAGCCGATCGCGGCGACCACCACGGTGCTCACTCCGAAGGCCCATGCCCCCGACGGCCCCTTGCTGTCCTATCAGCACATCATCAACGGGCTCGGCGCCGAGTGCTCGGTATCGCGGGTGCTCTACACCGGCGATCCGAACCTCATCGTCCGGGAGGCGCCCGGCTGGAATGTGCTGCTCTCGCGCGGCTGGAGCGTCGCGCTGCCGGATCACCTCGGTCCGAATTTCGCCTATGGCGCGGCCAAATTGGGCGGCATGATCACCCTCGACGGTATCCGGGCGGTAAAGCAGGTCGCCGAACTACAGGTACAGCAGAGTCCGGTATCGATGGTCGGATACTCCGGCGGCGGCATGGCCACCGCATGGGCGGCCGCACTGGCTCCCAGATATGCGCCGGAACTGGAGATCGCCGGAGCCGCCATGGGCGGTGTGCCGATGAATCTGGTGACCATGTTGGAGACCCTCGGTCTCAACTCGCATCCGGTTTTCGGGCTCGCCCTGGCGGCCGGACTCGGCCTGGAGCGCGAGTATCCCGACCGCTTCCCGCTCAGCGACCAACTCAATGAGCGCGGTCTTGTCGCACAGGCCACGATCGCCAACAGCTGCACCAATGACATCCTGGCTACGGGCGCGGGGCGCGGTGCGCTGGACTTCGCGAAGTCTACCTCGATGATCAACGACGCCACCGCACGCGCGGTGGTCGAGGAGAACAGCCTCGAACTCTACGACGGCGTGCCGAAAACACCTGTCTTCGAATGGCATTCGCCGATCGATGGACTCATTCCCATCGATGCGGTGGTGAATACCGATAAGCGCTGGTGCGCGGCCGGGGCGCGGGTGCAGTCCGAGCAGATCCCGGTTCCCGACCATCTCACCGCTGCGGTTCTGGGCATTCCAGCAGCGCTGAATTGGTTGGACGCGCGATTCCGGGGAGAGGTGGCGCCGAGCAACTGTTGAGAACGCGGACAACAGAACTGGTGCGATCCGGCGGATGCCGGATCGCGGCCGAGTCGGATCCGCATTGCTGGACAAGCGGATTCAGCTCGGATTGTTGCGATTCGGCGACGTGACATACACAACTTGGGCACGGCAGGGCATCCGATCTGCCCGCCTCGGATAGCCTGACTTTCTGGCCTCGGCACTCAGGGGCATTTCGGGGGCGAAGGCACCATAAACCCGGCGCCAGGGAAACCCGACGTCGCACCCTGGGGCCTGTGTCAATGAGCTGTCTGCGTGTCATCGTTTTCGCACTGTTGCTGGTGTGTCCGGTCGCGATGGGGGAGGCGGCGGCCGAACCGCCCGCACCGGCCCCGCCCGCCATTCCCGGCTTGCCCGCCTTACCGATTCCGACCGACGGTGGTTCGATCCTGCCGGATCTGCAGCGGTGGATCGATGGCGTCATCCCGCCACCACCGATCGCTGCCGGGCCGCAGGTGCCTGATCCGATGCCGGAGGCCACGACCCTGTCCCCGGCGCTGGCCGCCCTGCGCCAGGCCTCGGCACCGAGCGCCATCGGTGATCCGATCTTCGATGTGTGGCCGGCGAATCTGGACGATTACGCACCGGGCGAGTTGGTGGAGGTGCGGGATGTCAGCGCCACCGCCGCGCCCTTGGTGCTGGTGCCCATACGGCAGGCGCTGCTGCTGAAATATCGCACCACCGATTCGCGCGGCGCGGCCTCGTATGCCACCGCGACATTGATCATTCCGGCCACCGCATGGCCCGGTCCGGGCAGCCGACCGGTCGTGGTGAACAACCTCCCGATCGACGCGCTCGGCCGGGACTGCACGCCTGGCTACACCCTCGCGCACGGCTGGTCCCCCAATACCAGCATCACCGACTTCGTTCCGCCCACAACGCAATTGGCGACATTGCGCGGCTACGCGGTGCTGGTTCCGGACCATGAGGGACCGTGGATGGCCTATGCGGAGCCCTACGTCGCCGGACATGCCGTTCTCGATGCCATTCGCGCGGTGCGCGGACTGCGCCCCGACGAATTCGGTGACAGCCGATTCGGTATGACCGGCTACTCCGGCGGCGCCATCGCCACCAACGGGGCGGTGAAGCTGATCGAGAGCTACGCGCCGGAATTGGCCGGATCGATCGTCGGCGCCGCGCTCGGCGGCGTGCCCGCGGACTATGAAATCCTCGGGCGCAGCATGAACGGCAACCTCGCCTCGGGGGTCTTCCTGGCCGCGACCTTCGGTGTCGGCCGGGAGCGCCCGGAGATCCTGGCCAGCATGAACAATCTGGCACAGTGGGCTGCGACGTCACCGCTGAAAGATCTGTGCGGCAGCGTATTCGGCGCGGTCGGGGTGCTGATGCTGCCTATCGATATCGCCGCCAAGATTCCGGATCCGCTGCATTCCGAGGTCGCCACCGAGATCTACGACATGACACGCATGGCGGGCATGCGGTCCGCGGCACCGCTCTACATCTACAACGGCGAGCAGGAATTCTGGATTCCGGCGCAGGGCGCGCGCAACCTCTACCGGGAGCAGTGCGACCTCGGCGTGTCGGCGGTGTATCGCAGCGTCCTCGGTGAACACATCATCGCCGGTGCACTCGGCTATCCCGAGGCGATGATCTGGCTGGATCAGCGTCTGCAGGGCATGCCTGCGGATGATGAATGTTAAGGGACTTATTACGATCTGCTATCAGCGTAGCATCCGGCGCTTGGCCGCGATTTATGATATGTGACGGTGTCGAGTGGATCTGAGCAGGCCAGCGCGATGGTGGGCCGCCACTATCGGATGTCCGACCATTACGAGGTCGGGCGGGAGAAGATTCGCGAATTCGCCCGTGCGGTTCGCGGCTTCCACCCGGCGCACTGGTATGAGGACGCGGCGTGGGAACTCGGCTACGACGGGCTCATCGCACCGCCCACCTTTTCGTCGATCATCTGGCCGCTGTTGCAGCGCAAGATGTTCGATTCGGTGCTGACCGGTTACGACTTCAGCCAGGTGCTGCAGACCGAGCAGAGGATTCGGGTGCACCGGCCGCTCATCGCCGGTGACCGACTGCGCTGCGACTCCTACGTCGAATCGTTCCGGCAGTTCAGCGATATGGACTTCATGCTCATCCGGAATGTGCTCACCAACCAGTACAACGAACTGCTGCAGACCGCGTACACCACCGTGGTGGCACGCACCGGGGCCGAGGCGGCCACCGAACTGGTCGCGGCGGTCGACGGCGTCATCATGACCGGCGAGGCGCTGACCGAACGGCAGGACCCGATTCGGCGGCGGCCGGAACATGCGGTGGACAGCAGGATGTTCGAATGCTTCGACGAGGTGTTGCCCGAGGCCGGTGTGGACAAGATCACGGTGCGGGCATCGTGCGGCATCCCCGAATTCGACGAACTGCGCATCGGCGCCGAACTGCCCACCCGCGTCGTTCCGCTCTCCCTCGGCGATCTGGTGAATTATGCTGGGGTATCGGGTGATTCGAATCCGATCCACTTCAGCGAGCAGGTCGCGGTCGCCGCGGGACTGCCCGGCGTGGTGGCCCATGGCCTGCTGACCATGGGCCTCGGCGCGAGCTATCTCACCGATTGGCTCGGCGATCCGGCCGCGATGACCGAATTCGGTGTGCGGTTCGCCGGATTCGCCGCGGTCGCGGCCACCTCGCAAAGCAAGATCGAATTCCGCGGCCGGGTCAAGGAATTGGATCCGGACCGCCGTGCGGCGACCATCGCCCTCACCGCGATCTCCGACGGCCGCAAGCTGTTCGGCCGGGCCAGCGCGGAGGTGTTGCTGCGCTGAGCTGGAGATGCTGGGCCGAAGATGCTGGGCCGAAGATGTTGGGAACGTACTCGCAGATGTGCGAATGCTTGCGGAAATGGGGCATTTTGGATCTATCGAGTCGGTGCCGCGGCAGCGGTCGCCGGCGCGGGCCGTGAGTTCACCGTCTGGGAGCAGTTCATCGTTACCGGGCTGGCGCGTAAGCCCTGATGCGAATCACACCGAACTAATGTCCCGACGGGACAATAGGGCGTAGACTGCCGATATGGGTATCGACGACGAAGTCGACCTCGACGGCCGTCGGTTGCGTACGCTGCGCAGTCGCGCGGCCATGTCGCGCGCCGCGTTCGACCTGCTCAACGAGCGTGGGTTGGATTCGGTGGCCGTCGAGGACATCGCGGAGCGCGCCGGGGTCACCCGGCGGACCTTCAGTCGTCATTTCTCCTCCATCGAGGAGGCCGTACTCGGTGAAATCGACCAGGACGTGCACCTGTTCAACGAGGCGCTGCGCCGTCGTCCCCGGTCCGAGCCGCCGCTGGTCGCCTACCGCAATGCGCTGCACGACTGGCTGGTCGCCGAATACACCGGACCGAAGGCCGCGGGTTTGGCCCGGCGCTGGGCACTGTTCCAACGCTTCGAGGACGAACCGGCACTGGCCGCGGGCTATCAGCGCATCCGGCTCGAGGGGCAGCGCGAATCCGTCCGGATCATCGCCGCCAGACTCGATGTCGATCCCGCGGTGGACCGGCGGCCGGAGGTGGCCGTTGCGGCCGGGTCCGGATTGCTGATCGCCGCCCTTCAGGCCTGGGGCACGGGCTCGGACACCGACGGATTGCCCGATCTCATCGACGCATTCTTCGACACCCTTCACGGGCTGAGAGCTGAATTCCAGAGCGAGGTGTCACCGTCATGACCGCAGCAACCGGGTCGCCGAACGTTGTCCGCCGCACCTGCCGCCGGGTCGGCCTGGATCGAAATCCGATGCGCCGCCGCGAGGATCGTCTGCAACTGGCGGTCGCCGCGGTGCTCACATTATTGTTCCTGATCATCGCCCCGCTGCTGTCGATGGCGGTCGGCGGCCGGATCTATCAGACCGAAGACCGCATCGTGCGGGCGGAAGCGGCGCAGTTGCACGAGGTCGACGCGACCGTGCTCGAGGTCGGCAAGGCACCGCTGTATGCGCCCATCACCCCGGCTCGGGCGCAGTGGCGCGACGCCGACGGTGTCACGCATACCAGCGACTACCAGGCCACCGGTTTGGTGAAAGCTGGTGCCACGGTGCAGATTTGGCTCGACGGGGCGGGCAAGGTCACCGAGCCGCCGTCGAGCACCCGGGCATTGAGCAAGGCATTGCTGATCACCACCGGCATGGTCTTCGGGATCGCGGTTGGCTTCGGCTGCGGCTACGCACTGCTGCGCCGCGCGCTCGATCGGCGCAGGGCTCGGTTGTGGGAGGCCGAATGGGCGACGGTGGACCGCATGTGGGGCAATCACGGGACGCGTCCGGATCAAGCCTAGTGCCGAAGTGCGGCGCGCTCATTCGAGTGGATAGGGACACTCGCGGTGGGCGCGGATGATGTCAGGGCACAGCGGTATCAGGCCGCGCGGCGAGCGAACGCACATCGGATATCGCACGATCGATACCCGTTTGCGCTGTGCCGCAACACAAACGGGCATACAGACTCGATCTGCGTCGACTGCCTAGACCGGGAAGAGGCTGTGCTTGCGCGGGTTGTGCTGTGGGACCGCGCCCTTGTCCCGTAGCAGGTGCAGCGCCCTGCGGATCTCCAGACGGGTCTGCGACGGCTCGACCACGGCATCGATATAGCCGCGTTCGGCCGCGGTCCACGGGGTGGCCACGGTGGCGTTGTAGAAATCGATCATCTGCTGGCGCACGGTGGCGCGCTGGTCGGGCGGGGTCGCCTCCAGCTGTCTGCGGCCGATGATGCCGACCATGCTCTCGGCGCCCATGACCGCGATCTGTGCCGTCGGCCAGGCCAGGGCCAGGTCCGCACCCAGCGGCTTGCAGCCCATCACAGCGTAGCCGCCGCCGTAGGCCTTGCGCGTCACGATCGAGACGATCGGCACGGTGGCCTCGATGACCGCACGGAAGAACCGGCCGCCGCGCTTGATGACGCCGTTGCGTTCCTCTTCGAGGCCGGGCAGCACGCCGGGGGTGTCGACGACGAAGATCAGCGGCAGACCGAAGGCATCGCACAGCCGGATGAAATATGCCGCCTTATCCGAGCACAGTCCGTCGAGCGCGCCACCGAGTACCTGCGGCTGATTGGCGACCACGCCGACACTGCGTCCATCGACCCTGGCGAAGCCGGTGATCAGATTCTGGGCTGTGCCCGCGCCGATCTCGTGGAAGTCGCCGTCGTCGAAGATGCGCAGCAGCACCTCGTGCATGTCGTAACCGGACCGGTCGGAATCCGGAATGATCGAGTTCAGCTCGAGGTCGTGGGCGGTGATCTCCGGTTCCAGGCCCGGATTCACCACCGGAGCCTGTTCCAGGCAACTCGACGGCAGGTAGCTCAGATAGCTGCGGACCCAGTCGAAGGCGGCCTGCTCGTCAGCGGCGACATGGTGCACCGTGCCATTGGCCTGTAGGGCGATGGCGCCACCGAGATCGTCGGCGCTGACCACCTCACCCGTCACGCCCTTGATGACCTCCGGACCGGTGACGAACATATACGACTTCTCGGTCGCGACCAGCACATCCATATTGATCGGGCCGTATACCGAACCGGCCGCGCATTTGCCGAGCATGACCGCGACCATCGGCACGAAGCCGGACAGATCCTCCTGGCGTCGGCACATCAGCGCGTACCAGGCCAGCGATGTCACCGCCTCCTGGATGCGGGCGCCGCCGGAATCGTTGATCGACACCACCGGGCAGGCGTTTACCTGCGCGAATTCCATTGCGGCGGCGACCTTTCGGCCGAACATCTCACCGACCGAACCGCCGTGCACGGTCTGATCGTGAGCGATGACGACGACCGGTCGGCCGTCGATGTAGCCGCGCCCGGTGACCACGCCGTCACCGTACATGCCGTCGGTGCTGCCCGGATGGCGCACCAGCGCGCCCATTTCCACGAAGGAACCCTTGTCCAACAGCATGCGGACGCGCTCGCGCGCACTCGGTATGCCTTTGCTCTTGCGTTTCGCGATGCCGGTCTCGCCAGCGGGTTCCTCGGCTAGCTCCAGGATGTCCCGGAGCTCCTCCAGCTTTTCTCGTGTGCCGCTCATATGGGTTATGCCATCCTTCCATATGGGGGTTATGCCCGAACTCGTCGCCATGCACTGCTCGGATCGACCGAACGACACAAAGGCGCTCGATGCTATCGGGCATATGACCCGCAGCATAGGGATTCCACCTTAGTCATAGGACCGCTCACAGGTCCGTTGGGCACCGGCGTGCCGTCCTCGGTGCCGTCGGTGAATTGCCGCCGAGTGTTACAGCCTTTGCGTCGGGGTGGCGCGCCTGCGTCGGTGTCCGCGTCGGGCATCGGTCTTGCCCGGTGATATCCGGCCATCCGAATGACCGGAAATGTTGCTACCGAGAATCGCTCCGCTGCTTGTGATTTCGTTCGAGCTGGTCGGCGCGGTGTGATGACTTTCCCAATTACCGAAACGGGTATGCGATTTCGGCCCGAACGTAGCTGATCTTTGGAGTCATGGTGGGCGAACAAGCTGGTTCCGGCAGCAAGAACATGGAATCTGAACTGGTCGAATATTTGCCTTTTCAGGCCCGATGCACGCGGCGCGGAGATCTCGGTACTATCACTCGCACCTGTATGGCGGAGGCCGCGCAAGTGGTGGAATCGCCGTTGGTTCCGGTTGCCGGTTGGCCCGCGGTGATCACCGGATCGGCCGCGCGGTGGGCGCGAGGGGATTTCGCAGCGGTCATGGGCGGCATCGATGGGTATCCGAAGCAAACGATGCTGCCGGAGGTCGCGCGAACCGCCGTGGTGACCAACCTGCTCACCGTGGACAATCTGCCTCCTATCACCGGGAGATCTCGGAGTCGTACTCACTGGCGGTGTCCGGGGCACCTGGGTCGGGCACTGCGCCGCGGAGGAAAACCGTCATGCGATCGTCATGCGCGATTATCTGGTGTGGTGGATCCGGTGCCCCTCGTGCAGGCCAGAATGGCGCATATTACATCGGGTATCGCGAAACCGGAGAAGGGACCGCAGTTCCTGTGCTCGGTCGCGTATGTGACATGGCAGGAACAGGCGACCGGGATAGTCACAGAAATACCGGCGGTCGGCATGGCGGTCGCAACCTACGGCATCGTCGTGATCGCGGAGAAGATCTGCTATCAGCATCGCCGATGCAGACCCAAGGGAGGCTGACGATTCGACAGGCGCTGAAACTGGCGGACTAACCAGGGAGCGTGGTGGTGGTGGCACAGACATTGTCGCGCAGGAGTTTCGGGGCGGTGTCGAGTGGGATGTCGTACCAGAGATCGAGTTCCAGTCGATTCCCGGCACCGATCGTCACCTCGGTGGATTGACGTTTGATGGCCATGGCATCGTTGCTGACCGGATGCGCGGTCCCCGTTGCGTCGTCGAGTTCGTAGTCGCTGGTGCGGGTCGTGTGAAATATGTTGTCGGCATTGGTAATCGCGACTCGGATCCGAACGAACTGCCCCTTGGGCAGCCATTCGGCATGCGTGCCGAAAATATAGCCGTGGCCCGGTTCGACGACGAGTGCGGTCAGCTCCAATTTCGTACAGTCCGCCGGTGTACGGACATACTCGGTAGTGGTAATGGTCGGTGCGCTCGGCGTCGGTGTCGGGTCGGCGCAGGCGGCGAGTGGGAGAAGTAAGAGCGGAAGTAGCAGACGCACCCGCTTCATGCTAGAACCCGAATCACCCTGACGTGCACGTATTGTGGACCGGAACCGATGGGATGGCAATGCGTGGTGGTCGTCTGATCAGCCGCGCCCAGGGATGCCGATCAGGTTCGGGGGGAGGTGATTTCGAGTTCTCGGAGATTGGGGGTGGAGCATTCTGGATCGCTCGCCCGTCTGCCGCGGACAGAGCCATCCGGAGGCACTGCGGGAGACCGTGGAATTCGCTCGCCTGAGAGGGCGTGCACCGCGGCCGAACAGGCCGAACCCTGACTCCCCGAGCCTGTTCGGCGGGTGCGCCCACCGTCATGCGATCCGATACCGGTGAACCGATTTCTACCCCGCCTCTGTTTCCCGGTCGGCGCCGGCGTGTCTACTTGGCTGATCCGCACAATCGGCGCGGTGGCATTCGGATGCCCGGATCCGGCGTGCGGGCGACTGTGAACGTTCAGCAAACTCCAGGACGCCAGCTGAAGATGCTGGTTCACTACTAGAAAGCAGTGTGATCGGCATCATGTCGGGTGGGATCGGTACACCCGCCCGCGGCTGCAGGCAACCGACGAGTGAACGGAGATACCGATGCCTGTTCGAAGCACACCTTGGTCCGAGGGCACCCCGTGTTGGGTCGACTGCCAGGTCGACGACCCGGTGAAGGCGAGCGAGTTCTATGCCGGTCTGTTCGGCTGGACTATCGGCAGCGGTGGGGATGAGGCCGGCGGATATCTGATGGGATCGAAGGGTGGGAACGCGGTAGCCGGAATCGGTCCCAAGCCGCAGGCGGGGATGCCTTCGGTGTGGACGACCTACCTCGCCGCCGACGATGTCGACGCAATCGCCGAGCAGGTGGCCGAGGCCGGCGGGCAGGTGGCCATGCCCCCGTTCGACGTGCTCGACGCCGGGCGCATGTTCATCGGGGTCGATACCGTCGGCGCGATATTCGGCGTCTGGCAGGCCCGCGCGCATAACGGCGCCGCCGTCTACAACGAGCACGGCGCCTACTGCTGGAACGAATTGCATACCCGGCAGCCGGACACCGCGAAGAAGTTCTATGCCGACGTCTTCGGCTACACCTACGCCGACATCGGCGACGGCAAGAACATGATCTACGCGATGTTCACCCCGCGCGGTGGTGACGAGCCCGCGGGCGGCATGAACGACGACACCGTGATGCCCGGCGAGCCCGTGCCCAGCCACTGGCTGGCCTGGTTCCAGTTCGACGACGTCGACGCCGGGGTGGAGCGGGCCGCCCAGCTCGGGGCGACGGTGCTGATGCCCGCCACCGACTCGCCCGCTGGGCGGATGGCGATGGTCGCGGCGCCGCAGGGCGAGGTATTCGGAATCATCGACACCAATGTGATGGTGGGCGATATGCCGCAGTAGCGAGTGTCGCAGCAGCCGTCACAGGGCCCCGCCGCGGCGGGGCCCTGTGGTCAGCGCCGAAACAGACGTCGGATGCGCGTACGGATGCCGACCGCGTCGCGAGGTGCTGGAGCAACGGTTTCGGCGGTCGCCTCGGCCGAGGTCGCCTGGGCGAATCGCACGTGCAGTTGTTCGCGGACCTGGTCCGGAGTGTAGGCACGGCGACGGCGCTCAGCGCGCACGATCACCACACCGGTCGCGACCACACCGGCCGCGCCCGCCAATCCCACTGTCTTCCACCACCTCATACCGCATACGCTACGTCCATGACGGGGACGAGCATCAGTCTCGATCGGGCGCTCGAGCTCACCAGAACCGGCGACATCTGGCTGTTCCGTGGCCATTCGGCGGCCGACCGGGCGATTCGGATGACGACGAACAGTCCGGTGAACCATGTCGGCATGTCGGTGGTGCTCGACGATCTGCCCGCGTTGATCTGGCATGCGGAGCTCGGTCGATCTCTGCCCGATATGTGGTCGGGCGTCGCGCACCGCGGCGTCCAGTTGCACAACCTGCGTGACGCGGTACTGGTGTGGGCACACCGCTACGGTCAGCAGGCCTGGTTGCGCCAATTGAACTGTCCGGCAACGCGAGAGATGGAAGACAGCTTGCTGCGCACCATCGCTCGACTCGACGGCACCCCGTTTCCCTCCACCGCCGCTCTCGCCGGACGCTGGCTACGCGGCCGCGCACGCCTGCCCCGTCGTCGATCGCGCCGAGCGGCTGTCCAGGAGTTGGAGAGCGCGTACTGCGCGGAGATCGTGGCGGCGACCTACCAGTCGATGGGACTGCTGCCGCAACACCGAAGCCCCAACTCGTACGACCCCGGAAGCTTCTGGAGCGGCGACGGACTGCAGCTGAGTGGCGGCTACGAACTGGGTGGCGAAATAGCCGTCCGAACACCCGCCCGGCCGAACTCCTGACGTGGCGAACCGCACACCGCGCCGTTGCCTGTGCTCGGGCTGTTGTGGTCGTACACCGCATAGCTCAGACTGATTGCGTGGATCTGTCCACGCAGTCCCACACCCTTCCAGAGCGCATCGCACGCGGTGTTGCCCGCGGTACATCGCTACTACCTGTCGGTGTGAAGCGCCTCATCGCGGGCAAACCGATCCGCGTCGACGACCAAGAGCTCGACCTGGACGCCCAAGCGGGCGTGCGATTGCTGAATGTGGTCACCAAGTCCTTCGACCGCTTGCCCGTCGAGGAAGCCCGCGCTCAGGCCACGTCGGAGGCCTGGGTTTTCGGTGACGAACTACCGGTCGAAACCGTGCGCGACATAACCATTCCCGGCCCGGCCGGCGAGATTCCCGCCCGGTTGTACCGCCCGTCCGGGATCGATGGCCCGGCCGCGG
Organism: Nocardia sp. NPDC049707; assembly: GCF_040674855.1. Lineage (NCBI taxonomy): Bacteria > Bacillati > Actinomycetota > Actinomycetes > Mycobacteriales > Nocardiaceae > Nocardia > Nocardia sp. NPDC049707. The sequence continues at coordinate 268,441 of NZ_JBFANN010000002.1, read as the reverse complement.
CATTGGTGTACTGCCACGGCGGGGGATGGGTACTCGGCGATCTCAGCGCCAGCGATTCGGTCGCCCGCTACCTTGCCCAGTACGCGTCCCTGATGGTGATTGCCGTCGACTATCGACTGGCACCTGAGCATCCCTTTCCGTTCGGCTTGGACGATGCGCTCGCCGCATTCGCTCATATCGCGGCCAACGCGACCGAATTCGGCATCGACGCCCATGCGATCGGTGTCGGCGGTGAGAGCTCGGGCGGCAACCTGGCCACGGTCATCGCACAGCAGACCGCGCTGGCCGCGCGGAAGGCACCGACGCCGGTCCCGGCATTTCAACTGCTTTTCATGCCGATCACGGATGTGTCCACCAAACATGGGTCCTACCGGCTCTTCGGTGACGGCTACTTCCTCACCGAGGCCGTCATGGACTGGTACAAGAACCACTACTTGACCGACCCGGCATTGGTGACCGACCCGCGCGTCTCGCCGCTACTGCAAGATGATCTCTCGGGTGTGGCACCGGCATACATCGCGGTCGCGGGATTCGACGTGCTGCGGGACGAAGGCGAAGCGTACGCACGGAAACTCGCCGCGGCCGGGGTGCCGACCGCGATTCGTCGCCACCCCGGGGTGATTCACAGCCTCGTGAACGCCACCGGTATCAGCCCAATCGCCAGGGAAGTATTGCTGGAAGCGTCGGGTGCCCTACGCATGGGCCTCACCGCGCTCGCAGGCCTACCCGACGGAACACCGAAGACACCGTTCTGAACACCCCGAGGATGTCGGCGATGAGGGCTCGTTATGTCGTATCCCTGGATTCACCTTCCGCACCAGCGGCGAGAACATGCGCTGCTCGAAACCACGCATCGAGTTCTATCGAGAACTCCTCGACCGCCCCGGCGCTCGCGCCGGGGCGGATGGTCACTCCGATCAGCGATTCCGGTGCGCGCGTGGCCGATCCGATCGAGGACTACACGGCCGATCGGACTTCGGCACTGGCGCGCGTAACCGGATATCCGGAGCGCGGACAGTCCGCGCAGACGGTAGCCAGAAAGGTGCGGACAATCTTGGAAGCACCCGAACCACGCCAAACCTACCTGTGTGACAGCGACGTTCGGCTCTCGTTCTCGATCCGACGATTCACCCCCGCTCGAGTCTATGAGCGGCTCGTTGGCCGCTACTACTGCTTTTGACAGGAGCATTCGCGGGCGGTACCGGTAGTATCGCCACGGTCGAACGGGCGCCCGAGGAAGCGGGGGCTTGTCCGGCACGTGCCGTTCGCTGGATGGTTTTCGCAGTAGCCCATCCGCCGGCGACACGGCAGGAGAGGCAGTGCTGACCAACCGATAGGGGCAGGCGATGACACCGGCTCTGAGATGTCTTGTCTGGGAACTGGACAACACCCTCTGGGATGGTGTCGTCTGCGATGCGACCAGCGGCGCACCACGCCCCAGTGCCCTGCGCACCTTGCGGAAGCTCAGCGAGCGCGGCATCTGGCACGCCGTTGCCAGCCGCAGCGACCGTGACCTCACCCTCAATAAGCTCTACCGGCACGGGCTCTACGACACGTTCTCGGCCATCGAGATCGGCTGGGGCCGCAAATCGGCGTCGGTACTGCGGATCGCACACACCCTCGGCCTGGAATTGGACACCATCGGGTTCATCGATGCCGAACCGGTGGAGCGGGCCGAGGTAACCCGGGCGCTCCCGCGGGTGCGCTGCTATGCCGCCCGCAATGCCGATGTGCTGCCCGCACTTCCCGACTTCCGCCCGGTGCTGCGCACGGGTCCGTCGCCAACGCCGCCCATGGGCTTCGCGAGCGTCCGAGGCTAGCGTGCCCCGTCGGCCGGAACAACGACCTTTGGCGGCATCGCTCGAGTAGCTCCGGTGTGGGTATTGTCGCTATTCTCTGAGCGTGTCGGCGGTCATGCCCGGACCAACGGCGATGAGTCCCTGGCGGTTCGTCGTCGGATTCGGTGTGGTCAGTCTGCTCGCCGATATCGTGTACGAGGGCGCTCGCGCGGTCACCGGCCCGTATCTGGCCTCACTCGGCGCGAGCGCTGTTCTGGTGGGTCTGATCACCGGTGCGGGTGAGGCATTCGCGCTCGCCGGTCGTTTGGTGAGCGGTCCGCTGACCGATCGGACGCGCGCCTACTGGCCGCTGGCGTTCGGCGGCTACACCCTTACCGTCGCCTCGGTTCCGCTGCTCGGGTTGGCGACCGGGCTGTGGTCGGCCGGGGTGCTCGTCATCGCGGAGCGGGCCGGAAAGGCGGCGCGCAGTCCCGCGAAGGATGTGCTTATATCGCATGCGGCGGCGGCCGTCGGTCGAGGTCGTGGGTTCGCGGTACACGAGGCACTCGACCAGCTCGGTGCGCTGGTCGGGCCGCTCGTCGTCGCGGGGATACTCGTGCTCTCGGCGGGCGACTTCCGCCCTGCGTTCTACGCACTGGCGATACCAGGTGTCGCGGTCTTGGTGGCGTTGGCGCGGTTGTGGGCCCGCGTGCCGAATCCGGCCGCATACGAACCGGCGGTGCGCACAACCGAAACCGCAACGGTGCCAACCAGATTGTCGTCGCAATTCTGGACTTACCTGACTTTCGCGGCCGCGACGACGGCGGGTTTCGCCGGCTTCGGCCTGCTCGCCTTCCACCTGGCCACCCACCATCTCGTCCCGGTGGCGGTCATCCCGGTTGTCTACGCCGCGGCAATGGCCGTCGGTGCCCTCGCCGCCCTGCTCACCGGCTGGTGCTACGACCGCGCCGGTGTCCGAATCCTCATGGCGGTGCCCATACTGACGGCCCTCATCCCGCCACTCGCCTTTCAGGACAATGCGATTCCCGCAGTCGTGGGCGCATTGCTCTGGGGTGCCGTGCTCGGCGCGCAGGAATCGACACTCCGCGCCACCGTCGCCGACTTGGTCCCGGCGCATCGACGCGGTGCCGCCTATGGTGTTTTCGCCGCCGGTTCAGGCCTGGCCGCCTTCGTCGGATCCGCGCTGTTGGGCTTGCTCTACACCCGTTCGCTGACCGCCGTCGTCAGCGTCACCGCTGCCATACAACTGGTGGCGCTGCTCGTCTTCGTCGGCGGGGGAACATATGGCGCCAGGGTGAAGCGCGGCGCGACCGCGCGGTAGGCCGCGGTCGATGGCGAGTCCGAACGGCCTGGCGGCGATCGAATCGCGGGCGTGTCCGCGTGGTCGGCAGCAGTGCGGATGCGGGCGGGGAATGATGTGGCCATGGTGAATGATCCGAACGGTCCCGATATCAAGCCGCGCAGTCGCGACGTCACCGATGGCCTGGAGAAGACGGCCGCGCGCGGCATGCTGCGGGCGGTTGGCATGGACGACAGCGACTGGGGCAAGTCGCAGATCGGCGTGGCCTCCTCGTGGAACGAGATCACGCCGTGCAATCTGTCGCTGGACCGGCTTGCCACGGCGTGCAAGGAGGGGGTGTTCGCGGGCGGCGGGTATCCGATGGAGTTCGGGACCATTTCGGTCTCCGATGGCATTTCCATGGGGCACGAGGGCATGCATTTCTCGCTGGTATCGCGCGAGGTCATCGCCGACAGTGTGGAAACCGTGATGCAGGCCGAGCGGCTCGACGGTTCGGTGCTGCTGGCCGGATGCGATAAATCCCTGCCCGGGATGCTGATGGCGGCGGCGCGGCTGAACCTGGCGAGTGTGTTCCTGTACGCGGGCTCGATCCTGCCCGGCATCGCGAAACTCAGCGACGGCAGCGAGCGCGAAGTGACGATCATCGATGCGTTCGAGGCGGTCGGCGCCTGTTCGCGCGGTTTGCTGAGTCGGGCGGATGTGGACGCCATCGAACGGGCCATCTGTCCTGGTGAAGGCGCGTGCGGCGGCATGTACACCGCGAACACCATGGCGAGCGCGGCCGAGGCATTGGGTATGTCGCTGCCCGGCAGTGCGGCACCGCCCGCGACCGATCGGCGCCGCGACGGTTACGCGCGGCGCAGCGGTGCGGCGGTGGTGGAACTACTGCGGCGGGGGATCACGACGGCCGACATCCTCACCAAGGAGGCCTTCGAGAACGCAATCGCGGTGGTGATGGCATTCGGCGGCTCGACCAATGCGGTACTGCATCTACTCGCGATCGCGCACGACGCGAAAGTTGAGCTGGAACTGGCGGACTTCGCCCGCATCGGCCGCCGGGTGCCGCATCTCGCGGATGTGAAACCCTTCGGGCGGCATGTGATGACCGATGTCGACCGGATCGGCGGTGTGCCGGTGATGATGAAGGCACTGCTCGACGCCGGGCTGCTGCACGGCGATTGCCTGACTGTCACCGGTCGCACGGTCGCGGAGAACCTTGCGACCATCGCGCCACCGGATCCGGACGGAAAGGTGGTGCGGGCCATGGCAGCTCCGATCCACCCGACCGGTGGTATCACGATTCTCGCCGGATCGCTCGCGCCCGGCGGCGCGGTGGTCAAATCGGCAGGTTTCGATTCCGACGTATTCACCGGTACGGCACGGGTTTTCGATCGCGAGCGGGCGGCGATGGATGCGCTGGAGGACGGCACGATCACGGCGGGCGATGTGGTGGTCATCCGCTACGAAGGGCCGAAGGGCGGTCCCGGTATGCGCGAGATGCTCGCGATCACCGCGGCCATCAAGGGTGCGGGCCTCGGCAAGGACGTGCTGCTGCTCACCGATGGGCGCTTCTCCGGCGGCACCACCGGTCTCTGCGTCGGCCATATCGCTCCCGAGGCGGTCGATGGTGGGCCGATCGCGTTCGTGCACGACGGTGACCAGATCCGCCTCGATGTCGCCGCAGGCACCCTCGACCTGCTCATCGCCCCCGAAGAACTCGACCGCCGGCGCGACGGCTGGAAACCGTTGCCGCCGCGCTACACCCGCGGCGTGCTCGCCAAATATACGAAGCTGGTCGGCTCGGCATCGTTCGGGGCGGTCTGCGATTGAAGTAAGCGACTCCGGTCGCCACGCTCGATGCCCGCACCGGAGGGCGCAGTCGTCGGTATCGCCGCGTAGCGGCAGGCGGACTCAGCTGCGGCAGCCTGGGATATGTCCGGCTCAGGGCAATTCGGGGAGTACGGCGATATCGAGCTGCCGCAGGCGAGCAGGATCGGCGATCACCTGGTAGCTCGCGATTCGATGGTCCTCGACCCGGACCACAAGTGCGAGTAGCAGTTTGCCGCGCGGAGCGACAATGATGCCGACCGCGCCATCGACCAGCGCGAGCGTGGCGACCTGGGAGCGGCGGCGCAGGATGACGGTCTCGCCGGCCACCGCTTGCGCGCCGCGTGCGACCGGCGCCATCCCGGCGGGCAGCGCGGCCGGATCGGCCGTACGCACCACATCGGGCGCCAGGACGGCGATCAGTGCGTCGAGATCACCGTTGCGGGCGGCGGCGAGGAAGGCGTCCACGACCTGCCGCTGCTCGGCGAGTTCGGCGGTGGATGCGGTCGCAGCGCAGTGCGCCCGCGATCGGGCGCGGCTGGCGAGCTTCTTGGTGGCGGCACTGGTGCGCCCGACGATCGGCGCGATCTGATCGAATGGCACGGCGAACATATCGTGCAACACGAACGCGACCCGCTCATCGGGACCGAGCGCATCCAGCACCACCAGTAGCGCGCGTCCGACCGCATCGATCAGCACCGCTTCGCTTTCCGGATCGCGGTCGTAGGCGGCGTCGCCGAGTTCGGCGATCCGATCGATCGGATCTTCGCGTCGGGCGGCCCGCGAGCGCAGCATATCGAGGCAGATCCGGGAGACCACCGTGGTCAGCCACCCCGCGAGATTCTCGAGATCGCTCGGGTCGGTGCGGTCCAGCCGTAGCCAGGCCTCCTGCACGGCGTCCTCGGCTTCACTGGCCGATCCGAGCATCCGGTAGGCGACGGCATGCAGGTGATCGCGGTGCGTCTCGAATCGTCGCGCCAACAATTCCTGTGCGTGCATCGGTCACCTTTCGCGGTCGGCATCCGTCATGTGAATGACGATCGGGTGCCCACCCACGATCGCAGACCCACAGCACCGAGATACCCGGAGGGTAGTTCCCCATGTCCATCGCATATGTCGTCGTCACCATCCTCGCCGCCGTGGCCGCGTTCGGCGCCGCCGGCTTCGATATCGTCAAGGCGGACCGGGTGCGCGAGACCATGCGCGGCTACGGCCTTCCACAGTGGACCCTCAACCCGCTGGCCGTCCTGAAGGCCCTCGGCGGCCTCGGCCTCCTGATCGGCCTGGCCATCCTGCCACTAGGCCTCACCGCCGCCGGCTGCCTGGTCCTCTACTTCCTCGGCGCAGAAATCGCCATCATCCGAGCCAAGTGGTACACCGACCTCGCCTACCCCCTGCCTTACCTGATCCTGTCCGCAGCGTCGCTCGCCCTGTTCGCCTACGCCTGATCGATCCATGCACACTGTGCCGACGATCCTGCCGCCCGCTATCTGTCGGACCAGCTCGTCCACGCTATGGGCGCGGCCATCGGTCGAGCCAGGCGGTTCGACATTCCGTGCGGCACAGCACTTTATGCGCACATGCATGCGATGCGATATTGCACTGCATGCCATTTCGAGCCCAACTTTGCGGTGCCGCTGCCGGAGACCACGGATTCCCTTGTCTGCTCGGTACATTCCCGCATGGAGTCCGGCGGATCCGACCCGGCTCTACGCCCGATCGCAAGCGGCATCGAGCGCATTCGCCTATGACACTGCGCTGACCCGGTGGATGAACTGAGCCGCCTGATCGCCGATGATTACGCGCGGCACATGGGTGTGTACGCGGATCCGGATGATCTCGTTGACGAGCCGCGCACAATAGAGACTGGATCGCCGAATAGCGTCTCGACAAGCTCGGGGAGCGGGATCGTCCGGATCGCATGGCGCCGCGTGACGCACTTATCTGACCAGGCCCGTTACCGAATGTGTATTGCCCTGGAATATTTAGCCAAGCTAACATGTTACTGAATACAGGCGTCTTCAATCCGCAGGAACGACCGACGGTCGGCATGCGACCGAAGGAGGCTGGCCATGATTATTGATACGCGTATGGAATCGGTCATGAGTCGCATCGCCGACCTGTATGCCACCTATCCGGACATTCGCGACGCGCGACCGATACCGGAGACTTCCGCCGCGATCCGAGAACCCGGAATGCGGCCATCACAGATCGTGGCGATGGTCATGGCGGCCTACGCCGATCGCCCCGCGCTTGGGCATCGGGTCCTCGAACCCACCACGGACGAGTCGGGGCGGTGCACGCTGCGACCGCTGCCCGAATTCGCGACCATCACCTACGGCGAGTTGTGGGCGCGCGTCGGTGCGATCGCCGCAGCCTGGCATCACAATCCCGACAACCCCATCAAAGCAGGCGACTTCATCGCCACATTCGGCTTCACCAGCGGCGACTACGCCACGCTCGATCTGGCGTGCCTGTATCTCGGCGCGGTCGCTGTACCGCTGCAGGCCGGCGCCGCACCGAAGCAATTGTCCGCGATCCTCGCCGAGACCGCACCGCGTATCCTCGCCGCGACCCCCGAAAACCTCGCTACCGCAGTGGAATGCGTCCTCGCCGGACCAGCGCCGGAACGCCTCGTGGTCTTCGACTACCACCCCGAGGACGATGATCAGCGCGACGCATTCGAATCCGCTCGCAGTCGCCTGGCGAACACTCCGATTGTGGTGGAATCGCTGGAGTCGGTTCTCGAACGCGGTCGCACCCTGCCGTTCGCACCGCTGTTCGTACCCGACGACGACGCCTTGGAACTGCTGATCTACACCTCCGGCAGCACCGGAACCCCCAAGGGTGCCATGTACACCAGCCGGTTGGTGGCCGCGATGTGGATGCTCCAGCCCGAGGTCGCGGGGATCAGCCTGAACTACATGCCGATGAGCCATGTGGCCGGACGTCTATCGCTCTACGGAGTGCTGGCCCGTGGTGGCACCGCGTATTTCACGGCCAAGAGCGATATTTCCACGCTGTTCGAGGATATCGGGCTCGTCCGGCCGTCCGAGGTATTCTTCGTGCCACGCGTGTGCGATATGGTCTTCCAGCGCTATCAGAGCGAAATGGAACGTCGTTCGGATCCGGGTATCGACCGCGCCGAACTCGACCGTACGGTGAAAACCGAACTGCGCGAGGACTTCCTGGGCGGCCGATTCATCTCGGCCGTTGTCGGCAGTGCGCCCCTGGCCGCCGAGATGAAAACCTTCATGGAGTCGGTACTCGAGATGGACCTGCACGATGGCTACGGTTCGACCGAGGCGGGCGGCGCCGTCATGGTCGACCATATGATCCGCCGTCCACCCGTGCTCGACTACAAGCTGGTGGACGTGCCGGAGCTGGGATACTTCGGTACCGACCAGCCGCATCCGCGCGGTGAACTGCTGCTCAAGACCACCACCATGATTCCCGGGTACTACAAGCGTCCCGAGGTCACCGCGGAGATCTTCGATGCGGACGGTTTCTACCGGACGGGCGACATCGTTGCCGAGTTCGCCCACGATGAACTCGTCTACCTCGACCGCCGCAATAATGTGCTGAAGCTGTCCCAAGGCGAATTCGTCGCGGTCGCGCGCCTGGAAGCCGTCTACGCGAGCAGCCCCCTGCTCGAGCAGATCTTCGTTTACGGCAGCAGTGAACGCGCCTATCTGCTCGCGGTCGTCGTCCCGACCGAGGAGACGTTGCACCTCGCCGATCCCAAAGCGGCACTGAGTGATTCGCTACAGCGCATCGCCAAGGAGGCCGATCTCGAGTCATATGAGATCCCTCGCGATTTCCTCATCGAAACCGAACGTTTCACCACCGAAAACGGGCTGCTCACCGGCATCGGCAAGTTGTTGCGTCCCAAACTGATCGAGCGCTACGGCGAGCGGCTGCAGCAGCTCTATACCGAACTGGCCGAAGGGCAAACGAACGAACTGCTCGCACTGCGTCGCGAAGCCGCCGACTTGCCGGTTCTGGAAACCGTGAGCCGAGCCGCGCGGGCCTTGCTCGGTTGTGCGACAACCGATCTGCGACCGGATGCGCATTTCACCGATCTGGGTGGCGATTCCCTGTCCGCGCTGTCGTTTTCGAATCTGCTCCGCGATATCGTCGGCGTCGACGTGCCGGTGGGCGTTATCGTCAGCCCGGCCAACGGGTTGCGGGAGTTGGCAGAGTACATCGAGTCGGCGCAGGGCGGCGGTGCGATCCGGCCCACCTTCGCCGCGGTCCATACGCACGCCGGACTCGCACGTGCCGATGAACTGACACTCGATAAGTTCATCGACCCGCAAACACTATCCGCCGCAACGACTCTCCCGCACACCACCGAGACTCGGACGGTGCTGCTGACCGGTGCCAACGGTTACCTCGGCCGCTTCCTGTGCTTGGAATGGCTGGAGCGACTGGACAAGTCGGGCGGCACGCTCGTCTGCATCATCCGAGGCAAAGACGCCGCGGCAGCGCGGGAACGGCTCGACGCGGCTTTCGACAGCGGTGATCCGGAGCTGCTGCGGCACTATCGCGAGCTAGCCGCCCGCCGCCTCGAAGTGCTGCCCGGCGATATCGGCGAACCGAATCTCGGCCTGGACGATGCGACCTGGCATCGGCTGGCCGATACCGTCGATCTGATCGTGCACCCCGCAGCGCTGGTCAACCATGTCCTGCCGTACGACCAGCTGTTCGGACCCAATGTGGTCGGTACCGCGGAAATCATCCGCCTGGCCATAAGCTCGCGGATCAAGCCCGTGACGTATCTGTCCACCGTGGCCGTCGCCGCCCAGATCCCGCCCGCGTCCTTCGAGGAGGACGGCGATATCCGGGAAATCAGCCCAACGCGCGCCATCGACGACAGCTACGCCAATGGCTACGGGAACAGCAAATGGGCGGGGGAGGTCCTGCTGCGGGAAGCGTACGATCTGTGCGGACTTCCGGTCGCCGTCTTCCGATCCGACATGATCCTGGCGCACAGTCGATTCGGCGGCCAGCTCAACGTTCCGGACATGTTCACCCGACTGCTGCTCAGCCTCGTGGCCACCGGTATCGCCCCGTACTCGTTCTACGAGACCGATGCTGACGGCAAACGCCAACGCGCACACTACGACGGGCTGCCCGTCGATTTCACCGCGGAGGCGATCACCGCCATCGGCGCCGAGGCGCGCACCGATTTCTGCACCTTCGACGTCCTCAATCCGCATGACGACGGCATCTCCCTCGACGAATTCGTCGACTGGCTCATCGAATCCGGCCATCCCATCCGGCGGATCGACGACTATCAGGAATGGTTGCGCCGATTCGAAACCGCGCTGCGCGGGCTCCCTGAGAAACAGCGCCAGGCCTCGCTGCTACCGCTACTGCACGCCTATCGCCGACCCGATCGGCCGATCCGTGGCGCCGCACTCCCGGCAAGCGGTTTCACCGCGGCCGTACAAGCCGCGAAAATCGGTGCCGAACACGATATTCCGCATCTAACGCCCGCACTCATCGACAAGTACGTCAGCGATCTGCGGTTGCGTGGACTGCTGTAGTCAGCTCAGCTCGAGAATGCTGATGGTTAGTACTGCAACGGCGTTTTCAGTGGCGGGGTGCTGGTAGATGTTGCGTGTGGTGTTGGATCGTGTTGTGGCCGAGTTGGATTCGTTGATGTCGCGGATCGGGGGCCGGTTCGGGCGTGTGGAGCCGCGGGCGCGGGCGCGGGAGTATGTGGTGGGCTTGGTGGCGGGTCTGGAGCGCAAGAACGGGTGGACGGTGTCCGAGCATGCCGGTGCGGTGTGCCCGGATGGGATTCAGCGGTTGTTGCGTACGGGCGGGTGGGATGTGGACGGGGTCCGCGACGACGTGCGCGCGTACGTGGTCGAGCATCTGGGTGATCCGGAGGGGGTGTTGATCTGCGACGAAACGGGTTTCGTGAAGAAGGGCAGGCGTTCGGCAGGGGTGCAGCGACAGTACTCGGGTACGGCCGGGCGCACCGAGAACTGTCAGATCGGCACGTTCTTGGCCTACGCCTCGCCACGCGGGCATGCGCTGATCGATCGAGAGCTGTATATCCCACAGTCCTGGATCGATGACCGCGACCGGTGCCGGGACGCGGGTATCCCCGACGAGGTGGAGTTCGCGACCAAGCCGCGCCAGGCCATCGCCATGCTCGAACGGGCGCTGGCGGCAGGGGTGCCGTTTTCGTGGTTCACTGCCGACGAGGCCTACGGTCAGGCCGGGTACCTGCGCGAGTGGCTCGAGGGCCACGGTGTGTCGTATGTGATGGCCACACGCTGTGACCACGCGATGACCACCCGCGCCGACCGCACCGCGCGCGCCGATACCCTGATCGCAGAGCTGCCCGCGAGCCGGTGGCAGCGGTTGTCGGTCGGCGCCGGCGCGCACGGGCCACGCGAATACGACTGGGCATACCGGCAGATCGACGGGACCTGGAAACGCGGACGCGGGCATTGGTTGTTGGCGCGTCGCTCGCTGACTCCCAACAGTAAGGGCGAACTCGAGATCGCCTACTACCTCTGCCACGGCCCGGCCCGTTCGCGGCTGGTCGACCTGGCCTGGGTCGCGGGGTCCCGCTGGCATGTGGAAGAGGCGTTCCAGCAGGCCAAAGGCGAGGCCGGGCTCGATCACTACCAGGTCCGAACCTGGCGGGCCTGGTACGCCCACATCACGCTGTCGATGCTCGCCCTGGCCTGGCTGTCGACCTCTAAAGCTGTTGCCGCAAAAGGGGACTCGCCGACCACGACGAGGGCATGATCGCACTCACGTTACCCGAGATCCGTCGCCTGCTCGCACGCCTGATCCTCCGCGAGGACCACCCCGACACCCATGTCTGGGCCTGGTCGAGGTGGCGACGACGACGCCAACATCAAGCCCGCCTCAGCCACTACCGGCGACGAGGACACCCACTCACCTGAAACGCCGTTGCAGTATTAGTCGGGTGGCATAGTCGACCACCTGATCGCGATTGGCCTCGATATCGCCGTCGAGCCAATCGAGGAACAGTGCGACGAGCGCGCCTGATATCGCGCTGACCGGCAGCGGTATCCGGCCCGGTGCGGAGGTGAAGCGCGCGGCCTGCTCCGGTGCGAGTTGGGCGGCGACGAGCGTGACGAAGGCGGGCAGTGCGTCGGTACCGCGAGCGCGCAGCGTGTCATCGGCCAGGGTTTCGCGAAACATGATCCGCCCACGGCGCGGATCGTCCGCGAAATACTGCGCCGCGGCGTCGAAAGCCACTCGGGCACGGGCTGTTTCATCGACGGGGGCATCGCGCAGCCGGGTGGTGACGGCATCGACGAGGCCCTGTGCGGTCTGGTCGTAGATCTCGATGAGCAGGGCTTCACGATCGGCGAAGTTCTCGTAGAAGTAGCGCAGGCTCAGGCCCGCTTCACGGCACACCGCCCGCATCGTGGTCGCCGCTGCCCCCTCGCCGCCGAGCAGCGCGTAGCCGGCGCGCACGAGTTGCTCGCGGCGCTCGGCGGCGCGGCTGGCCATGGTGCTGCCGCGCCAGGTGGTGGCGGACGAACTCACGGTGTGGATCATGTCATGCGCTGCTGGACTCGCCGCGCTGGCGTTGTTCCAGCTTGCGCAGCAGCACCCGCAGCTGTTCGTCGGTGCTGAGATACTGGTCCATCAGCACATTGATGACGCCGCGCAGCAGGGAGTAGGGCTCCCAAACCCGGGGTGCGATGGTGCGTGGGGCCCGGTGCGCGATGCCATCGGCGATGGCCAGCGCGGCTTGGGCGGCGCTGATGCGCTGGTTGAGCGGCCAGGGCAGCTTGGCATCGGCCGCGCGGCCGAATTCGTCGTTGTCGAGCGTGTGGTGGGTCATGGCGGTGTCGACGATGCCGAAATAGGCGACCCCGGCGGTGGCGCCGGAGGCGGCGAGTTCGACCCGCAGTGCGCGGCCCAGCTGTTCCACGCCGGCCTTGCTGATCATGTACGGGGACCCGCCCATACCGGGCGCGAATGCCGCGCAGGAGGAGACCACAACGACGTGTCCGCCGGTGGCGACGATATCGTCGAGGACCGGTCGGACGGTATTGAAGACGCCGGTCAGGTTGACCCCGATGACCCGGTCGAAATCGGCGGGGTCCATGGTGCGCAGCGTGGCGGGCGTCGGGGTGATACCGGCATTGGCGACCACGAGATCGATGCGGCCGAAGCGGTCACGGACCGTCGCCATCGCGGCGACCATACTGTCGCGGTCGGCGACATCGGCGCACAGCGGGACCGCACGTGACCCCAATCGCGATGCGGCAGTGCGGACCTTGGCCTCGTCCAGGTCGAGCATGACGACCCGGGCGCGGCGGCGGTGCAAGATCTGCGCCAGTTCCGCACCGATGCCGCGTGCGGCGCCGGTGATCACCACCACCTTGTCGGCCACGTCGAAGGTGTCCTCGGTCGGCAGCAGCCGCAGCAGGTTCATGATGTCTCGATCAGGTAGGCATCGGAATCGAATCGCATGGTGCGCCTGGCGTATTCGAAGCTCCAGTTCGGATACAGCCCGGCATTGTGTCGACCGTCGGCGGTCTGGTAGTAGCTGCGGCAGCCGCCGGTGACCCAAACCGTGTCTCGGCTGCGTTGCTCCATCTCCTCGACGAAGTCCCGCTGGACCTGCGGACGCACCTCGATGCGGCGAAGTCCTTTGTCGCGCATATTCTTTACCGCGTCCACGATATAGCGGATCTGGGCCTCGATCATGAAGATCGCCGACTGGTTCCCGGCCGCGCCGAACGGGCCGAGGGTGGTGAAGAAGTTCGGGAAACCGGTGACGGTAGTGCCGAGATAGCTTTGGGGGCGTTCGCGATACAGTTGTGCGAGGGTGCGCCCCGCGGTGTCGTGTACCGCCTCGAATATCCGTGGCGGCACACCGAATCCGGTGCCCCAGATGATCGTGTCGACCTCGTGTTCGGTGCCGTCAACCGTGACGATCGATCGCTGCCGGACCTCCGTGATCCCCGCGGTCTCGACCTCGACATTGGGTTTGGACAGCGCGGGATAGTAGGCGTCGGAGAAGATCGCGCGTTTACAGCCGATCATGTAATCGGGCGTCAGCTTCCGGCGCAGTCGCGGATCGGGAACCTGCCGACGCAGCTGCAATCGACCCAGCGCCTCGAACGGATGACGGAACCGCTTGTCCACGAATCCGACCAGCCCGAACCCCTCGATGCCGGTGAAGTATGCGGCGCGGACCGTTTTGCCCAGCAAGGGCATTCGGCGCAGGAGTGTGCGCTCGACGGTGCTGGTCGCCCAATCCATGCGCGGCACGATCCACGGCGCCGAACGCTGGAACACCGTGAGGCGTGCCACGATGGGCTGGATTTCCGGGATGAACTGCACCGCGGACGCGCCGGTGCCGATCACCGCGACCCGCTCACCGGTCAGCTCGTGGTCGTGATCCCAGTGCAGCGAATGGAATTGGGTGCCGGTGAAATTCGCGATACCGGGCAGGCGGGGGATCTGTGCTTCGCTGAACGGGCCGATCGCCGAAACCAGTACATCGGCGGTCAGTGACCCTCGCCCGGTACGGAGGCGCCAGCGTCCCGCGGCCTCGTCCCACACGGCGTCGAGTACTTCCGTGTCGTACCTAATGTGTTGCGGCACATCGTATTTATTCGCCACACCGCGCAAGTAGTCGAGGATCTCCGGCTGGGTGCCGTAGCGGCGCGACCAATTCGGGTTCGGGGCGAAGGAATACGAATACAACATCGAAGGCACGTCGCACGCACAGCCCGGATAGGTGTTGGCGCTCCAGGTGCCGCCGAGGTCGGAACCGCGTTCGAGGATGACGAAGTCGCGGAATCCGGCCTCGCGCAGCTTCACCGCCAACCCGATACCCGCGAAACCGGCCCCGATGACAACGATCGGCACATGGTCGGGTCGCGTCGTCGGCTGGTCCATCTGCACTCCTGCGGACGAGTCCGCACTCGAAATCATTGGAATCGGTCGATTCTAATGGAATCAGATGATTCCTTTACGGTGCGTCAGGTGTCAAGGCCGAGCGGTGTTATCGCAGCTCAACGGGGCGGATTGGGGGCTCCGCGCTCGCTTCCACAGCGGGCCGCGCATAGCTGGACAGCGTGTGAGTATGCGTAGGCAGTCGCCGAAGCTCGCAGGTCGGCGTATCAGTCCGCGACCACGCGAACTGTCCGCATCGAGCGGTCGGCGGCGTCGGCGCCAAGGATTCGCCGCACCCGCTCGTCCGCGGCCCGGCGGGTGAGACCGTATTGACCCAGGTCAGGCATTCGGCCAGGGCATCGCGTAAGGAGCTCTGGCATGGTCAACATTGCCGACCTACCCGGGGCGCGCGGCAAACGGCCCGTCGGCAGGTTTGCCCGTGGCGCGCTGGTCGGCCTTCGGAGGAAGATGTGTAGTACTCCGCCGCAGAAATGAGGTGCGCGATGGGAAAGCTGGATCAGAATGCGATCGATCTGCTGACCGCCCAGCACGAGCAGATCCGGCGCCTGCTCGACAAGTTGAAGTCGGGCCAGGACGATAAGCGGGAACTGTTCGCCGAGCTGGTGCGCCTGCTCGCGGTGCATGAAACCGCGGAGGAGGAGGTTGTGCACTCGGTGGCGCGGCGCGCGTCCTTCGGCGCCGACGACATCATCAGGCCCAGATTGGCCGAGGAGAACGCGGTGAAGCACGCGCTGGCCGAACTGTACGACCTGGGCGTCGACCATCCCGATTTCGATGCCAAGCTCGCCGAATTCGCCGATAAGGTCACCGAGCATGCCGCACATGAGGAGACCGAGGAATTCCCCTTCCTGCGCAAACAGTTCTCGGTGAACCAACTCGAACGCTGGGCCGGCATGGTGCGCGCCGCCGAGAAGCTCGCCCCGACCCGTCCGCATCCGCACGCGGGCGAGACCGGCCTGGCGAACCTCGTGACGAGCCCGCCGCTGGCCGTATTCGATCGAGTGCGGGACGCCCTGCGCGACATGCGCTCGCACTGAAACAATTACTGGCAGCACCTGGATACCGCTGGGGTGCGGCAGGACTGGGGTGCGGTGAGGCTGGCGGAAACACCGAGTTCGGCGGCGACTGCGGTGATCGCGGTGGCGCCGACGGCGAGGTCGGCTCGGCCGTCGGCGGTGTGACGCCCATCGACGAGATCGGTCTGTATGGACGGGGTCGACGAGTCCGACGTGGTCTTCCTGGTTCAGTGGGCCGTCTGGAGCCAGTCCCGGTAGTGCGTGGGTGCCAGGTATGCGTCCGGTCCTGCGGTGAGTACATCGCCGGTGACGGCTGCGAACATGCCAGCCTTGTCGTCGGTGACGACGGTGCGACTGTCGTGCTCGGCCGCCAGGGTGAGTCTGCCGAGTTCGTCGAGAGGGAAGACATCCGGACCGGCGACGTTGCGGATCCCTTGTAGCGGGGCGCCGGTGGCAACCTCGACGACCGCGTCGACGACGTCCGCGGCGGCCATCGGCTGGATCGGGGTCGCGGGCAGGCGGACGGTGTCGTCGTCGGAGGTCCAGGACAAGGTCGCGTCCATGAACTCGAAGAACTGGGTTGCGCGCACGATGGAGTACGGCGTCGGGCCGCGCCGGAGCAGGTCCTCCTGCAAGGTCTTGGCCCGGTAATAGTTCAGCTCGGGCACCTGGTCCACGCCGACGATCGAGAGAACGACCTGGTGTCCGACACCGGCACGCTCTCCTGCCGCGAGCAGATTGTTCATGGAGGTGCGAAAGAAGTCCACCGACGCCTCGTCGAAGGTCGGCGAGTTCGCCACGTTGACCACGACGTCGGCGCCCGCCAGCGCCTTGTCCAAGCCCTTCCCCGTGATCAGGTCGACACCGGTGGACGGTGCCGCGGGGATGGCCTCATGTCCGGCTGCGGTCAGCTTCTGGACCACTTGTGAGCCGATCCGTCCGGTACCGCCGATGACTACGAGCTTCATGGATTCCCCTTTCAAGGCGTGCCACCGGGCATGGCGGAGGTTCATACAGGTCGATTGCCTTGATGTCCGAAGTCCTGTGCAATGCGGTGGCCCAGACCTCCTTTCTCCCGCGTCCGTGGCGCTAGTAGGGGGCTACCCTGCATCCCACCAGCAAAACAGTGATGGCATGTGCCTGTCGGAGACAGATGAAATTCAGGCTCCGACTGCGCGACTCCACGGCTGCGGGCCGTTCAGCTAGCCAATACTGCAACCACCGCTGGGTATGCGGCCTCGGCGTTGGTAGGGGAGGGAGGCGGTCGCGGACGTCTGTGCGGCGGTTACGAGCCGACGCACAGTTCGCGGACGCACCGACAAGCCTGTGTCCGGGCAGGCGCTGGAGCACGTGCTGTCCGCCGTGGCTTGGTTGCTGTCCGGAGCGAACCTCCACCCGTGGCTCGCCTACGTGCTGATCGGCGCGCGCTGGCCGAACTCGAGAAGCGCGCCAGTAAGCGCGTGGCCGCAGGCGACGCCTGGGGGAGTACGAGATGCACTCGCTCGCACTGAAGTCCCCGTATCGGCCGCACTATGGCCAGTCGAACGGATACGCGCCCGCGACGCCGGCATCACCCATATCGATCCCACTGCGCGGCTGCCGGTGCCGCCCGCAAGCGACGAAATCTCCCGCCCGGGAACAACATTCAACGATCTCGTCCGCCGCCTGCACGAAGCCGTCGACCGCGAACGACAGTTCGTCGCCGACGCCGGGCGCGAGTCAGCGGTCCGGCCGGTGACATCGCACCTCGGTGCTGGCCTCCGGAGCGTGCCCGGCCTCGCCGCAACGGACACGGGCAGGCCGTGAGCCCGACCGCCCAACAGCCGAAGACCCCGCCCGGCCGCAAGGCCGAACGGGGTCCGGTGTCCCCAGCGAACGCCACTGGGATCTTCCCCACTACCTACTTCGCCGGTGCCACCGGCGGCGCGGCGATAGTGGCGAAGTACTGAATAGCCGCACCAATGGCAACCGGGCCGGTCACCAACAGCTGGCCGGCAACGGTACCGAGGGCGCCGACCGCGACGATGCCACCGAGGCAGCCGATGGCCGCGGCCGGGATGAAGGCGCCGAACAGGCCGATGATCGCGGCCGCCGCGACGGTCGCACCGGCGATGCCACCGAGCACACAGCCGACCGCCGCACCGCCGAGACCGCCGACCAGGGTACCGATCGTGGCACCCATCGAGATGGTGCTCGTCATCCGGGACCAAGCAGCCTGCTCACGGTCGTAATCGGTCTTCCACGGCGCCTTGTCCTCGAACGGCAACGCGACCGGCTTGTAGCTCGCGTGCGCCATGTCGAACTGCGGGGTCAACGTCGCGGTCCGATCAGCGATATCCGCCGCGATCGGGAACTCGAAGTCATCGACCCGGAACGTCAGCGGCATACCCGCCAGCGTGGTGCCGCCCGCGGACTTGATCTTGAAAATGCCCTCCTCCACGACCATCGAACCCGCATCGGTGGTGACGATCGACTGGGTATCGGTCGCATTGGCTGTGAAACCGACCGCACCGTCCTCACCACCAGGCTCCGCGCCCGCCGAACCGGACGCGATACCGACCGCGGCCACCAAACCCGCGGCCAACGTAACGATTTTCCTCATCTTTTCCTCATCATCGTTGATGCGATCGGCAATACCGTGAGGTGATTGCCGGTAGTCATGGAACGGGTTATGCACCGCTCCCGGATCAGGCGCCGAGGATCAGGCGCCAGAACTCGTGTCGGCCGCCGATTCGGCCGCGACAGTTGCACTGTGGGATGCGGCGAGTTCGCGTTTGAGGATCTTGCCGCTGGCGGTCATCGGCAGCGTGGCGCTGAATTCGATGACGCGGGGATACTTGTAGGCGGCCAACTGCTGTCGGCACCAGGCGATGAGCTCGCTTTCAGTGATCGTGGTTCCGGCTTCGGGAACGATAACGGCCTTGATCTCTTCGCCGTAGTGAGAGTCGGGGATGCCGATAACAGCTGCGAGGGAGACCGCAGGGTGGGCGGCCAGGACTTCTTCGATTTCGCGGGGATAGACATTGAATCCGCCGCGCACGATCATGTCCTTGGCCCGGTCGACGATGTAGTAGAAGCCGTCGGCGTCACGGCGGGCGAGATCGCCGGTGCGGAACCAGCCGTCGCGCATCACTTCGGCGGTGGCCTCGGGACGGTTGTGATAACCCTTCATGACATTGTGGCCGCGTACCGCGATCTCCCCGATCTCCCCGACAGCGGTGACCGTGTGCCATTGCGCGTCGACCAGCCGGGCTTCGATGCCCCACACCGGAATTCCGATCGACCCGGGTCGGGGATCACGGTCCGGATCGGCGAACAACGCCAACGGGGAGGTTTCCGATAATCCGTAGCCCTCCAGGATCTGGACACCGAAGCGCTGCGCGAAGCGCGACAGTATGTCGATCGGGAGGGCAGCGCCGCCGGACACGGCCTTGCGCAGCGTGCCGGCGATCCGCTCGACGTCGACGCTCGCATCGCCGGCTTGGAGCAGCCCCCAGTACATGGTCGGCACTCCCGCGAAAAAGGTGATGCGCTCATCGGCCAGCGTCCGCAGCGCGGCGGCCGCGTCGAAACGCGGCATGAGCACCAGCGTCGCGCCGACCGAGACACCGGCGTTCATGTGGATGGTCTGGCCGAAGGAATGGAACAGCGGCAACGTCACCAGATGGGTGTCGTGTCGGTCGGGGCGGTTGTCGAACAGTCGGTTGGCCGTCAGCGCGTTCATCACCATATTGGCGTGGGTCAGTTCGGCGCCCTTGGGACGGCCGGTGGTTCCGCTGGTGTACAGGATGACCGCGGTGTCGTCGGCGCGGCGGGTGATGGTGGCGAACGCTGCTGGCTGGGCCGCGACAGCTCGAGCCAGGGTGTCGACCCCTGGATACGGCGAAGGGGCCTGCGGATCGGCGGTGATCAAGACCATATCGCGGCAGCCCGGTGCCTGCTGGAATCCCTCGTGACCGAACTCCCCCATGGGCAGCTCGGCCGTGCCTTCGAAGCAGAAGTAGAAGTCGGCTTCGGAATCGGTGAGGTGATAGGCGATTTCGCGGGGTCGCAGCAGGATGTTGAGGGGAACGACGACCGCGCCGGCCTTGAGGATGCCGTAGTAGACGATCAGGAATTCCGGCAGGTTCGGGCACGACAGTGCGACTTTGCCGCCGGGCTCGACGCCGCAGGTGGTCAGCAGGTGTGCGATCTGGTTGGCGCGGGTGTCGAGTTCGGCGTAGGTGAGGCGTTCGGCACCGAGCACGACGGCGTCGTCATCGGGATTGCGACGCGCCGAATCCTCCAGCAGCACAGCAAGATTGAGCACGGAATACCTTTCGGGGAATCGCCGGGACCCGGCGCGGGCAGGGACGCAGCCGTCGGGCGCTCGGTCAGGGCCAGGGCACAGTGGTCAGGGCACAGTGGTCAGCGGTGCGGCGGTGGCCGCGCGGACATCGGCCTCGGTGATGCCAGGTGCACACTCGCGCAACGCCAAGCCGGTGGCGGTGACGTCGATGACAGCGAGGTTGGTGATGATGCGCTGCACGACCTGTTCGCCGGTCAGCGGGAGTGTGCAGCGCGGGACGATCTTCGACGCGCCGGATTTGTCGGTGTGTTCCATGAGGACGATCACCCTCCGGGCGCCGTGGACCAGGTCCATCGCGCCACCCATGCCTTTGACCATGTGGCCGGGCACCATCCAGTTGGCCAGGTCGCCGGTCGCCGAGACCTGCATGCCGCCGAGGACAGCGGTGTCGATGTGACCGCCGCGGATCATGCCGAAGCTGGTGGCGGAGTCGAAGAACGAGGCACCCGCGAGGGTGGTGACGGTTTCCTTGCCGGCGTTGATCAGATCGGGATCGACGTCGGCTTCGCGTGGGTAGGGGCCGGTGCCGAGAATGCCGTTCTCGGAGTGGAGGGTGACGCGGACGCCCTCGGGCAGGTGATTGGGAATCAGGGTCGGCAGGCCGATGCCGAGGTTGACGTATTCGCCGGTCCGCAGTTCGCGGGCGGCACGAGCGGCCATCTCGGTGCGGGACCAGCCGAGAACGGTGCTGGCGGTGGTCATATCAATGCTCCTGGGCGACAGTGCGTTTCTCGATCCGTTTGAGCTGCGGTCCGGTGTGCACGATGCGGTCGACGAAGATGCCGGGCAGATGAATATGTTCGGGGTCGAGATCACCTGCGGGAAGCAGCTTCTCGACCTGGGCGATGCAGATGCGTCCGGCCATGGCGGCGAGCGGGTTGAAGTTGCGGGCGGACTTGTTGAACACCAGGTTGCCCTCGGTGTCGCCGACGAGCGCGTGCACCAGTGCGTAGTCCGCGGTGAGGGCTTCCTCGAGCACGTATCGCCGATGGCCCCACTGGCCGCCGAAGTTGCGGACCTCCTTGGGTGGCGAGGCCACGGCGACCGATCCGTCGGGCGCGTACCTCCACGGCAGGCCGCCTTCGGCGACCGGGGTGCCCACACCTGCGGGGGTGAAGAACGCCGGGACACCGGCACCGCCGGCGCGGAGTTTCTCGGCGAGCGTGCCTTGCGGGGTCAGCTCGACTTCGAGTTCACCGGACAGATACTGGCGGGCGAACTCGCTGTTCTCCCCGACATAGGATGCGGTTATGCGACGAATCCGCTTGTCTGCCAGCAGGATTCCCAGCCCGTTCTGATCGGTCCCGCAGTTGTTGGAGATGACTTCGAGATCGGTGACATCACGTGCGGCAACAGCCGCGATGAGTACGTCCGGGATGCCGCACAAACCGAATCCACCGACCGCGAGACAAGATCCGGACGCGATGTCGGCAACTGCTTCCGCGGCCGTGGTCACGACCTTGCTCACCGCCGGGCCTCCGCACCGGACACCGAAGGGGTGGTGGTAGTGATCAGCTCACGCAGCAGTTCCTCCGCGCGAGGCCAGTAACCGTATCCGGAGGCGGGATTGAGGTGTCCGACGTCGCCGAGGTCGACCAAGCGGCTGCCCCATGCCTCGGCCATGCCCGCGGCGCGCCGGTGCGACGCGAGCGGGTCGTTGGTGGAGGCGGCCACAATGCTCGGGAACGGCAGCCGCTGCCGGGGAATCGGGTTCCAGCCACCCGCGTCGAGCTCGTCCGGTGACGGGTATCCCTGCGGCAGTGGTGCTTCGAAGTCCGGCGGAGTGGCAAGCAGCGCCCCCTGCACGGGCCGGGTGGCCTGCTGCGCCCAGTGCACTGTGATCATGACGCCGGCACTGTGCGCAACCAGCACCACTGGGCCTTCGATGTCGCCGAGTACGGCGTCGAGAGCGGCGACCCGGGCGGCGCGGGACAACTTGTCGCGCTCGAGCGGCGGGACGGTGTGGACGGTGTCCAGCCGTTCGGCGAGCAGGGTCTGCCAGTGTTCTGGCACGTGGTCGCGCAGCCCGGGCACGATCACGACGGTGGGGTCGGGGGTGTCTTTCATGATGTGTGGCAGTTCCTTTCCCAGATCAGTGCGAGGCCATGCGCTCGACGGCGACGAGCTTGCGCAGCCCCGCGGGGTAGGCGCGTTTGCCCAGCATCAGGGCGGCGATGGCGGCCAGGTAGGTGAGCGGTGCGAGTCGCAGTGCGTTCGCCAGACCGAGGTGATCGGCGAGGACACCGACGACGAACGGGCCGAGGGCGAGCCCCAGCAGGCTGTTGGCCAGGGTGAGGGTGCCGAATGCCGACGCCCGCACCGAGGTATGGGTGAGGTTGGCGACCATGGCTGCGGTCGGCCCCGACGACCCGCCCGAGAAGAAGGCGCCGATACCGATGAGCACCAGCTGCAATGGACCGGCAGCGAGGCTGAAGCCGACCGCGAGGCACAGCAGCGAGATCGTGCAGAAGACGATGGCGGCGGTCCATTTGCGCGACATGTCCGCGCGGCCGACCCGGTCGGTGATCACACCGCAACTCACCATGCCCGCGCCGACGAGCAGCACGAATACCGAGGCGACCGCGCCGGCCCGGTCGGGGGCCAGATCGTAGTAGCGGTTGAAGAAGCTCGGCGTCCACGACAGCAGGACCGCGGCGGTGAAGATCTGCAGGGCGCTGCCCAGATAGGCGCACAGCACCGCCGGGTTGGTGAACAGCGTCGACACCGGTGCGCGGAAGCCGTTGCCACCGTGCGGTGTTTGCGGTCCCGGTTCGGTGGCGTGGCGGGCCAGTTTCGCCTCGGTCACGACTGCGCGGAACAGCACTGCCAGGATCAGACCGAAGATCGCCATGGTGGCGAAGGACCAGCGCCACCCCAGCTGAACGGCGACGATGCCGCCAAGGCCGACACCGAGCATCGATCCGAACGAGCCGCCAGCCATGAAGGCCCCGCTGAGGGCGGCGTGCACCCGCGGGGCGAACACGCTGAGTACCACCGCGATGCCGACGCTGCCATAGGCGGCCTCGCCGACGCCGACGAGGAAGCGGGCGGCGAGCATCTGCTCGTAGTCGGCGGCGACCGCGCAGAGCAGGGTCGCCGCGCTCCATACCACGGCCATCAGCACCAGGCAGCGAACCCGGCCCCAGCGGTCGGCCAGCACCGACAATGGCAGGGTGAGCAGTCCGACCATGAGTGCGACGATGCTGGTAAGTGATGCGAGCCGTGAATCGGACAGAGCCCATTCGTTTTTCAGGAAGGGAAAGACGGCGCTGAGGACCTGCCGAGACATGTAGTCGGCCAGCAGCAGGCCGAATGCCAGCGCGAAGACCATCCACGGATACCAGCGGCGGGTTGGTTGTACGCGGGTGGCCGCCGGGGCCGGGGCGGCGACCGTGTGGTCATCCGCCCCGGTGGCGGTAGTGTGCAACTCCATTGGTGCTCCTACGAATCCGGTGCACCGTGACGGTGGTGCGGCGCACCGGAGCTGAGGGGAAGAGATAGGGGCGCGAGATCCCTGTGACCCGCGCCCCGAGCCGAGCGGCGGCCGAAGCTACCGCCCGAGGTCTGATGCTCAGGCGTGTTGGGTGAAACCGACCTGGCCGGGCTTACGGTTGGGTGCGAATCCGATCTTGGCGAGGGTCTCGTCGGCGTCGGCGTAGGTGGTGCCGATCTGGTAGATTTCGCGGGCCTCCTTGCCGGTGGCGACCTCGCGGCCCAGTTCCCCGGCGACCCGGACCAGCTGCTGGATCTGCTGGACCGAGGTCATCTTCTGGCCCTTGCGGCCCCACAGCGTGTCCTCGTTACCGCAGCGGGTGTGCAGTCCCATGGCGATCGCCATGGCGTTGACGGGCAACACCGAGCGCATCAGTGTCTCGAGGGTCAGGCACGCGCCGTCGGGAACCCGCTGGATGAAGTTCATGATGTTGTACGGGTTGGGTCCGTCGAAACCGCCACCGATACCGACCCAGGTCAGGTTCAGCGGACCGGTGTATACGCCGCGGCGGATGAGCCGTTCGACCGTCTCGAGCTGCGGGATGCTCGAAAGCTGGAAGTGCGGCTGAATCCCGGCGGCCTGCAGGCGGCGCAGGTGCTCGGCGACCCATTCGGGACCGGCCGGCACGGTCATCTCCCGGTACGCCGTCGCGAGCTCCGGACGCTCCATCGACGTACCCGCGATGTCGTCGGCGGTCATCAACTCCATGATGTTCATCTGGCTGGTGTTGATCGCGATGGTCACCTGATCCGGCTTCGGATCGAGTTCGGCCAGCATGTGGCGGGTGTCGTCGGACAGCCACTTCGCGTCGGCGCCTTCGCCTTCGGGTGCGAACGAGATCGATCCGCCGACCTGCAGGATCATCTCGGGGACGGCCTCACGCAGCCCGGCGAGCAACTCATTGAACTTCGAGAGCCGCTTGGAGCCCTTACCGTCGAGCTCACGCACATGGATGTGCAATACGGTCGCACCGGCCTCGTAACAGTCCACCGCCTGCTGGACGTGTTCCTCCATGGTCAGCGGCAGATCCTCGCGGAAGTCGTCCGGCTCCCACTCCGGGCCGTACGGTGCGCTGGTGATGACCAGCTTCTCCTGGTTCTCCGGGAACAGCGCGTCGTCGTGGAAATGCATCAGAATTCTCCGAATCGAGTGAGGTTGCGGGTGAATCGTTTTCAGAAGGTCGCGTCGCCGACGATCCCGGCGCGCTCCATCTTTCGGACGGCGGGCCAATAGTCCTGGACCGCGTAGTGCTGGGTGGAGCGGTTATCCCAGATGGCGAAGCTGTTCTTCGTCCACCGCCAGCGCACCTGGTATTCCGGGATGGTGGCCTGCCGCATCAGGTAGTGCAGCAGCTCGGCGGCTCCAGGGGCGTAGTCCGCGCCGAAACGCACGTTCTCGGCTGTGTGGTAGTTGACCAGGTGCGTGGTGAAGGAGTTGACGAACAGGATCTGTTCGCCGGTTTCGGGATGGGTGCGCACCACCGGGTGCTCGGCGTCGGGGAACCGTTGCGCGAGTTCGTGGCGCTTGTCGATCGTCAGAGCCGCGCCGAAGCTGGCTTCGATGCTGTGCCGGGCCCGAAGCGTCTGAATGCGCTGCTTGACCTGCTCGGGCAGGCGCCGATAGGCCTCGACCATGTTCACCCAGATGGTGTCGCCGCCCACCGCCGGCCCCTCCACACAGCGCAGGATGCTGCCCATGGGCGGGTTCTTGCGCCAGGTCGCATCGCAGTGGTAGGCGTTCTCGTAGTGCTCGGCCGGGCTGTCGAGGTCCTTGTAGATGCGCACCAGGCCGGGGTGGTCCGGATCGCTGCCGACCACGGGATGGTCCTCCAACGGGCCGAAACGCTGCGCGAGAGCGACATGATCAGCGCGGCTGATGTCCTGGTCGCGAACGAACAACACCTTGTACTCGAGCAACAAGGCGCGCAACTCGGCGAACAGCGCGTCGTCATGAGCCGCCAGCGCAAGGTCGACATCGACCAGCTCGGCGCCGATCGTACAGGTCAGCGGCTTCACGCCGATCGAGCTGCGCACCGTCGAATCGTCCAGAGGGGCAATGGTTGTCATGAGTGGTCCTCCAATGGGATCGAGCCGCCGCAGCGGGTGGGTGTCAGAGGGTGAAGACCGAGGAGCCGATGCTGCGGCCGGATTCCAGATCGCGGTGCGCACGCACGGCATCAGGCAGCTCGTAGCGCTGGTTGATCTCGATACGGATCCGCCCCGCAGCGACGTGGGCGAACAGCTCGCCGGCCAGTTCGGCGCGCTCGGCGGGGTCGGCGATGTAGTCGGCGAGCGCGGGACGGGTGACGAACAGCGAGCCCTTGACCGCCAGCTGCATGGCGTTGATGGGCGGTATCGGCCCGGAGGCGGTGCCGAAGCACACCAGCAGACCGCGGCGCGCAAGCGCATCCAGCGAAGTGTCGAACGTAGTCTTGCCGATGCTGTCGTAGACCACCGGCACACCGGCTCCATCGGTGAGCTCCCGCACCCGCGCGGCGACATCCTCGCGCGTGTAGATCACCACGTGATCGCAGCCGTGCGCCCGTGCGATCTCGGCCTTCTCGTCGGTGGATACCGTACCGATCACGGTCAGCCCCAACAGCTTCGCCCACTGCGTGAAGATCAGACCCACGCCTCCGGCCGCTGCGTGCAGCAGGACGGTGTCACCTGCGCGCAGCGGATGGATGCGGCGCAGCAGATACGCTGTGGTCAATCCGCGCATCGTCATCGACGCGACCGTGTCGAAGCCGATCTCGTCCGGCAACCGGATCAGATGCTCGGCGGGCATCACTCGTTCGGTGCTGTAGGCGCCGAGCGGGCTGCCGGTGTAGGTGACCCGATCGCCGGGATCGAACTCGTCCACGCCCGGCCCGACCGCCTGGATCACGCCGGCCGCCTCGACTCCCATGCCCGCGGGTAGCGCTGCCGGGTAGAGGCCGCTGCGGAAGTAGGTATCGGCGAAATTCAATCCGACCGCCTCGTGCCGGATGCGCACTTCGCCGGGCCCGGGCTCGCCCACTTCGACCTCTTCCCAGCGCAACACCTCCGGGCCACCGGTCTGATAGAAGCGAACAGCCTGTGCCATAGTGAATCTCCTCTTCATCGCCGCCGCGTTCGTACGGGCGCGGGCGGTCTACAGGTCCGAAAACGGATGTCCGGAATCCGTCATCCACAACGCCCTCGACGGGCGCTCACGGTTACCGGACTGATCGAGTGCGCGATGTCAGCGGAAGGTCGTGCCGGGTGCGCTCACCAATCACGATCTCCTCCTTTCCGCTGGTCACCGTCGCTGTGATGGAATCCACAGTAAGTCAGATCGCTTACGCATGCTTATCTTGGCGGGACAGGATTGCGTTCATCTCGGGACAACAGGAGAGCGTGTTGAAGCCGCTGGCTCGCTATGCCGCACTGCACAGCTATGTAGAACTCGGGCGCTCACTCGGCCTGGACCCAGTGGAGCTGATCCGTGCAGCCGGTCTCGATCCGGCCAGCTTGAGCCTGCAGGACCGCTGGGTTCCCGCCGCCGCCGTAGCCGATCTGCTCGAATGCTCAGCGAGCGCGTCCGGGTGTGAGGATTTCGGGTTACGGCTGGCCGAACGCCGCCGCTTCGCCAACCTCGGCCCATTGAGTTTGGTCATCCGGGAGGAGCCCGATGTCCGCAGCGCGCTGCGGGTCATGTCCCGGCATGAGCACATGTACAACGAGGCCCTGCACACTCGCCTCACCGAGCACGACGGCATCGCCACCATCCGGGTGACCCTCGATCTGGGAGCGCCCGGCGAACCCCGGCAAGCCATCGAGTTGGTCGTCGGCGTGCTGCACGGACTCCTGCGCGGGTTTCTCGGGACCGGTTGGCAACCAATGGAAGTCCGCTTCACCCACGACGCGCCGCGCGACCGGCGCACCCACCACCGCATCCTCGGCCCGCACGTCACGTTCGACCAGCCCTTCAACGGCATCGTCATCTACACAACCGATCTCGACGCCCCGAACGCCATGTCGGACCCTCAACTGCGCGCCTACGCCAAGCAGTTCCTCGGCCCCGTCCGCGACGTCCAGTCCGCGACAACACTCGACCGCGTCCGCCAACTCATCGAACTCCTCCTTCCCACCGGCCGCTGCTCGGTCGATCAGATCGCCCGCAGCCTCGGCGTCGACCGCCGCACGATCCACCGCCACCTCGCCGCCGAGGGCGAAACGTTCACAACCTTGCTGGATGCCATCCGTGCCGAACTGGCTCAACACATGGTCACCAGCCGCCGCCACACCGTCACCGAGATCGCCGAACTGCTCGCCTTCTCCTCTCCCGGCAACTTCTCCCGGTGGTTCCGCCAACGCCACGGCTGCAGCCCCACACAATGGAGAACTCGCGGAACCTGAGCCGTCCCCCGATGAGCTTGCCCGAAACTGTCTGAAGGCCTTGATCTCGACCGGACCGATCTCTGTCAGCACGTCTTCGATCGAGTTCCGTTGCGGGAGTTGCCGCTTCCGCAACCCGCCGGGTCGTGTCTCTTATACCGACGTGCTCGGTCATCTCCGCTGGCAATGCGGTCTCGAGCATGTTCTCGGTCAGGTGGTCCTGCTACCCGCCCGGGGAACCTGGGTCGGTGGCGCCTTCGCAGAGTGGGCGCTGTGCGATGCATCGCGGGAACTCGGTTCGAGTCCGCCCTTCTCGCTCCGGTCGATCCACCGGTCCGGTGACGTGAGTCAGGGCAGGCGCGCAGGTTCGTTGTGCACGTTCAACGGAGAAGTGGGTGGAAAGGTGACCGGTAGTGCCGTCAGTGCCCGGTGGAAGGGCCCCTGCCGCCAGGCCGGCGCACCGTCCGATACGTCGAGCTGGATTTCGGGTAGGGCGTCGAGGAGTTGGTCGATGGCATCCTGAGCGATCAAATAGGCCAGAGATTGCGCGGGACAGGCGTGTGGGCCGATACCCCAAGCCAGGTGGGAACGATTGCCTGTCAGGTCACCGGTCCGAATGGAATCGTCGTTGTTGCAGGCGGCCATGCTGATGACGACCGGCTGGTTGGCCGGCAGCCAAACACCGTCGATGAGGATCGGCTGACGAGGGTAGGTGATCAGCAGGTTGGCCAGTGGCGGGTCGTTGAACAACACCGCGTCCAATGCCTCCCGCGAGGACATGTTCCCGCCGCGAACACTGTCACCGAAATGATCGTCGGTGAAGATCAGCAGCAAGGTATTGACGATCAAGTTCAGCTCGAACTCGATACCTGTGCCGTAGACCTGCGACACATGATGCGATACCTCGACGTCATCCAGGGCGGCCGGATGCTGCTGTAGTACCGAGGTGATGTCGTTTCCCGGCTGGACTCGTTTGAGGGTTACCAGGTTCATCAGCGCCTCGCCGAGTATCTGGTTGCCTTTCTCGGCATCGACCCCCTCGAGCAACGCGGCCGTGCCGGCGGCGACCTGCTGCCCGATTTCCGGCGGGCAGCCGAGCATGGAATTCACCACTTCGAACGCCAGCGGATATACGTACTGACTGATCAGCTCCGCACGGCCATCCTGGCAGAACCCGTTGATCAGGGGGATCGCGATATTCTCCACAATGTCGTGCAGGGCATACAGATCCACTGCCTCGATGCTTGCCGTGATGGCCTGCCGATATCGCACGAAGTCGGCTCCCGCGCTCCTGCTGGCCATGGGACGCCACTCCAGCAGTGGGAGGATCGGGCACTCGGGCGGGACCGTTTTCTGCCACTCGCGCGGATCGGCGGGGAAGTGCTCGGGATCGTTGAGGATGCGCAGCGCAGTGTGGTAGCCGATGACCAGCGTAGCCGGTACATCGGGCGCCAATTCGACCGGCGCCAACGAGCCGTACTGCCTTCGCATTTCACGATATGCATGGTGCGGATCGGCGGCGAACTCCGGCGTATGCAGCGGTATTCGCGGGCCGTCGGAATCAATCGGCGAGCCGTGGGCGACCGGGCACGACTGTGCGTGCGCCCGGAACTGCGACGTACTCAAGAAGAAACTCCAGACTGTTCGTATTACACGTTGCTGTAGCACTGCACTGTGCCGAGTCGCTGCTCCGGAGAGCACGATCGTTCTGCTGGCTCGGCAGGAAGCGTCGATGGTATAGCGAGCAGCGCAGTGCTGCAGGACAGCATGAGACCCGTACTGGCAGAATCTTCTTGGCGCAAATGAGCCGCGTCGCCGGAGACAGCGCGATCGTAGTAATTCAGCCGTGGTCGTGGACTGCGGGGCTTGGCATCGACGCGGGTGATGATCGGAGGGTGTGATACCTGACGCTGCACACGCACCACACCCTCCACTGCCGGACTAGACGTCGAGGGCTTTCAACGAATCGTGATCGTCGATCGCTGTGGTGATGCGCTTCAACAACGTCAAACACGTTTCGGTCGATTGCATCTTGGGTTGATAGGCCGCACGGCCGATCGTGAAAGCCCATGCGGCGTAGGCGAACATGGACTGCTGCCGGTACAGCAACCAGGCGTCGTCGAAGGATGGCACCTCGCCGCCGGCACGGCCGAGTTCGTCCAGGTATGCCTCCAGCAGTTCGCGGTCCCACGCACGCCGGTCCTCGGGCTCACATCCGGAGTTGACGGTATAGGCGAAGTCGTGGGCCCACCCGCCACGCATCACCACCTGCCAGTCGACATACCCCATTCGGCCGTCACGAGTCACGTAGGTTTGCCCGATGTGCGGGTCGCCGTGCAGCAAGGTCGCGGGAACGTCGTCGGTCGCAATCGCGATGGCCCGTTCGACGCCCGCCCACAACCGCTCGCTCTGCCCGTGCAAAGCCTCGGGAACGACCTCTTCCGCCCGGCGCAGGCCGACCTCGCACCGCTTCTTCATGTCGATCGCGGCGAGGTAGGCGTTGAGCATGTAGGCCGGGGTGTTGAGGACGCCGATCGACGAGTCCTCCCAGAATGTGCCGTGCAGCCGCGCGAGATTGCGCACCAGGTCTTCGATCTGGTCGCGGGCGATGGGAGCCGTCGGCTCGCTGAATGCTGCCCCGCGTGTCGCGGCGATGTCCTCCATCAGCGCGATCGACCGCCACGACGATGGATCGGAGGCGCCCCAGTAGCCGATCGGGGCCTCCATGTCGACTCTGGGTCGGAAGTCCCGGAAGAAGCGGGTCTCTCCGTCGATCATCTTTCCGCCGCCGAGGAGTATGCGCTGGCTGAACGCCGTGGTGGTCTTCGCGAACAGCTCCGTCGGCAGTCCCGACTGGGTGCCCACGTCGTTGTATTCGACCCGGATCGCGACTCGGGTCGAGGTACCCCGGCTGCCGTTGGCCGTGTCGAACGACAGCACCTCGGCATCGGGAACATCGCGGCACAGGACAGCTGTCAGCCACTCGGGGGTGATCTTCTCGCCGGAAACCGGGACATCGTCGATGGACCGCGCCATCGGTCGGGTGATCTTCTCACTCAGCATATGAGCACCGACCGTCGCGGATCGCCCGAGCAACCAGAGTTTATGGTTCATGCGCTTGCCTCGATTCCAGAAGTACGACAACACTGTCCGAGCAACTGACCTCAACGGTCGACGCCCGCAGACAGTACCCCATCCTTCTGGAAGATGTTGTACGACAATGGCATTGCCCATCATGCATCGAACCCCGGGACGGTGACCGCATATGGCGAGGTCAGCGCGATCTACTCGATGCCCCCTCGCGTGGAAATTGGCACACAGTCCCGAGGGTGCACGACCCGAACCGCTCGAGCCGTACGCCTTGCCACGGTGGGGATGTCAGTTCCCGACGGCGCAAACGAGACGAAATCGTCTCCGCCGATGCTCGTGGAACCCGGCTCGGCCACGCTTCGCACCGCGCAGCGGCTATCGCCGCATCGCACGCGCTGCCGCCGCGTCGCATGATGTCGAAGCGGTCTGGGTGGCGAGACTGTGGGAGGCGGCAGCGGCGGCATGAGAGCCCATCCCCACCGGCCGACCGGGCAGTCGCAGTTCACCCATGACGAATTCGCGCCTTTACCGGTGCTTCTCGGCAGATATGTAGGACGCCTGCCGCATCAAGTTGAGCAACTCGATGGGCAGCTCGGCAGGCAGATCGGTGATCGGGCGACCGTAGGTGGCGGCCAGGTCGAAGGGGGTGGCGCGATGGACCGACCAGTCGTGCTCAGAAAGCCAGTCCCCAGGATCGGCGCGGGCGTCGTCGTACCACAGGTCGCGCACGTTCAGGTTGCTGAACGGGTTAGGGCCGAAGAAGTTTTCCGCCATGTCGAAGTGGTGCTGGTCCAGGCCGCGGCCGAAATCGTCAGCGGCCACCCAGCTGCCGGGTGCGGACAGGGCGTCGATGCGTTCGAACAATGCGTCATGTGCCGAACCCGGCAGGAACGGCAATAGCCCCTCGGCCGACCACGCCGCCGGCCGCCCCGGATCAAAACCTGCGGTAGTGAGCGCGGCAGGCCAGTCATCGCGCAGATCGACCGCCAGCGCGCGCTGTTCGGCCGTGGCCACGGCACCGTGCTCGGCGAGCACCCGGCTCTTGAACTCCAGCACACGGGGCTGATCGATCTCGAAGACGACCGTGCCAACGGGCCAATCCAGCCGATACGCTCGCGCGTCCAGACCGGATGCGAGGATCACTGCCTGACGCACACCCCGCCGCCACGCCGCGGCGAAGAACTCGTCGAAGAACTTTGTCCGAACTCCCATAAACCGCCTGATAAGACCGACTCGGCCCACCGAGGACGGGTCGTCGAGCATGTGCAAAAAGTGCGGTTCACCCGCCGCCTCGACGAACCACGTCGCATAGCCGTCGCGGATCAGCGGCTCTGGTTCGAGTGTCGCGAGTGCGCGAAACGTAGCGACGCCCAAGGCAGTCAAACCCACGCTGGTCACGATGTCCCAGCTGTCTCCATCCGTTCGCATAGATATCACCTCATGGTGTCAGCGATCATCAGAGCCCTGCTGAAGCGGAGCCGGCGCTCCGCATCCACCTCATCGATTTTCCTCTCATCCGCAACCTCTGGGCAACGCCCGAGGTTCCGGCCGATTCCTCCCGATCCCGAATACCGCCGCCGTCGGGTCAGCGCAACACCCGGCAACGGCTGACTCGGGAGTGTTGCGATATGCATCGTCGCAATGGGGATGATTTGCGTCGGATGGTCGGTTATCACCGTGGTTCGTATGCGAAGAATATCGGTGATTCTGATCGAGAGGATTTCATCGCCGAATTATGCCCGACGAGTACCTCATTGCCGTCGACTCCGCGTGCACCTGCGTGGCCGGCTCAGCCGTTGGCGAGCGCACGATCAGCGAGTGCGGCGATGACCGGTCCGAGCGTTCTGGCGTAACTGACGGTGAGGTGATTGTCGTCGCGGTACACCAGGTTGTCACCGATGATGAGGGGACAGTAGGCGGCAGTGCAGAACAGCGAGGTCAGATCGGCGTACTGGCCGCCGTCGGCGGTGGCCGCCGCCTGCTCGACCCCGATACCCACGTCGTTGACGGCGACCGGCCGCGCTGGCGTGCATGCCGCGGCATTGTCGATATGTTCGGACAGGCACGCTGGCACGGTGGTGTGCGGATCGGGGATCGATCCGAGGACAAGGACCGCCGCTCCGGTCGCTCGCAGCTGGCCGACCAGGCGGTTCAGGCTGTCGACCCAGGCCTGGTCGTACGAGACGAAGCCGAAGTCGGCGCCGTAGCGCCGGGACATGCTCACCACGATCAGGCGGGGGCGTTCGGCCCGCAACCGGGTCAGGATCTGGCCGCGCCACTGCTCGCATTCGGTGTACTCCCGGCCCAGATAGGGGCTGGTGATGGGCAAGCCGAGCAATGGGCAGGTGACCTTGGCCATGGTTTCCAGCCGCCAGTGCCGCTGCGCGGCGATCGGCTCGAACGCCGGATGCCACATCGCGGCGTGTGAATCGCCGACCAGGGCCACTGTCGTGTCCGAGTCCGGATCGCCGGAGGCGCACTCGGCCTGTCCCACGTCACGCCACGATCGCACGCAGCCATCGACGAATACGCCCGCCTTGTCGCCGGGCGCGTCGGCCAGCGAGGGGGTGAGATTCGAAGGGACAGCTCGGATTTCGGCCGAGGCAGCGACTGCGGCCTGCGTCTGTGCGGTCAGCTGCCGGACCGCCGCGTCGCGCGCGTCGGTGCTGGGGGTGGCGGGTGCGGCCGGCGTGGCGAGCGTGAGCGCCGCGGCCGCCGCACCGCGACCGACCGGGATGGGAACGAGTACGAGCAGCATCAGTGCCACACCACCGGCGACCGCGGTGATCGCGCCGCCACAGGCGAGACTGCGTGCGGCCGACCCTCGCAACGAGGCAGCGAAGCGGACCGGGTTCTCGACCAGCCACAATGTGAGCATCGCGAGTCCACCTGCCATCACGACCGCGCCCATCGAACCACCAGGTCCGAGCTGGTGACCGAGCACGTACGGTGCCAGCAGTAAGACCGGCCAGTGCCACAGATACCAGGAGTACGACACGCGGCCGATCGCCCGCATTGCCGGCAGTGCCAGTCCGCGGCCAACCCCGAATGGTGTTTCCACACAACCCGATATGATCACCAGGGCGGTACCGAGAACGGGCAGCAGGGCCGCAGTGCCCGGATAGAATGTCTTCCCGTTCAGCTGGATACACGCCGCGACGATCAGGGTCAGCCCGATCCATCCGGCAGGGGCGGCGACCGATTTCGGTAACCGGGACCACGCACCGGCCGACAGCGCGATCATGCCGCCGGCAGCCAGCTCCCAGGCCCGCGTCGGCAGCGAGAAGAATGCCCACGGTGGCAGCGTGCGGGTCAAGATCAGCGAACTCGCGAAGGACAGCGCGGCGATAACCGCGAGAACGATCAGGTACGGGAATGCAGCAGCCGAACCAGTTCGGCGCCGCCGCGCGAACCAGGCCGTGACGGCGATCAGCGCGGGCCACAACAGATAGAACTGCTCCTCCACACCGAGCGACCAGAAGTGCTGAAACGGCGACGGAGACATGTCGTCGGCGAGGTAGTCGGTGCCGCGCAGCGCGAGTCGATAGTTCCCGGTGTACAAGGCGCTGGCGATCCCATCGCCAAGGACTTGGCGGGCCTGCAGCGGCGGCAGCAGTACGGCCGCGCCGATCACGGTGGCAACCACCACGACACCCGCCGCGGGCAGCAGTCGGCGGGCCCGCGCGCCGTAGAACCGGATCAGTCCGACAGTGTCGGCGGCCGCCGCTTCCCGCCAGAGAATTCCGGTGACGAGAAAGCCGGAAATGACGAAAAAGACATCGACTCCAACGAATCCGCCCCCGACGCCCGGCGTGTTCGCATGAAAAAGCACAACGGCCAGTACGGCGACTGCCCGTAACCCCTCGATGTCGGGCCGAAATCTCCCGCGCGGTGTCGCATTGAGCGCCCGATCAGCCCGCCGATCTATCAATCCGCCGCTCGCCGCCACCGCCATGGGCGGCATTGTTATCGATCTCGCCGGTTGTGTCACGGCAACTCACCGCGTACCAGGTTTCCTGACCTCGATGATTCGGTCGCCGAACAGATCGAGTTCGGTATCGGCATTTCACTATGCCTGAGCGGCTCGAACCGACAATTCCGACAATCGGAAACTTCGGATAGTTCGACCCTGCAATGAGGAATTCAATGTTTCGACTTACGACGTACTCGACTTCAAGTCCTCTTGCTCTGATTTGGTCAGCGAGCTGAGTGGTGTCGGCGTCGACGCCGAAGGCTGTGGCCGATGTCGCGGGCGAGTTCGAATGCCGGTGCCAGCGCCGCCCATCCCTGAAGTTTCTGTGTGGGCGACGAACTGTCACTGTCGGTGAAAACCAGGAGGTCGGCCGCCGGTCAGTGCGGTGTTTCGGCGGCGGTCCGCAGGTCGGCCAGCCAGGCTTCGAGACCGGCACCGAGAAAGTGGGTGGCGGTCGGCACGTCTGCCTCGACTTGGGTGCCGTTCCAGTTCTCCTCGGTGCGCACCAGGACGCCGCCGTCCACCGGGGTGAAGGTCCAGACATGAATTCCGCCGTCGATGCGCATCCCAGCACCGATCGCCGGTCCGCTCCACCGGATGCACCGCGATGGCTGCAGCTGCTGGACGGTGGAGGTGATTGTCAGGGTGGTCGCGGGGGTCGTGGCGGTGGCGGGGGCGGGAGTGGTCCATCGGAACTGTGAACCAGCCTGCAGCGGCCCTGAATCCACACGCTCGATGCTGGTGACCGGCTGCTGCCAGGACGGCCAGCGTGCTACGTCGGTCTGCAGATTCCAGACGGTGTCCAGCGGCGCCTTGATCAGGGCTTCGGTCCGGTAGTGAATCGGGGCCGCGGTGTCGATCCCCGCACCCTCGCAGGTCGGGGGTGTCGAGTCGGCTGGGCCGTCGGCAAGCGCGGGGCTGAAGGTAGCGCCCAGGAAGGCGGTGACCAGCGCGATCCCGAGCAGGGCGACCCGGCCGCGGCGAGGGCTGGTGCCGAACTCGGCTGGCGCCTTCGTGGTGCGGGGCAGGCGGGTGTCGTTCATGATTCTGCTCCTCATCGACGGGCTCACATGAAAGTTGGTGAGCATCTATTGCAATGGTTAGAAGATATAACGCTTTGCGAGTGAGATGCAAGAGCAAAAGTGATATCTTCTAACTGAACTGTTGGCGCACAGCCAGGAAGGGAGCGGTCGATGACAAACCCAGGTGTGAAGACTCCCCGGGAGCGCTATCGAGTGCAGATGCAGGCGGAGATCAAGCAGTGCGCCTGGCAGCAAATCGCCACGGCGGGGGCGTCCGCGCTGTCGCTCAATGCCATCGCCAAACAGGTGGGCATGAGCGGCCCCGCTCTGTACCGGTACTTCGCCAGCCGCGACGAACTGATCACCGAACTCATTCGCGACGCCTACCGAAGCCTCGCCGACACCCTGCGCGCGGCCCGAGAATCCGGCGCCGACCTGACCGGACTGGCCTACGCACTACGGAAATGGGCCTTGGCCGACCCACAGCGGTACTTCCTCATCTACGGCACGCCCGTCCCCGGCTACCACGCACCCGACGACACCACCGAGATCTCGAACGAGATCTTGACGATGCTGATCGAGGCATGCTCTGTAGGGGGCGCGGACCCGCAGGTAACACCGTTCGACACCCACCTCGAACACCATCGCCGATGGGCCGACGACCGCTCCGTGCCAACCACAACTCTGCATCGAGCGATGTCCTTCTGGACCCGGCTCCACGGCGTCCTGTCCCTCGAACTCGCCGGGCACTTCACCGGAATGGAGTTCGACCCCGCCCTGCTGTTCGCCGACGAACTCAACACCCTGATCACACACTGACCACGCCGCAGCGGCGGCCGGCACTCGAACGGATGCGACATGCCCCGCCATCGTGTCAGCTCAGCGATGTCGGGCTGCCCGACATCATGTCCGCGGTGGGGAAGGCTGACCTTTTCGACACCGCGCTCGTCTTCGAGAACTTCCCTGTCGACACCGGCCTGCTCGATGACCGGGACGCGGACTTCTCGGTCGCGTCCGTCGAAGTCCTTGGTGGCACGCATTTTCCGCTCACGGTGGTCATCGTTCCCGACCGCGGCGAATTGACCTTTCGGATCGGTGTGCAGCTCGCCGGCATCGACTGCCTCACTGATGCGGGCGACTTGTGGTCGCCGATGCTGGCCGCCTGCGCGGCACTTGCCGCACGACAGCAACCGCTGGTCGGGCGAGTCGCCCTGTTCGAGCCCGCGCGCCGGATCGATCTCCTCGCCAACGGCTACCACCGGGCCCCGGCACCGCGGAGCGGTTCATGGCCGACCCGTACGGCCCGCCCGGTGCCCGTATGTACCGCACGGGTGACCTCGGCCGATGGGATGCGGCCGGTCTGCTGCATTTCCTCGGCCGCGCCGACCAGCAGTTGAAGATCAATGGATTCCGGGTCGAACCCGGGGATGACCGCCGCGCTGGCGGCGATGTGCGCCGAACCCGACGCACCTGCGAGCTCCGCTGCGGGCGAGTGTGCCGGTGCGCGTGTCGATTTCGGCGGTGATGCCTGAGCTTGTATTGGGATCTTGGATATCCACTGGTAACGGGTGATTCGACGGATCGTGCAGCGTCGGCAGCAGGTTGGTGCTTGGCTTAGTTGCCGACTGGAGAGGATGACGATGTAGCGGCCGGCTCGATGGCGGCCTGCTCACGCGGCGGGCCGCCACCTTGTCACCGTCGTGCCGTAACAATCGATTCGGCCGAACCTGCCCGACGTTACGTCGTGTCCAAGACCGGCCAGGCTCACAAACGCCCCCGGCGAACCGTCCGTCGGGTGGGCGGTCACCGGATCGAGGGCAGCACCTTATTTCAGGAGTACCGGCAGGCGGTCGTGCCCATTGGCGATGAAGCCGGGTACAGTGCCGAGTTCGTCGGGCGAGACGGCGAGTTTCATGTGCGGGAACCGCTGGAAGAGGGAGGGAAGGGCCACCTGTGCCTCCAGCCGTGCCAGCGGTGCGCCCGGGCAGCGGTGGGCGCCGTACCCGAACGCCATGTGGTCTTTGTGCGGCCGTGTGGGGTCGAACTTGTCCGCGCTGTCGCCGTAGATCTTGGGGTCCCGATTCGCGCCAGCGGGGCAGGAGAGTATCGGATCACCTTCGGTGATCGCCACGTCACCGAGGACGAAATCCGTGACCGCGTAGCGCAGCGGGGCGTGCGCGATCGATGGCTCGAACCGCAGTGCT
This sequence comes from Nocardia sp. NPDC049707, assembly GCF_040674855.1. NCBI lineage: Bacteria > Bacillati > Actinomycetota > Actinomycetes > Mycobacteriales > Nocardiaceae > Nocardia > Nocardia sp. NPDC049707. Next base: position 230,072 of record NZ_JBFANN010000002.1, on the reverse strand, counting down.
TCCTCGATCACATCCGCCCAGGGCAGACTGCCGTCGAGCGCGGCGGCCCGGTGTTCCGGGTTGGTGAGCAACAGGTATATCGACTGGTCGATCAGATCCACCGTCGTCTCGTGCCCGGCATTGATTGTCAGATATAGCGTCCCGACGAGTTCCTCGACGCTGAAATCCTTTGCGGGATCGTCCGCGTGGGAGATGAGCGTGCTGGTCATGTCATCAGCCGGATTCTCGCGACGATACGCGACGAGATGCTGCAGGAGCCCGATCATCTCCTCGTAGTTGGCTACGGCTTCCTCTTCGCTCAAGGCGATGTCGAAGATGCCGTCCACGCATTTCCGCAGTGGCCCTATCAGGTGCTCGGGAACTCCCATCAACTCGTTGATCACACGGAGCGGCAGCGGATATGCGAAATGCTCGCGGATGTCCACGGGGTTGCCCTCCGGCGCGGCATCCAGACCCGTCACCAGGTCATCGGCAATCGCCTGAATGCGGGGCTCCAGCGCCGTGGTGCGCCTGTTGGTGAACGCTGGCGCCACGAAGTTGCGGAGCCGCCGGTGTTCGGATCCGTAGGCGGTGAACATCGAGCGCGTATTCACCCAGTTGAGGAGAGGAAAGTCCTTGCCGATCTCCCCATTCCGGAACGCGGGCCAGTGCTTGTGCGGGTCCTTGGAAACCTCTGAGCCAGAAAGAATCTCCTTGAGCATGGCCGCGTCGGTCACCGACCATGCTGGCACTCCGCCCGGGAGCACGACCTTGGTGACCGGTCCCCGCTTCCGGATGCGGGCGATCTCACCCTGAATGTCCCGACCTTCGGGATCGAGGACGATGGGGTCGGTGTAGTTTTCCATGCAAACTCCAATCTGACCGTAAACCAGCGGGCGGGGGCTTGCGTGTTGCCACCGCGTCCCCTGGGCGCTCACAACAAACGTAGCCGTCGATACCCGTTGGGGCTCAGTCATTTCCGGCAAAGTTGCGATATTTTTTGGCAAGCGGTGGGTCGGCCGGACTGGTGAGGTTGCCTGTTCAACTGTCGACGTGGTTGCCGACGGAATCTGCCATCCGCTACGGCAAGGTAGCCGAGGGGCCGGTGTTCGGCACGCCCAGATCCTCACCGTCGGGCAGCCGGGCCCTATCAAGGCAAGAATGCAGCTCCGTGACGACCAGTACCGAGGCCGCGGGCATGCTCGGTCGCGGCGGCCAGCATCGCCATGTTGGCGTCCACCAAGTTCACCCGCACCTCGCAGCAGCGCACTCGGGTCAGGAATTAGCCCCTGCCACACGAAATCTCGGCGACATGTCGACACTGGGCCAGCAGCAGGCCGGCCACTGTGGACGGGGCACCTCCGCGGTTTTGGAGCGCGAATTCGGCCTGGCCGGTGTATTCGTCCACCGTCAGATCGGTGCTGTCGGTGGGATGTGCTGGTCGCCGCGTCTCAAAAGACTTACGCCTTCAGAGCTGCAATGGAGAAGAAGGCGGGAACACAACCGGCAACGCTTTCAATGCTCGGTGAAATGGGCCCGGCCGCCAGTCCAACTTCTCTGGTGGCAACGCCAGCCGCATCTCTGGGAGGGCGTCCAGGAGTTGATCGATAGCTTCCTGTGCGAGCAGAACTCCGTAGAGCCGTGCGTGGGCAGGGCAGTTGTGCGGTCCGGTGCTGAACGCCAGATTCCATCCGTTGTCCAGGAATTCGCCTGTGTTCATCTCTGGATCTGTATTACACGCGGCCATGCTGATGATGACCGGCTGATTCGCCGGCAACCAGACGTCGTCGATCAGAATTGGCTGGCGAGGATAGGTAATGCAATAGTTCGCCATTGGCGGGTCGGTTGCCAGCCTCTCATCGAGTGCGGTCTTGGTTGTGAAGTGATTGTCATGGTTGGTAAAGCGGGGGTCGGTCAGCATCAACAGCAGGGTGTTGGCGATGAGGTTCAGTGGTGGTTCGATACCGGTAGCAAACAGCAGGACAAGCTGCTGCACCATCTCTTCGTCGGTCAGCTCGGCGGGATGCTGGACGAGTCTCGTGGCGACGTCGCCAGCCGGGTGCGCGCGCTTCAGCGCGGTAAGGTTGAACAACGCGTTGCCCATTTGCGCGTTCACTGCTTCAGTATCCACACTGTCGAACATCGCGGCACTGGCCGCTGCGACCTCATCACCGATGTCTGGTGGACAGCCGAGTACTTGGCAGAAGACTGAGAAGACCAGCGGGAGGACGTATTGCTTCAACACGTCGGCGTTCCCGTCCTCGCAGAACGTGTTGATGATCGGGATGGCGGTTCTCTGCACCATGGGTTGCAAGGAGTTGAGGTCGATCCCGGCCAAGGCGATGTTCAAGGTATCGCGGTAGCGAGCGTGATCTGCGCCGCTGGTGCGGATTGCGTTGGGTCGGGGCTCGATCATCGGCATGATCGGGATATCCGCAGGTGCGGTCTTGTGCCAGACACTCGGATCGGCTGGAAAATGGTCGGGGTCGTTGAGAATGCGTACGGCGGTGCGATAGTTGATAACGAGGGTTGCGGGCACTCCTGGCCACATCTCGACTGGTACCAGCGGACCGAAGTCTCGACGCATCTGGCGGTAGAAGCCGTGGGGATCGGCCGCAAATTCTTTACTGTAGATCTGGATTCGAGGGCCTTTGAACTCGATCGACGACATTGGGTCGGCGGTAGTACCCTGCTGCGGATACACATAGTCTCCTTGAGATCGGTTGCGGCAGCATAGTACCCAGGGCGAGGGTCGAGCGATAACTGTCGGGTCGCTATGTTGTTCCCTGCCAACAGGATTCCGCCGTCGAGATTGGTTTCGGCCCCACATCGCCCTCTGCACCCGCCTACCTGGGGAATCTTCGATCCGGCGGAGGCCGCTGCAGTACTCGTTGACGCGTTGCACTACGAAAGTCCGGGTAGGGCGCCTCCGTTGGGGGCGCCCTACCCGGACTGCCTTGGCAGGATCAGTTGCGGCTTGGGTCGTTGCAGCGGGAGTCCCATGCGGCGGGCAGATCCTCGGACAGCACTGGTGCGCCGAGGATCTCGTCGTCCAAGCCGAACGCGTCCAGTAGCGCGGGCAGGTGGTCGGCGAGAGCGTCGATGGCCTGCGGAAGGAGCCCACCGCGGAGTTGCTGCTTCACGGCCTTTATGGCAGCGATGTCGAGTAGACCGTGGGTGAGATACCACGCAGACTGTTTGTTGATCTGCTCCAGAGCGAAAACGTCACGCAGGGCGGCGATCTCGGGATGGTGTTCGGCGTGTTCGTCGAGCAGTCGCAGGGCCTGCTCTGCGCAGTAGGCATCGGCGAGCTCGAGCGCGTCCGGGATGACGTCCAGCCGAGCTTGTAGCGCTGGATCGCCAAGGAGCGGTTGAATCTCTTGCGCGATCGTCAGTGTGCGGGCGCGGAGCAAGCGCGACCGGTCGCCGGGGTCGGCGGGATCGTGGAGAGCGGGTTCGAGTGGCGGCGTGCTAACGAGCTGTTTGGCCAGCACGCGACCGGCGACGGACCCGAGGACGTAGATGTCGCCCTCGCCGGTGATAGCGGCATGATTGACTCCGAGGTAGTTGGCGACCCGGTTGGCGCTGAACATGCCTTGCGCAGCCATTTTGATGCGACAGTCGGTGACTGTCTCCAAGGCATGCTTCTGGATGAAATATTTGGCCAACATCACCGATACGACGGTGTCGCGGGCGGTGAGATCAGCGCTCGCGAGGAAGGTCTTGATCGCGTTCCCGTAGATGGTCCGGGCGACAGTGCCGGCCAGATCGGTGAGCAGGGTGTCGCGCACATGCGGGATATCGAACATGATTGTGGTGTCGACCGGCGTCAACGGCACTACCCGCTTGGCGGCGTAACGCAAAGCGATGTAGAGCGAGGCGCGGGCCGAGGCGTTGAGGCACGACGAGAGCGCCAAACGCCCGACGGTCAGTTGGCTGATCGCCGATGCGAACGACCGCTTCTGGCTTGTCTCATCGCGCCAGGTCAGCACACCCTCATCATCGATAGTGGCCAGGTCGTTGCTCAGCCAGGCACTGCGCTCGACCCGGAGATTATCGAAGCTGATGACCGAGTTGTCCATGATGACCAGCGGCTGGTGGTCGAGCTGGGTGATCGTCACACCAGGGCACGGTTCGCCGTTGGCGTCGCGTAGTCGCGCCGTGAACAGGTGCACGCCCTGATCGACGCCCGCCGCGTCGATGAACCGTGCACCGATGACGCAGACCCGAGCAACCGGGATGCCAACGCTGGGCATGAATTTCCGCGCCCGCGGGTTCGGGGTGTTGAGCACGAACCCGTCACCGTCCCATGTCGCGGTGGTCTGCATGAATCCGATGTTGGAGCCGCACCCGTACTCGGTCAGCAGCATGACGCCGACGCTGGAAGCGTCATCCAGGTCATGAAGGTACGGCGCGGCGGCGTCGGAATCGGTCAGGGTGGCCAGGCTGCCCGAGGCCAAGTTGAAGTGGCCGGAGATCAGCGGGATCAGGTCCGTCGCCAGCACGGCGGACCAGTCGAACACCGCGAACAGCTCCGGTAGATCGGTCGCGACATCGCGAGTACCGCCGATCTCCTTGACCAGATATCGCAAGTGATCATACGCGTTCTCCCGCCGCCGCTCCTGGCTCTGCTTCTCAGTAACGGCGAAGTCTGGGTTGCTCAGAACCTGCTGCAGCTGCTGGTGGAACTCCAGGTTGCCGTGCCGAAGAAGCTCGGCCAGTGCTGTGTGTTGCCTATACCCCTGCGTAACCATAACCGCCTCCTACTCATTTCCGATCCCAGCGGCTACTCGTCCACCGTTGGGCATACCGGGACCATCGCTGCCGAACTTCGACGCACCGGAGCCAGCCGTTACCCACACTCACGCGGATACCGTCGGGACCGGGACAAGGGAGCCGGACGATGACCTGTCAAAAGCTCAATGCACCATGCAACTTCACGTGAGGTTTCGTTCCGCTACCTGGCCAACAAGTTTCGGACACCGCGCCGCAAAGTTGGCGCGCGCCGATCTGGCCCTGGGGGAATCGCAGGCACGGGTAACGGCCGCCACCCAAGCGAAAAGCTCAATTTGCACGTCTCCGAGTGTAGCCGTTGTTCGTGAGTTCTCAACTGGGAGAACGCATTTCGGCGTTTATCAAAAGATGCGGCAACGATCGCCAAATTACCCGCATCTGAGTCATGCAGAGAGTGGACCTCACCAACCCGAAATGTTGGACTCCAATGGGTATGGTCACCGATAGCGCAGAATCTGGTGCAGGAGAAGATATTTAGCCGGGCAGGGACGCCGCAGCCAAGGACGTGGCCCGCCGACCGCGGGCAGGAATGGTCGGTGCCGTCTCGTCATCACCCACCTCTCCTGGCGCAGGAGGCGTCCCGGCCCGAATCATTCAACGCTCAACTACATCTCAGGCGCTGGTAGCTGTAAAGCACCAACGCACACTGGGAAGCTTGGCGCGGACGGCTCGGCCCCGTGGCATAGGTGTATCACAGGGATCGGCACCGGTGACCAGGGGAGCGTATGCGCCGGGGCGCGCAAAAGCGTCTCGACCCGAGTGCTACACCAGTCCAGTCGGGCTCGCAATTGGTAGTCCATGCGGAGCCGGTCTCGTTGTGGCGGAGACATTTTCGCACGCCACGTGGCCACCCGCCGCTAAACAGTGCGCTCGGCCACGCGCGGCTTCCGAGAAAAGGCGAGTATTGGGCGGAGTCGCAGCGCGACCTCCGCGATGAGCGTGACAGGCAGTCTCTGGAGGAGTTCGAGACCGATCCGACCCTCAGCACGGCTTGTCTCGCGCCGAAGGCGGTGGTGACTGTGGATCGACAACCGGTCATGTGGACACTAGAAATCAAATGGACCCGGAGGATCCAGCCGACGAAACACTGCGAGGGATCTGCACGCCCCAGTGCGATCTCGACATGCTGTGCACTCCCTACTCGTCCGGCCAGTGATCGGCATGATCGCCGAGCTCCAACGGACGGACCACCCGACCGGCAAAGTCAAAGGCATTCAACCGCAGTAAGTTTCAGCGCGATCAAACCGCCCTATCATACCCGCCGACACCAGGGCTCGCAGCCCGCACTGGCCAGTACTATGCGGGACTCCGGCTTGAAGAGGGCCGATACCAGTCACGGGCGGTCAACACGAGTGCGGTGAACAACTACAACCTGTCAACGGTGAGAATGCTTGGCCGCCAACGTATGTCGCCACGACATCTCCGGCGCAGCTGTGGCCTCGCAGGTCGGTGTCGCTGGCGGATCAATGAAAGGCGCGAACAGTGATCGGCCGTAGGGGGCTTGATCACTGTTCGTAATGCCTGGATACCAGCGTCGCGGGCCGCGCCGGTTGCGAAGAGGAATCGTGAACAACAGCGGGCCAGTACTGCCGGATGGTCCGGCGCGGGCAATCGGGACCGAAACCGTGTGGTGAGCTGTCGTCTGGTTCGTCGCGTCACAACCAGTCGTGCAGGACCTCCGCGATCTGCCGGAGCGCCGCATCGGTGGTCATCCGCCAGTGGGTGGTCGCCACCGGGTGATTGTGCACCGAACCTGTCACCGCGGCAGTCCAGGTCGCCGCGCCGATGGAACAGGTCGGATCGTCGTGGGTCGCGGTGAAGTAGACGAGGTCCCCGTCGAACGACCGCGCACGATATGCCGAGTCGAGAGCGGTCGAGTCGATCGCCGCGGCCACGACCCGTTCGATCCGCGCGGCCCCGAAGGATGCGAACGGCTCGGGCAGCATGCTCAAACGCTGGGCCAGCTGGGTCAATTCCACGGTTTCGTCCAGGCCGAATGCTGCGGCCTGGTCGCCGAGCAGTCCACCGAGCAGCTCCGGTACCGCTACTTCGATCCCACCGAGGCAGGGTTCGGCGTCGGTGTCGAGTAGTCGACTATCCATCATTCCCAGCAGCGCCACCTGTGCGCCCTCGCTGTGGAGTTGGACGGCCATGGCATGCGCGAGCACACCGCCGAGTGACCAGCCGAGCAGGTGGTAGGGACCCTCCGGTTGCACCGCACGAACATGTTTGACGTAGAGCCGCGCCCAATCCTCGATCGAATCCGGCAGTGGGGCCGCCGAACTCAGCACCGGTGACTGCAGTCCGTAGATCGGCCGATCCGCATCGAGGTGGGCGGCCAACCCGGCGAACGACCACGCGATGCCCCCGATCGGATGGATGCAGAACAGCGGCTCGGCATTGCCAGAGGTTCGCAGCGGCAGCAGCACATCGAATGCCGCGTCGGCACCGGCGCCCTCTGCGCCGCGCGCACGCAACTCCGCGATGATGCCCGCCGGGGTGGGCGCGCTGAACACCCACATCACCGGAATCGTTTCGGCCAGCGCCGCACTCAACCGAGCCGTCAGCTTGGTCGCGATGAGCGAATTTCCGCCGAGCTCGAAGAAGTTGTCAGCCAATCCGATGCGATCGAGACACAGTACTTCCGCGAAGATCTCGCAGACCATGGTCTCGAGCGCCGTTGTCGGTGCGCGATAGGCGCAGGTTCGCAGCTCCGGTTCGGGCAGCGCCGCACGGTCGAGTTTGCCGACCTGGGTCAAGGGAACATTGTCGAGGACCACGACCGCTGCGGGCAGCATATGCGAAGGTAAAGTGCGTGCGGCCCAGTGGATCAGCCGATCCGGATCGATCACCCGGTCCGGGGCGGCCACCACGTACGACACAAGAATCGTTGCCCCAGTGGAATTCTCCCTGCCGACCGTTACGGCGAAAGCCACGTCCGCATGGGCGGCCAGAATCGCGTCGATCTCGCCGAGTTCGATTCGGAAGCCACGGATCTTCACCTGGAAGTCGGTGCGGCCCCGATAGTCGATCTCGCCATCGGCATTCCAGGCCACCAGATCGCCGGTGCGATACATCCGGGCACCCGGCTGGAACGGATTGGCGACGAAGCGATCCGCCGTCAGGTCGGCGCGACCGAAGTAGCCCCGCGCCAACTGCACTCCGGCCAAGTACAATTCGCCCGCGACACCGGCAGGGACCGGCCGCAACCGCGAATCCAATACGTACAACTGACTGTTCCACGCCGGTCTGCCGATCGGTACGGCCAATTCGTCACGCCGGCCCACCTGATGGCTGGTGATCGACACCGCCGCCTCGGTCGGGCCGTACAGGTTGTACAGCGTCGTCTCGGGCGCCGCCGCCGCGAACCGGCGCGCCAGCGCGGCGGGCAGGGTCTCGCCGATGGCCAGCACCCGGCGCAACGAGTTCGGTAGCCGAACCGTCAACAATGCGTCCAGCATCGATGGCACCGCGTGCAGCGTGGTCACGCCCGCACGGGTCATCAGTCCGTTCAGGTACTCCGGGTCGCGATGGCCATCCGGCGCGGCGATCACCAGGCGGCCGCCGCAGACCACCGCCGTCCAGAATTCCCACACCGACAAATCGAACGTCGCTGCCGTCTTCAACAGCACGGCATCATCGACGGTCAATCCGAATTGCGCTGTCTTCCAAAGCAACTGATTGACAATCGCGTCGTGTGAGACCGCGACCCCCTTGGGGCGACCTGTCGAACCCGATGTGAAGATCACATAGGCCGCGTGCTCGGCGCGCAACGGCGCGATCCGCTCGTCGTCGGTGATCGGGGCCGCGTTCACGGCGGACAGGTCCAGCCTGTCCATCGGCACCAGCGGCGCGGCGCAGGTTCCGAAACCCGCATCGGCATTCGTCAGCACACAAACCGGCGCCGCGGTCTCCAGCATGGAGTCGGTCCGCCGCGCGGGTTGATCCGGATCGACCGGCACGTACGCACCGCCGGCCTTGCTCACGGCATACATCGCGACGACCAGATCCACCGAACGCCGAATAGCCAACGCCACCCGCGACTCCGGGCCAATCCCCAACGAAATCAAGTACCGCGCAAGTCTGTTCACGCGTACATCCAGTTCACCGTAGGTGATCCGAGTACCATCGGCGGCGACCAGCGCTGTCGACTCCGGTGCGGCAGCGACGGTCTCGTCCAGCAGCGACACCAAAGTGGTGGCGGTATTCAGCTGGTGTCCGGTGTCGTTCCACGTGGTGAGGATGCGTGCACGTTCGTCGCTCGCGAGCAGATCGATCGCACCGACCGGCACCCGTGGATCCACGATGACGGCATCGAGCATCCGCACGAACCGGTCCACGAAACTCCGCACCGTCGACTCGTCGAACAGATCCGCGGCGTAGGTGAAGAAGCCGCCGATACCCGTCGGCACACCGTCCACGTCGTAGCTGTCGGCCATGATCACATGCAGATCGAACTGCGACAGCCCTCGATCGGTTGCCAACTCGGTGACGGTCAAGCCCGGCAACTCCATCGCGGCCGGCGCCAGGTTCTGGAACGACAGCCCCACCTGGAACAGCGGATGCCGCGCCGTCGAGCGCACCGGATTCAGCACTTCGACCAACTGCTCGAACGGCACGTCGGCATGGGCGAACGCTTGGACGTCGATATCGCGTTGCCGCGCAAGTAATTCTGTAAAACCAGCGTTCGCATCCACCCGGGTACGGAACACCAGGGTGTTGACGAACATACCGATCAGATCGTCGAGCACCGCCTCACCTCGACCCGCTATGGGTGTGCCGATCGCAATATCGTCGGTACCCGACAATCGGGCAAGCAACATCGCCAGCGCGGTATGCACAACCATGAACAGCGTCGCGCCCTCAGCCCGTGCCAGCTCCGTCAGCGCCGCATGCGCCCGCGCATCGATGCGCAGCTCCACTTGGCCGCCCGCGAACGACTGCACCGGCGGGCGCGGCCGATCTCTCGGCAACTCCAGCTCATCCGGCAGGTCGGCAAGGGCCCGCCGCCAGAAGGCGATCTGTGCTGCCGCCATCGACCCCGGCTGGTCCGCACTGCCGAGCAACGCACGTTGCCACACCGTGTAATCCGCGTACTGCACGGCCAACGGCGACCACTCCGGGGCCTGCCCGAGCGCCCGAGCCGCGTACGCCGACGTCAGGTCACGAGTAAGCGGGCCGCCGGAGTAGCCATCACCCGAGATGTGATGGACGACCATGGCCAGCACGAATTCGCCGTCCTCGACCCGGAACAGCACGGCGCGGACGGGCACCTCGGCAGTCACATCGAACGTCGTCGACACCAGTTCCAGCACAGCCGATTCCACCTCGGCGGCACCGATGGTCCGGACCTCCAGCCGCGGCACATCGGAGTGTCCGGGCGGCAGGATGACCTGCACCGGATCCGCGGCGCTCGAGTCACCCATCCCCGGCTGTGGGTAGATGGTTCGCAGGATCTCATGGCGCACAACGACATCGGTGAACGCCTGCCCGAGCGCTGCGATATCCAGATCGCCGGTCAAGCGGATCGCGACCGGGATGTTGTATGCGGTCGATTCGGTATCGAACCTGTTGAGGAACCACATCCGCTGCTGTGCGGGCGACAGCGGAATATGTTCCGGCCGTGGACCCGCTATCAGGGCGCGACGACTCCCGGTGCCGGTGAGTTCGGCCACCTCCCGCGCACAACCCGCGACGGTGGGCGCGGCGAACAGTACCCGCACCGGAATGCGGGCATCCACCGCCACGCCGAGGCGGGCTGTCACCCGAGTGGCGAGCAGCGAATTGCCGCCCAGCTCGAAGAAATTGTCGTCGGCGCCGATGCGTTCGATGCCGAGCACCTCGGCGAAGACACCGGCTACGACTTGTTCCGCAACTGTCGACGGTTCCCGATAGGTGCGCGCCCCGAACTGTGGTTGGGGGAGTGCATTTCGGTCGAGCTTGCCGACCGCCGTCAACGGAATCGCGTCGAGCACCACGACCGACGCGGGAACCATATGCGATGGCAGGCTCCGCGCTGCCCACCGCGCCAGTTGCTCCGAATCCAGCGCCCTGCCCATCACATACGACACCAGAATCGTAGCCCCGCTGAGGTTTTCACGCCCGAGGGTCACCGCGTAGTCCACGTCGGGGTGCGTGGTCAGCACCGCGTCGATCTCGCCGAGCTCGATACGGAAGCCACGGATCTTCACCTGGAAGTCCGTGCGGCCCAGGTACTCCAACTCCCAGTCGGCAGCTGTGGCATCCGGTACCCATCGGACCAGATCGCCGGTCCGGTACATCCGGTCGCCTGGCGCGCCCCACGGATTGGCAACGAACCGTTCCGCCGTCGAGCCGGTACGCCGGTGATAGCCGCGGGCGAGTGCCGGGCCTGCCAGATACAGCTCACCGGTGACACCCGCGGGCACTGGCTGCAACCGCTCGTCGAGCACCGCTGCCCATCCGCCGGGTACCGGACGGCCGATCGTTATCCGTTGTCCCGCAAGCAGAGTCGCATAGGTGGCGCCGATCGTCGCCTCGGTCGGACCGTATCCGTTGATGAAGCGACGTCCCGGCTGCCATGTGGCCAGCAGTTCGGCAGTGGTGGCCTCGCCACCCGCGGACACCACCGCCAGGTCGGGCAGACCACAGGGATCGACGGTGCCGAGCAGCGCCGGGGTGATGATCGTATGCGTCACCCGCTCGACCCGCAGCAGGTCATGCAGTTCGGTGCCGCCGACGATATCCGGTGCGGCGATCACCAGGGTCGCGCCGCTGTAGAAGGCACTGGTCCACTCCTCGACCGATTGGTCGAAACTCGGCGAGCAGACATGCAGCATCCGATGGTGCGGACCGAGTCCGAGCATGTCGACGGTGTGCCCGATGAGTCCACCGAGCCCGGCGTGGGTGACGGCGACGCCCTTGGGCAATCCGGTCGACCCCGACGTGTAGATCACATAGGCGGGATGCGACATGCGCAGCGGCGCACGCCGATCCGCATCGGTCACCGCGGCCGCCGAGTGCGCGGCGCAGCGAGCGAGCACCGCGGGATCGTCGAGCACAAGCCAATCCACCGTGTCGGGTAGACCGGCCTGCTGAGCGACCGTAATGCCCACCACCGCACCGGAATCGATCACCATATGCCGCACCCGGTCCACCGGATAGGTCGGATCGACCGGCAGATACGCGCCACCCGCCTTGGCGACCGCCCATACCGCGGCGATCATCTCGTACGAACGGCGCATAGCCAGTGCCACCACTGTCTCCGACGCGACACCTCGATCGATCAGTACGCGCGCCAGACGCGACGACAGCTCGTCGAGTTCACCGTAGGTGTACGCCCGCCCGGCGTCGCGCACCGCGACTCGATCACGCCCGAAACCGACTCCCCGCGCCAGCAGATCCGGCAGCATCCCGACGGAAACCGGGGCGCCGCCGCCCATTCCGGTCAGCCACGTGTACTCGTCGTCGACCAACAGTGGCAGGTCGCTCACCCGCGCCGCCGGCTCGTCCACGACCGTCGTGAGCACCCGTACGAACCGCCGGGCAAGCATCTCCGCCGTACCGTCATCGAAAAGATCACGCAGGAAAGACATCTCGCCGCTCATCCGGGCCGAGTGACCGTCCTCGGACGAGATGGCCAGTGCCAGATCCCCGACCGCGTCCGGCGGACTCTGGAACGACAGAGCCACCTGGAACAGGGGATGCCGCCCCGGCGACCGCCGCGCTCCCACAAGAGCGACCAACTCGTCGAACGGAATACCGGTGTGCGCGAACCCTTGCAGTTCACGCTGGTGTGCGTCCGGCAGCAGGTCGACGAAGCGCGCGCTCCGATCCACACGGGTACGCAGCACCACTTCGGCGCGGCGGCTACCCGGCATCGGTGTCCCGATCGCGATATCGTCGGAGCCCGACAGTCGCGCGAGCACTACCGCCAATGCCGTGCGCACCACCGCGGTCCATGTCACGCCCGTTGTGCACGCGAGCCGTCGTAGACCCAGGTGCACCTCGTTCGGCACCGAGAACTCCACCCGCCCACGGACATCCGATCGCACCGCGCTGCGCCGCCGGTCCGTTGGCAGCTCCAGTCGATCGGGCAGGCCCGCCAATGTGGTGCGCCAGTACCGAGACCTCGAGATCGGGTCGTCCGATTCGGCGTCGAGCAGCAGCGCGGTATCGGCCGCGGTACGGTCCGGTGTCGTCAGCAGATCGCCGAGCACGCGGCGCAGCCGATCGGCCACCGCCTGCGCCGTCGCGTCGGCGACGATATCGCGCCGGTACTTCACCTGCACCAGCGTCCGGGTATCCAGGAAGACCACAACGGTGATCGGATAGTGCGTGAAGTCGGCCCCGCGCATCTGCTCGATCCGCAACCCGTCGATGGCGCCGCTGGCCTGCTGCAGCCCTTCGGCGTCGACGGGGTAGGACTCGAAAACCAGCATCGTGTCGAACAGTTCGCCGTGGGGGATGGCAGCCGACGGAGCTTGCGTAGTCGGCGGGGTGGGTGAATGCAGCGGGATGGCAGCCGATGTGGATTCGGACATCCCGGCGACGCGCTGGATCGCGGCGAGCCCGAGATGGTGGTGGTCCAACAGCGACGCTTGCTCGGCCTGCAATCCCGCTAGCAGTGTCCGCATCGTCGTGTCGCGATCGAACCGGATCCGCACCGGGATGGCATCCACGAACAGGCCGATCATGTCGCCGATACCGTCGAGTTGCGGTGGTCTGCCGGACACGGTCGCGCCGAATACGATGTCATCGCGTCCGGTGCTACCGGCGACGACCAGACCCCACGCCGCCTGTAGCACCGTATTGGCGGTGACCTCGGCCGTGGCCGCGTACGCGGTGAGCGCCGAGGTCTGTGCGGTCGACAGTTCGAATTCACAAACGCCGAACCCGTCGCCGACGGCGGCGGGCCATGCCAGTTCAGGGGCGAGCATGGTCGCGGTGGCGCCGGACAACATGTCCGACCACGCGCGTATCGCGGCCTCCCGGTCTTGTTGCGCGAGCCACCGCAGATAGTCGCGATAGGGCCGGACCGGTGCGAGCAGTGCGGTGTCGCCGCCGGTCGCGTACAGGACCAGGAGTTCCTTCATCAACAGCGGCATCGACCAGCCGTCGAGCAGGATGTGGTGTCCGGTCAACACGAGGTGGCTGTGCTTACCGCTGCGGTCTGCCGTCCCCGGGTGCCCGGAGTCGTTGGTGTACACCGTGAATCGCAGCAGCGGTGCCACTGCCGGATCGAATCCGCGTCGCCGCTCGGCAAGCAGTAGTTCCGGCAGCTCGGCATCGGACACACCGTCGACAACCTGCCACGGCACCTCGACGCCGTCCACCACCAGCTGCACCGACGTCCCGTCGACCGTGGGTACGAAGGCCGACCGCAGGTTCGCGTGCCGGTCCAGAATCATCTGCGCGGCTCGGCGCAACCGGTCCATATCCACCTCGCCCGTCAGCCGCGCCGCCAGCTGGATGATGTAGGCGTCGACCGAACCATCCAGGAGCTCGATGAGCACCCGCAGTGAGCCCTGCAGCGGTGACAGCGGCAGCACATCCGACATCCCGGGATAGTTCCGCCGCCACTGGTCCAGCTCGACCTGCGAGACCCGCACCAGCGGCACATCCGATGGAGTCAGACCGCCAGCGGCCGGATCCTTCGAGTGGTCGGCGATCGTGGTGAGCGCGGTCAGCCAGTCCTCGGCCAAATCCCGCACCGCCGCCTCGTCGAGAATCGACGCGGCGAAAGCGAACGACGCCACCATCCGCGGCCCATCCGCGGTATCGCTGACAATCGTGTTGATATCGATCACCGCGGACAGCGGAAGGTCCGGATTCGGCTCCGCGGCAACGGCTCCCAGTTCCGCGGTCGGCAACCAGCCCGCATTCGACAGACCGTCGGGCACCGCCCCCGCGGAGACGCGGCCGAGGTAGTTGAAGCTGATCTGCCCGAGATCACCGGCCAGCGCGTCGGCGGTATCCGGATTCAGATGCCGAAGCAGTCCGAAACCGATGCCGCGATCCGGCACGGAAAGCAGTTGCTCCTTCACTGATTTCAGTACCGCGGCGGTCGCCTCGCCACCGGCGAGGGCGGCCTCGGTGTCGATCCCCGACAGGTCGATGGCCACTGGGCTGATGCTGGTGAACCAACCTACGGTGCGGGTCAGGTCGGCGCCGGGCACGGCGTCTTCCTCGCGACCGTGCCCCTCGAGCCGGAGCCGCGTGACCGGAGCATCGGTACCGCGCCGCGCCCGCCAGGCACGCACCGCCATCGCGAGCGCCGCGAGCAGACTGTCGTTGGCACTGCCCTGGTACAGCGCGGGAACCGTCGTGAGCACCGCGTCGGCGACCTCGACCGGAATCCGGATGTCGAACCCGCCCCTGGTCTCGAAGGTATCGGCGAACGGGTCGAGGGCACGCGCGCCGAGCAGCGGATCCGGCGTGGCCAATACCCGCTGCCAATACCCGATCTCCGCGGCACGGTCCGCGTTGGCGGCCGCCTCGACCAAACCGTGCGCCCAACGCCGGAAGGAGGTGCCGACCGTGGGCAGTGCCACCGGCTGCCCGGCGGTGCGCTGTGCCCATGCCAGCACCAGATCCGGGATCAGAATCCGCCAGGACACACCATCGATGACGTAGTGATGGACCGCGACGGCGATAGCGTCGAGCGCATCGGGTCTGCGCAGCCAGGTGAACGTGATCATCCGGCCCGCAGCGGGATCCAACCTGGCCAGCGCGGAATCCATTGCCGCGTCGGCAATCCGCTTCAGCTCGGACTGGTCGACACCAGTGGGCACTTCGATCTCGGCCACCAGCGCGTCGACCTCGACGGCGGCACGCCCCAACACCTCGAACCGCCACGACCCGTCCACCTGCCACACCCGCGAGCGCAGCACATCGTGATGATCGAGCACCGCGCCGAGGGTGGCCACCACATCCGCGCGATCGATGCCCTCCGGCAACCCGAGCACCATGCTCTGGGCGAACCGATTGAACGAACCGTTGGCGAGGAACCAAGCAAGTACGGGGGTCAGCGGTGCGGTGCCGACACCACCGCCGGGCAACTCCGCCAAACCCGCCGCTGTCGACTCGTCACCGACGACGGCGACACGAGCCAACCTCGCGACTGTCTTCTGTTCGAACACATCTCGCGTGGTGAAGATGATCCCCGCCGCCTTGGCCCGCGACACCAACTGGATCGACATGATGCTGTCACCACCGACCGCGAAGAACGAATCGTCCACCCCGACCCGCTCCACACCCAGCACCTGCGCGAAGAGTTCGGCAATCCGCGACTCCATCGCGCCGACCGGGGCACGTGACACCGTCGTCGGGAACACCGGCTCCGGCAACGCGTTACGGTCCAGCTTTCCATTCGAAGTCAACGGAATCCGGTCCAGCACCACAATCGCCGCGGGCACCATATGCGACGGCAGGATCCCGGTCGCATACTCCCGCAGCCCGACCGGATCCACGACCCGCCCCGGCGCCGCGCGTACATACGATGCCAATGCCGTTGCACCACCGGGCATTTCACGGCCCAGCGTGACCACGAAATCGATATCACCATGTCGCCGGAGCACCGTATCGATCTCGCCGAGCTCGATACGGAAACCACGGACCTTCACCTGGAAGTCAGCGCGACCGACATAGTCGAGCTGCCAATCCGCCGAGGAAAGGGCGATATCGCCCGCCCGATCCTCCGGCGCCGCGTACCAGCGCACGAGGTCGCCGGTGCGGTACATTCGCGAACCCGGCCCACCCCAGGGATTGGCGACAAACCGCTGCGCCGACAACCCGGCACGGTTCCAGTACCCGCGCGCCAATGCGGCGCCGGCCAGATACAGCTCACCCGTAACACCGGGCGGTACCGGATGCAACCGCGAATCCAGCACGAACGCCGAACTACCCGGAATCGGCTTACCGATCGTGATGTGCTGCCCCGCAACCAGTTCCACATTCGACGACATGACCGTCGCCTCGGTCGGACCGTACGCGTTGAACAACCGGCGGCCCGGCTGCCACGTGGCCAATAGCTCCGGGGTCAGGACGTCCCCACCCACGAACAGCGCTTCCAACCGGTCCACACCGGCCGGATCCACCGTGCCGAGCACGGCCGGAGTGATGATCGTGTGCGTCACCTCCTCGGTCCGTAGCAACTCGCCGAGTTCCGCTCCGCCCATGACAGTCGACGGCACGATCACCAACGTCGCTCCGACCGAGAACGCGCACATCCATTCCATCACCGACGGGTCGAAACTCGGCGAACAGATATGCAGGTACCGGTGGTGCGGCTCCAGGCGGTACTGGCCAACCGAATGATCGACCAAATCGCGCAACCCGCCGTGGGTTACGGCGACCCCCTTGGGCAGGCCCGTCGAGCCCGAGGTGTAGATCACGTAGGCCGGATGTCGCGTCCGTAACGGCGCAATCCGGTCGGCGTCGGTTACCGTGTCGGCGGATTTGCCGGCGCACAACAGCGCGGTCGTCGGTGCATCGAGCGTCAGCCAATCCACCCCATCGGGTAGCCGGTCGACATAGTCGGACCCGGTAATGCCCAGGGCCGCACCGGAGTCCGTCACCATGTGCCGCACTCGATCCGCGGGATACGTGGGGTCGACCGGCAGGTACGCAGCACCGGCCTTGGCGATCGCGATTGCCGCAAGCACCATGTCGTAGGAACGCGGCAGTGCCACCGCGACCGGCCGTTCGGGACCGAGACGTCGATCGATCAAGACCCTCGCCAACCGCGAGGACTGTTCGTCGAGTTCGCCATAGCTGATCGACCGACCCTGATAGCGCACCGCGACCCGATCCCGCCCCAGGGCGACGCCACGGGTCAGCAGATCTGGCAGCAACCGGGTTGCCCGCATGTCATCGTCGTGGACTTGGGTCAACAAGGCCAGTTCGGCGTCGCCGAGCAGCGGTAGGTCACCGATCGGGGCCTCGGGGCGGTCCATCGCGGCCGCCAACAGCCGGAGGAATCGCTCGGCGAAGACCTCCACGGTGCGCCGGTCGAACAGATCGGGCGTGAAAGAGAGGTTCGCGGCGATGCCCGCGCTGTCTCGGCTCTCCCGAATGTGCAGGGACAGATCGAACGCTCTGCGCGCGACGGGGGCCTGAGCGCCGGCGGACAACATCACGTGTACCAGCGACCGGGCCGGATCCAGCAATGCCACCAATCCGTCGAAGGGCAGGTCGGCTCGTGTGAATGCCTGTAGGGCAACATCTTTCGCCTGCACAAGCAGGTCGTCGAAAGAGATTTCGCCCGACACCCTGGTGCGCAGTACCACCGTGTTGACCGATCCACCTGTTTCGGCGGGAGTGCCGATCGCGATGTCATCGGTACCTGACAGTCGCGCGAGCAGTACCGCGAAAGTCGCGTGGACAACGGTGAACACCGTCGTGTCGCGGGTCCGCGCGACCTGGTGTAGCCGGTGCTGCAGATCCGCACCGATCTCGAACTCTACGCAGGCTTCCGCAAGAGAGGACACCGCAGGCCGTGGATGATCCGTTGGCAGGTTCAGCTCATCCGGCAGCCCCTGGAGCGCGGTGCGCCAGTAGCGCATCTGCGAAATCAGATCGCCGCGTTCATCGAGGATTCGATTGATTTCCGCCGGCGTGCGCTCCGGCGTCGCAACGAATGCACCGATCAGCACCCGCAACCGGTCGGCGAGCGCCTGCGCGGTCGCCGTGCTGATCATGTCGCGCCGGTGCAGCACCTGCACATGCAGTTGGGTGCCCAACTCGACCTGGACAGCCACCGGATAGTGGGTGAAGTTGCGACCTTGGAGATCGACGACTTCCAACCCGTCGATCGTCCCGTGGGCCTGTCGCAAACCATCGGTGTCGACGGGGTACGACTCGAAGGCCACAAGAGAATCGAACAACTCACCCGCACCAACGGCGCGCTGAATATCGGCCAACCCGAGGTGATGACAATCGAGCAGCGAAACCTGTTCGGACTGAAGCCGAATCAGCAGATGCCGCACCGGCGCATCGGAGTCGAACCGAACTCGAACCGGGACGGTGTTCGCGAACAGGCCGACCATTTCGTCGACCCCGTCGACCTGCGGCGGTCGCCCGGAAACCACCGCGCCGAATACGACATCATCGGCTTCGGCACAGGCCGCGAGCACCAGACCCCACGCTGCCTGAACCACCGTATTGACGGTGACCTCGGTTGCGGCGGCGAATGTCAGCAGCTCCGCTGTCTCATCGGGTGACAGATCGGCACCGCAAACCCCATGGCCGTCCGCGGCCGTCCCGGGCGGCGGCAGGGTCGCGGCCAGCCGAGTCGGCGTCGGACCGGCCAGCGCTTCACGCCACATCTGTCTGGTTGCGTCCCGGTCGTACCGCGCCAACCAGGCGAGATAGTCCCGATACGGCCTGACTCGCGGTAGCGCCGCCGAATCGCCGTCGGCCGCATAGGAAATCAGCAGTTCCTTCATCAGCAACGGCATCGACCAGCCGTCCAACAGGATGTGATGTGCGGTCAACACCAGATGTACGCGTCCGGAGTCCGTGCGGTACACCGTGAATCGCAGCAGTGGCGCCACCGTCGGATCGAATCCGAGGCGCGCTTCGGCGGCCAGCAGCGACGCCGGATCGTTGTCCGATGTGTCGACGATCCGCCACGGGACCGCCAGCCCCTCGGCAATGATCTGAACCGGGGTGCCCTCGGCCGAAGTTCGGAACGCGGCCCGCAGGATCATATGCCGACCCAGCACCGCCTGCGCCGCCCGCCGCAGGCGATCCAGATCTATCGCGCCGGACAATTCCACCGCCGACTGCAACAGATACGGATCTGCCGAATCGTCCGAAAGCTGTGCCAGGAAAAGCAATCCGAGCTGCAAGGGCGCCAGCGGCAGGACATCGACCAGACCCGGATGCTCGCGCTGCCAGATATCGAGTTCACCCTGGGTGATCCGCACAAGCGGGACATCCGCCGGAGTCAGGCCGCCGGCCGCCGGATCGTGTACATGTCCGGCGAGCATGGTCAGTGCGGCCACCCAGTACTCGGCCAGCTCCCGCACACAGGCATCGTCGAGGATCTCGGACGCGTACGCGAACGACGCATTCAGTTGGGCGCCCGCGTCGGTATCGGTCACGATCGCGTTGATATCCACCACGGCGGCCGCGGGCATCGCGCGATCTTGGTCGGCCTGCGGGGCGCCCCAGTCGGTGGTCGGCAGCCAACTCCGATCCGTGAGCCCCTCCGGCACGTCGCCCGCGGAAACCCGACCGAGATAGTTGAAGCCGATCTGGCCGAGCGCACCGCCGAGTTCGCCCGCGGAATCGGTGTCGAGATAACGCAGGATGCCGAAACCGATGCCCTTATCCGGCACCGCGAGCAGTTGCTCCTTCACCGTCTTGAGCATCGACGCGGTCGCATCGGCCTTGTGCCACACCGCATCGACGTCGATGCCGGACAGGTCGAGCACCACCGGATACATGCTGGTGAACCAGCCGACAGTGCGGTTCAGGTCGGCACCGGCGACGGTGTTTTCTTCACGACCGTGCCCCTCGAGCCGGATTCGCGTTGCCGCGACATCGACCCCTCTTTTCGCCCGCCACGAGCGCACCGCCAGTGCCAACGCCGCGAGCAGACCGTCGTTGACCCCGCTCCGATAGAGCGTCGGCAACTCGGTCAATACCGCATGGGTGACCTCGGCAGGCACTGCGACGGTGAAATGCCGCACCGTTGCCGTGGTGTCGACGACCGGGTCGAGTGCCCGCGCGCCCAATAGCGGATCAGCGACGGTCAGAACCTGCCGCCAGTACGGCAGCTCGCTGGCATGGTCCGCGGTGGTCGCCGCCTCGGCCAGACCGTGCGCCCATCGCCGGAACGACGTGCCGACGCCGGGCAGGGCGATCCGGTGCCCAGCATCGCGTTGCGCCCACGCGGTCACCAAGTCCGAGATCAGAATGCGCCACGATACGCCATCGATCACGTAGTGGTTGGCGGCGATGATCAACGCGTCCGGGCCGTCCGGTCGTGACAACCAGGTGCAGGCGATCATCCGGGCTGCCGCGGGGTCGAGCGTGTCGAGGGCGGAATCCATTGCCGCACTGGCGGTTCCGCGCAGTTCATCGATGTCCAGACCCGCGGGCACGTCGATACGCGTGAGCAGCGCGTCCGCGTTCACCGCACCCGGCGCAAGAGTTTCCAGCTGCCATCGCCCGTCGGCAGCCCACACCCGGGCGCGCAGCATGTCGTGGTGGTCCAGTACCGCGGTGAGTGTGGCCACCAAACCCGCCCGATCGATGTGCTCGGGTAGGGCCAGCACCATCTGCTGGGTGAACCGGCCGAACGACCTCCCGCCGACGAGGTGCGCGGCCAGCACCGGTGTCAGCGGAATCTCCCCGACGCCCCCGCCGGGCAATTCCGCGAGCCTCGGCACCGGCTCGGCATCGACCACCGCGACCCGCGCCAACCCGGCCACCGTGCGCTGCTCGAACACATCCTGGGGGGTGAACACAATCCCGGCCGCACGGGCTCGCGACACCAGCTGGATCGACAGGATGCTGTCGCCACCGGCGGCGAAGAACGAGTCCTCCGCCCCGACCTGCACACCGAGTACTTGGGCATACAACTCGGCGAGTCGAGACTCCACGGCGCCTACCGGGGCACGCGACACCGCCGCATCGAACACCGGCTCGGGTAACGCCTGCCGATCGAGCTTTCCGTTGGCGGACAAGGGGATCGCGTCGAGTACAACAATCGCCGTGGGCACCATGTGGCCGGGCAATGAGGTTCCCACGAAGCCCAGGAGTTCTCCGGTATCGATGGAAATGCCGGTCCGCGGCAGCACATAGGAGACAAGTAAGGTCGCGCCCGATGGTGCGACCTTGCCGAGAGTCGCGGCGTATTCGATATCGGGGTGATCGGTCAGTGCGGCGTCGATCTCACCGAGCTCGATACGGAAGCCGCGGATCTTGACCTGGAAATCCGAGCGGCCCACATACTCGATTGCGCCATCGGCCACGCGGCGCCGCACCAGATCGCCGGTGCGATACATCCGCGTGCCCGGGGTACCGGCTTCCGCACCGAACGGATTCGCCACGAATCGCTCCGCTGTGAGCGCCGCCCGCCCCAGGTAGCCCTGCGCCAGCGCGGGACCGGAAAGGTAGAGTTCGCCGATCACGTCGGCTGGTACCGGCCGCAACCGCGAATCCAACACCACCGCGCCGACACCCGGCAGGGCGGTACCGATGGTGATCGGCTGCCGAGGCACCAACTCGGCGCTACCCGTGGCGAGAATGGTGACCTCGGTCGGCCCGTACGCGTTGTAGAAAGACCGCCCGGCGACAGCCCACCGCTCGACCAGCCCGGGACCGAACGCGTCACCCGCGACGACCACGACCCGCAACGCGTCGAGTCCGACCGGATCGACCGACTCCAGCGCCGCGGGCGTGATCAGCATGTGCGTGACACGCTCACGACGTAACAGGTCGGCGAGTTCGTTGCCGCCGAACACCGTTGGCGGGGATACCACAAGCGTCGCGCCGGAACTGAAGGCGAGCAGCAGCTCGAGCACCGATACGTCGAAGTTGGGCGAACAAACGTGCAGTACTCGCGAATCGCCATCGACCGCGTAGCGCTCCCGCTGCGCGTTGACCAGCATCGCAAGACCCGCGTGGGTCACCACGACGCCCTTCGGGCGACCGGTGGAGCCGGAGGTGTAGATGACGTAGGCCGCATGCTGTTCGGTCGGTGTGCCCACCCGATCGACGTAGGAGATCGGATGTGCGGGTCGTGCCGCGATCCGCTCCCGATGCCGCGGATCATCGATGTCGAGCCAGTGGATCTCGGTGCCGAGCCGCGAGCGATGCGTCGAGTCGGTGAGTCCCAGCACCGCCCGGGAGTCGGTGACGATATATGCGATGCGCTCCGGCGGAAGGGTGGGATCGACCGGCACGTAGGCCGCACCGGTCTTGGCAATGGCCCATACGGCCAGCACCGATTCGATCGAGCGGGTGAAGCCGACGGCGACGATGTCGCCAGGGCCCACGCCCTGTTCGATCAGTTCCCGTGCCAGTCGCGATGACGACTCGTCCAGCTCCGTGTAGGTGAGTTCGCGCTGATCATTCGGTTCGCCGGTCGGGTTGTAGCTGATCGCGATCGAGTCGGCTGCGGATTCGACCGCTGCGGCCAGCAACTGTATGAAGAGCGGGCTACTCGATCTGCGGCGATTTCGACCCCGAACGGTACGACGAACCCTATCCATTCGAGTACTACAGTCCTCTCGCGTCGAGCCCACAGGTGTTGCCGAAACCCACGAACCCGGCTGGATCCCGGCACACCGTTGGGTGGACCAGTGTCGAACTAAGCGAGAAGGAATCGATTTCTGAGCATTTTCGCCCTATCAAAGCACAGCTGCCGGAATAATGACGTGTCACATCTTCCAGCCGACGCGGGACGCTCACAGGTTGCTGGATCAATAGCTGAGTCCGTCGGAACCGCCGCACGCGCCACTGGGGTACGTACTTCCCGAAGTCTGGGAAGATAGCTGGCTTGCCCCCGTCGACGGACAGTGCATCGAGTACGCGCCCCGTCCGCGCGATCAGGTGCAGTGCGGCGGCGCAGGCGGTCGATACCGCACAGCTCCGCTATTCGGAGGTGCGCAGTCGTCGCATTGTCGCGATCGCATCGGTCAACGCCGGGGTGTGGGTCACGAGTATCGGTTCGCGGCGATTGCGGCGGCCTTACGGCGGGCGTCGTCGGCGGCATGCCGTTCGTTTGCGTACAGCAGGCCGTAGGTGAAGCCGTTCTCGCCCGCTGCGGTGCCCGCGGTCGTCGCGGTGCGCCACAGGAATCGTGACGATACGATGCCGTCGTTGTAGTCGCCGAGCACGCGTTGAATCTTCTTGTAGTACTTGATGTTCGGCTTCGCTTGCCTGCGCTTTCCGGCGAGCTCGAGTAGTTCGGCGGCGTAGCGGGCTCGTTTGGCGGCCTTGCGGGCGCGGTGCAATGACTCGTGTCGTTGGTCGTGTAGCGCGGTCGCGAGCCGACGATCGGCTTTGCGCGCGGCCGCGCGAGCCCGCTGCACGAGTTCACGTCTGCGAAGTCGCCCGTTGAACGGCGGGTGCGATTGCCAGGTATGCAGGGTCGCGAGCAACCCCAGGTAACGAGTCGAGTCCATGGCCTCGGTGAGTGCGTTGCGGCTGGGCACCTGTCGGGCCAGGAGCGTCGCGTCGATGCGCGCGGCGACCGGACCGAGGACGAGTTCGG
Organism: Nocardia sp. NPDC049707; assembly: GCF_040674855.1. Taxonomy (NCBI): domain Bacteria; kingdom Bacillati; phylum Actinomycetota; class Actinomycetes; order Mycobacteriales; family Nocardiaceae; genus Nocardia; species Nocardia sp. NPDC049707. The sequence goes on along the minus strand of NZ_JBFANN010000002.1, from coordinate 206,089 downwards.
GTGGCAGTTTGTTCATCTGGTCGGCCAGACGGCGATGTTGGACGTGGCAGTCGCGCACATCGCCGAGCGCCCCTGCGTACCACTGCAATTCGTCCTCGACAGCACTGATGGCGCAGCGGTCCAACAGCTTTCCGAATACGCGCAGCGTGCTACGCAGGCGCCGCGTCGCGACCCGAGTGTCGTGGATCGGATCCTCGCCGCGACGCAGAGCGACGTCACCGGCGAAGATCATGTCGATCTGCGGGGACAGGTATGCGCGGATGGCGCGTTCCGCCGCGGTCTCCGTGACCGGCTCGGGCTGCGCGGGTAGCACGCGAGACAGCTTGGAGGCAAACTCCGACCGGCGTGCACCCGCCTCGGCGAGGCTGTCCACCAGCGCCGCGGGGACCGCGTCGATCCGCGGGCCGAGTTCGACCTCGACCTCGTGCCAGGCGGCGGAACTTCCGTCCGCCGCTGTCGTGTCGACGATGTCGTCGTCGACTTCGACTATCAATTCGCCGTCCGGCCCGAGTACGCGGTGGCGATGGCGCAGCGTGCGAATCGTGGCGACCGCGTGCAGTTGTTTACCCAGCGCCGCGCCGACGACTACCTCGACGAACTCGTGCGGCAGTTCCGCCGAGAGCGGGGCATGCAATTCGGTGCGACCGCTCGGATGGGGAACTTTCAACTGCCAACCGGATTCGTCGGTTCCTTCCCGGCGGCGCAGGGTGAGATTGTGAGCGAGCAGATCCAGCTCGGGGGTGTCGAAATAGGTGCTGGTCAATTCGACCGACGTCTTTTCGATCCGACTGCCGGAGACGAGGTTTTCCAATGCCGGAAGCGTAAAAACCTCGTCGACCTCCCATTTTGTCTCGCGTTCCAGTGCTTCCTCCATGTATTGCGCGTTCCCGGCCCACCGCACCTGAAACAGCGGGCATCACCCCGAGGCAGTTGCCGGGCAATCGCACCCGTTATTCCGCGTGTCGGTTCGAAGCCGAGGGCATACTGGTCGGGCCATAGCTGCACCGAGAAAGACAAGACCCGAAGGGGCCGTCGTGACCAGCGTGTTCGTCGCTCGTGTTGCCGAAATCGCCGAACAACGCCACATCCATGCGGCGGCAGACGCGTCGAAAATTCAACGCGCGCAGCTATTGACACAGCTCGCCGAGCACGGGTGGCCCAGCGGCCGGAGCGAGTGCTCTGACACTTTCGAAGCCGCGCACCACCGCTCGTGAGCACGGTTCGGCGCCGACCCGTGACTGGTAGCCCCAGCCGTGCGCCATCGATAGATACTCGCTACCTGCGCACGATCCGCCTGGCTGTTCTCGAGCTTTCGCACACTGGAGGAACGGATGAATCCATGGACCGCGCGGCTGTCCGTCAACAGAGTCGCTGTCGCGTCCGCCTCGGTCCTGATGGCACTTGCGGCGGTCGCGTCCTTCATATTCGGACACCATCTGGCACGGTTGGCCGGAACGCCCTCGGCCATCGCATGGCTCTGGCCGATTGTCTGGGCTGCACCGTCTTTCAGATCGCGTACTGCTACGTGATGGTTGGAACATTGCCGTACCGGACCGGAATCGTCCGACCGTACTTCGGGGTTCTGCTGCTGGGCGGCGTCGCCGCCGGTGTCTTCGGAAACGCTTTCAACGCAACGGATCCCGCCGAGCCTTCGCTGGCCGTGAAAACAGCCATAGCCGTCGTTCCGCCGCTGTGCCTGCTGCTGGTGGTCATCAACACCTCGATCTTCTTCAGCGCAACCAAACCGTGGCTGCACAGTGCGGACGAGCTACTGCGACCTGCGGCGGCTGAAACGCCCGTCGTCGACGCAGCCGGACGTCTGCTGTCGTAGCTCGACCTGTCAGCTTCTCAATTCGCCTGCTCGGTGTTCCGGCGCGCGGCGGTGAGGTGCTCGGCGGCGAAACGGGCGATAGTGCAGGCCTGGCGGGTGTGAGCTTCCGGGTGTGCGGTGCGCTGCTCCAGCGTGGCCCGGATCCGATCCAGCGATGCGGTGGCATCGCTGGTAGCTCGGCGGAGCACGGCGTGCCGGTGGTCGAGTTCGCGGTAAGCGAGGTCGATGTCGTGGCAGCGGCGGCGTAGGTCGGCGACGTGGTTGAGCAGGTCGGCGACCTCACGGGTGGTCAGGGTGAGGGTCGGGTGCTGCTCGCCGGAGAGGATCGCCTCGCCAGCGACCTCGGCGCAGCGCGCGTGCAGTACATCGAGAATGTCGGCCACCCGGATCACCTCCCACACCGCGCCCGAAACAAGAGAAAGGTTGCAGGTCAACGCATCCGGCAGGGATCGGACGCGAATCGACGCTCCCGCTCGTTCGATTGTTTTGATCGACACGCAAGTCGACTACGACCCGATCATGGGTACGGTACTGGAAGCCGGCCCACCGAGGAATTCCGCCACTAGTGTCATAGGCGCAGAGAAGGAATTTCCCACGATACGCGCGGGTAACCACCTGACGTTGTGTACCTACGCGCGATCGAGGTGCAGACTACGCGGGACCGGCAGTCGCAAACCGTCGCCCGACCGGGCCAGTGCTATGGAGTGGAAGGAGTTGGGCGAGTGTTCAGCCGCATCGCCATCGTGAACCGGGGAGAGGCCGCTATGCGGCTCATCCATGCCGTCCGAGATCTGGCCGCGGAGACCGGGCGACCGATCGAAACCGTCGCGTTGCACACCGACGTCGATCGGAACGCGACATTCGTGCGCGAGGCCGATATCGCGTACGACCTCGGTCCGGCGTCCGCGCGCCCGTATCTGGATCTGAAGGCGCTCGAGCTCGCTCTGGTGACGACCAAGGCTGATGCCGCATGGGTCGGTTGGGGTTTCGTCGCGGAGGATCCGGCGTTCGCGGAACTCTGCGAGGAGATCGGCGTCACCTTCATCGGCCCGAGCCCGGAGGCCATGCGCAAACTCGGTGACAAGATCGGTGCGAAGCTGATCGCGGAGGAAGTCGGCGTGCCCGTCGCGCCGTGGAGCCGCGGCGCGGTCGAAACCGTGGACGCGGCCCGCGCGGCCGCCGCCGAGATCGGCTACCCGCTGATGCTGAAGGCGACCGCAGGTGGTGGTGGCCGGGGTATCCGGGTGATCACGAACGAGGCCGAGCTCGTCGATGCTTATGAGCGCACCCGTCAGGAGGCCGCGCGCGCCTTCGGCAGTGGCGTGGTCTTCCTGGAACGGCTGGTCACCGGCGCCCGCCATGTCGAGGTCCAGGTGATCGCGGACGGCCAGGGGACCGCATGGGCGCTCGGCGTCCGCGACTGCTCGGTGCAACGGCGCAATCAGAAGGTCATCGAGGAGTCGGCGTCACCCGTGCTGCGTCCCGAGCAGACGGCCGAACTCAAGGCGTCGGCCGAGCGGTTGGCGATCGCGGTCGAGTATCGCGGCGCCGCGACTGTCGAGTTCCTGTACCACCCGGGCGACGAGCTGTTCGCCTTCCTCGAGGTCAACACCCGTCTGCAGGTCGAACACCCGATCACCGAGTACACCACCGGTTTCGACCTGGTTCGGGCGCAGTTGCTGGTGGCATCGGGCGGCAAGCTCGAGGGTGAACCGCCGGCCGAGCGCGGACACGCGATCGAGGCCAGGCTCAACGCCGAGGATCCGGACCGCGACTTCGCGCCCGCGCCGGGCCGCATCGCGCGGCTGGATCTGCCCGCCGGGCCGGGCATTCGAGTCGACACCGGCGTCAGCGAGGGCGACACGATTCCCGCCGACTTCGACTCGATGATCGCCAAGATCATCGCCTACGGTCGCGACCGCGACGAAGCGCTGGGCCGGCTGCGCCGGGCAGTGGCGCAGACCAGGGTCGTCATCGAGGGCGGCGCGACCAACAAGAGCTTCGTGCTCGACCTGCTGAACCAGCCCGAGGTGATCGACGCCAGCGCCGACACCGGCTGGATCGACCGCGTTCGCGCTGAGGGGCGCCTGGTATCGCATCGCCACTCCGCGATCGCGGTGGCTGTCGCCGCCATCGATGCCTATGAAGAGGAGGAGCGCGTCGAGCGGCACCGGCTGCTTTCCACGGCGGCCGGTGGCCGTCCCCAGGTGCAGCACGAGAGCGGCCGACCGCACGAGCTCAAGTTGCGCGGCGTCGGCTACCGGGTCCGTGTCGCGCGGATCGGTGCGCATCGGTTCCGCATCGGCATCGAGGCGGGCGGCGATATGCGCGCGGCCGATGTCGATCTCGAGCGCTTCGACCGCCATACCGGGCAGATCGTGGTCAACGGCACCCGCTACCGCGTGATCACTGGCACGCACGGGCCGATTCATCTGGTCGATGTCGACGGTGTGACGCATCGGATCAGCCGGGATGAGGGCGGTGTCGTCCGCTCGCCCGCGCCCGCGCTGGTCGTTGCCACGCCACTGGAGGTCGGTGCCGAGGTCGAGGCGGGCGCGCCGGTTCTGGTGCTGGAGAGCATGAAGATGGAAACGGTGCTGCGCGCGCCGTTCCGGGCTCGGTTGAAGGAATGCGCCGTTTCGGTCGGCACTCAGGTCGAGACCGGCGCGCCGCTGATGCGGCTGGAACCGCTGGCCGAGGACGACGAGGCCGAGGACGCCGCGGCGGTCGAGTCTGTCGAGCTGGACCTGCCGGGCGAGCCCGCACCGGTCCGGCCGCACGAGGGTCCGGCCCGCAGCCTGCAGGACCTGCGCAGTTTGCTGCTCGGCTTCGACGTCGACCCGCATGACGAGCGCCGAGTGCTCGACCACTACCTCGCCGTGCGCCGGGCGGCCATGGCGGACAACCGCCGCCCGCTCGCCGACGAAATCGAACTCGTGCAGGTGTTCTCCGACCTGTCCGAACTGAGCCACAACCGCTCCTCGGACGAGGACGGCAGCCAGGGCCATGTCCACAGCGCCCGCGAGTACTTCCACACCTACCTGCAGAGCCTCGATGTCGAGCGGGCGGGTCTGCCGGAGTCGTATCAGGCCAAACTCGCAAAGGCGCTCGGGCATTACGGTGTCGCCGAGCTGGATCGTTCCCCTGAGCTCGAGGCAGCGGTCTTCCGGATCTTCCTCGCCCAGCAGCGGCCGTCCGACACCGTCACGGTCATCACCACCCTGCTGCGCGAGTGGCTGCGCGAGCCGGTGCCGGACCGGGCGCTGCGCGAGCCGGTCGGTCTGGCGCTGGAGCGGCTGGTGGCCGCGACGCAGGTGCGATTCCCCGTGATCGCCGATCTCACCCGCGGCCTGGTGTATTCCTGGTTCGGCCAGCCGCTGCTGCGGCGCAACCGTGCCCGTGTCTACACCAATGTCCGTAAGCAGCTGAGCCACCTCGACGCACATCCGGAAACGCCCGATCGCGCCGATCGCATCTCCGAGATGGTGCGCAGCACCGAGCCGCTGGTGCGGCTGCTCGGTCAGCGGCTGGTGCGCGGCCGTGCGGACAACACCGCCATGCTCGAGGTGCTGACCCGTCGGTACTACGGAAACAAGGGTCTGACCGGTGTGCACACCCGGGAGGCCGGTGGGTGCACCTTTGTGATCGCTGAGCGCCGGGGCCTGAGCCTGGTGTCGGCGGCGGTGAGTTTCGATGCGCTCGACACCGTGCTGCGTGGTCTCACCGAACTGGCGAGTGTGGCCGCGTCCATCGAGGTCGATATCTACCTGAGCTGGGAGAAACAGCCGGAGGACTTCGACGCGATGGCGGCGGCGTTGCAGGAACGGCTCGGTGCGCGGCGGTTGCCGAACCAGATCCACCGCATCACCGCGACCGTCGCGGGCAGCGGCGGTGCGGTGATGCACCATCACTTCACTTTCCGCCCATCCGCCACCGGCATGGTCGAGGAGCGGTTGATCCGCGGCCTGCATCCGTACATCGCGGAGCGGATGCAGATGAAGCGGTTGCGCAAGTTCGATCTCACTCGGCTCCCGTCCTCGGATGAGGAGATCTACCTGTTCCGCTGCATCGCGAAGGAGAACGCGTCCGACGAGCGTCTGGTCGCGTTCGCGCAGGTGCGTGACCTGGCCGCGCTGCGTGAGCACGACGGCCGGTTGCTGGCGCTGCCGACGGCCGAGAGCACCATCGCCACCTGCCTCGACTCGATCCGCCGGGCACAGTCGCAGCGGCCGTCGGCCAAGCGGTTCCACACCAACCGGATCGTGATGTACATCTGGCCGCCGGTCGAGATGACCCGCGCCGAACTGGAGATGATCGTCGATCGGGTGCGGCCGACGACCGCGGGCGCGGGGCTGGAGGAGATCCTGCTCATCGCACGCCACCGGGACCGGAAGACCGGTGAGCTGATCAAGGTCGCCGTGCGTATCGCCTTCGACGCCACCGGCGGCACCGAGGTGACCATCGGCGAGCGGTCCGACGAGGTGGTCGAGCCGCTCGACGAGTACCGGCAGAAGGTGCTGCGGGCCAGCAGCCGCAACACCGTGTACCCCTACGAGCTGACCGGTCTGCTCGGTGAGTTCGCCGAGTACGACCTCGACGCTGGCCACACGCTCGTACCGGTCGACCGGCCGAAGGGACGTAATAAGGCCGCGATCGTCGCGGGCGTGGTCACCACACCGACCGAGCAGTATCCGGACGGTGTCACCAGGGTGGTGCTGCTCGGTGATCCGACGAAATCCCTCGGCGCGCTCTCGGAACCGGAGTGCCGTCGGGTAATCGCCGCGCTGGACCTGGCCGAACGGATGCAGGTGCCACTCGAGTGGTACGCGCTGTCCTCCGGCGCCCGGATCTCGATGCAGTCGGGCACGGAGAACATGGACTGGGTGGCGGCGGCGCTGAAGCGGATCGTCGAATTCACCCAGGACGGCGGCGAGATCAATATCGTGGTCTCGGGCATCAATGTCGGTGCGCAGCCGTACTGGAACGCCGAGGCCACCATGCTCATGCACACCAAGGGCGTGCTGGTGATGACGCCGGATTCGGCGATGGTGCTCACCGGCAAGCAGGCACTGGACTTCTCCGGTGGCGTGTCGGCCGAGGACAACTTCGGTATCGGCGGTTACGACCGGGTGATGGGCCCGAACGGGCAGGCGCAGTACTGGGCGCCGAACCTGCTGGCCGCGCGGGACGTGTTGATGTCGCACTACGACCACACCTATGTGGCGCCCGGTGAGCAGTCGCCGCGACGCTCGGGTACCAGCGACCCGGTCGATCGCGACATCTCCGATTTCCCGCATGTCGTGGCGGGCAGTGACTTCACCACGGTCGGCGAGATCTTCTCCGCCACCGCCAATCCGGACCGCAAGAAGCCGTTCGACATCCGGACGGTGATGCGGGCGGTGGCCGATCAGGACCATCCGGTGCTGGAACGCTGGGCGGGGATGGCCGACGCCGAGACCGCCGTTGTGCAGGATGCGCGGCTCGGTGGTATCCCGGTGTGCCTGCTTGGTATCGAGTCCAGGGGAGTGCCGCGCCGCGGCTATCCGTCCACCGACGGCCCGGACACCTACACGGCAGGCACGTTGTTCCCGCAGTCCTCGAAGAAGGCCGCGCGGGCGATCAATGGGGCCAGCGGCAACCGGCCGCTCGTCGTGCTGGCGAACCTGTCGGGCTTCGACGGCTCGCCGGAATCGATGCGGAAGTTGCAGCTCGAATACGGTGCCGAGATCGGCAGGGCGATCGTGAATTTCGAGGGCCCCATCGTGTTCTGCGTGATCTCGCGGTATCACGGTGGTGCGTTCGTGGTGTTCTCGAAGCTGCTCAACCCGAATATGACCGTGCTCGCGCTGGAGGGCTCGTTCGCCTCGGTGCTCGGCGGCGCCCCTGCGGCCGCGGTGGTGTTCTCCGGTGAGGTCGACGCGCGTACGGCGGCCGATCCGCGGGTGCGGGATCTCGAGGCGCTCGCCGCGACTGCGGTCGGCGCCGACCGTGCGGCACTGACCGCGGAACGTGACGAGGTCCGGTCGTCGGTTCGCACGGAGAAACTCGGCGAGGTCGCAGCGGAATTCGACCGCGTGCACAATATCCAGCGGGCCGTCGAGGTCGGTTCGGTCGATGCCATCGTCCGTGCCGCCGAACTGCGCCCCCGCATCATCGAAGCCATCGAGGCCGGCCTGCCCGGCTGACCCTCTGGATTGCTGAAATAATCGGCCGTCTCGGCGCCTATCGGGCCCCGAGACGGCCGATTTTCATTGCCCCCGTGCCTCGGTGGCGGAGTACCATTGAAACTTGTCTCTGACAAGTGTCACTCGACGCCTCACAATGACGTGAGGGCTGAGGAAGCACTTCTCACAACGGCGTGAGAGGTGAGGAAATGGGCGACCGAAAGGTGGTTCTGCGCACAAGGTGGCCGATCGTATCGGCATTCGCGGTCTTGCTGATCGTGGCGAGTGCCGTGCTCGGTCCGCATGCGACGGCACAATCATGCGCCGCGGTGGATCTGGTGGTGGCCAGGGGGACCCAGGAACCCGGGTACCTCGGAACCTTCGTCGGTGATCCGCTGTACGACGCGATGCGGCACGCATTGCCGATGAGCGTGCAAGCGTATCCGGTGAACTACCCTGCGAATCTCACGGATGTGGGTACGGGTAGCGCTGATCTGGTCGCACACGTCGCTGCTCAGGCCGCGGCCTGTCCGGACGAAGAGTTCATCCTGGCCGGCTACTCGCTGGGCGCGGGTGTGGTACACGCCGCACTCGGCACCGGTATCGTCGCCGGACTGCCGGGCATGGTGCAATTGCCGGGCGATCTTGCCGACCGAGTGGCCGTCGTCCTGCTCTTCGGTGACCCGCTGCGCTCGATCGGGTGGCGTGTTCCCGACCAGTACCTGGCCCGCACCGCCGATTTCTGCGCGGCCGGTGACCCGGTTTGTGGCGGCGGAATCAATCCGAGTGCCCACGCTCGATACGATGATTTCATCAGTGCCGCAGTGGGATTCAGCGCCGAGCATGTGTCTTGAACCAGCGCCGAGCCCGCGTGGCGGCGAATTCGGCCTTCTCGGTTGCGAGTTCCGCCGATGGGGTGACGAATGGTGCGACCGGCGTTGGCCCGGAAAGGAAGTCGGCGTCGACCTTGCCAACGGGACCGTTTCCGAATTCGATAGCAGGAGCGCCTCCCGCAACCTCGACACCGGCGAGTGGAAGTGCTCAACGGAGCACCGGCCTGACCGGCGCTTGCACATGACCGAGCGGGCGGGTACTCCGGATATCAGGAGGTGTTCGATGTCGGCCTCCGCATCCGATCCCTTGATGCGGACAGAAGAGACTATCGTGTCGTCGGAGTCCATCCGGCTGACGGGGATACTGGCCGTCCCGGAGACCTCCAGCGGTCTGGTCGTCTTCGCGCATGGCAGCGGTAGCGGCCGACACAGTCCGCGGAATCGGCTGGTCGCCGATGTACTGAATCGGGCGGGACTCGCGACCATGCTGGTCGATCTGCTGGACGCCGCCGAGGAGGGTGACCGCGCCCGCGTTTTCGATATCGAGCTGCTCGCCGATCGTCTCGTCGCGGTGACCCGCGGGCTGCGCACGCGATCGGCGCTGAGCGGGCTTCCGACCGGATACTTCGGGGCCAGCACCGGTGCCGGTGCCGCACTGTGGGCGGCGACCGAACCCGGCACCGAGATCGCGGCCATCGTCTCCCGTGGCGGCCGCCCCGATCTGGCCGGTCCGCGGTTGGCGCACGTCCGCGCGCCGACGCTGCTCATTGTCGGCGGTAACGATCGGCAGGTGCTGGAGCTCAATCGCGCGGCCCAGCTGCGGATGCCGTGTCCGAGCGAGATCGATGTCGTGCCCGGTGCGACGCACCTGTTCGAGGAGCCCGGTGCGCTCGAGCAAGTGGCGGATCTGGCCCGCGACTGGTTCCTGCGCCATCTCAGCGTTGTGCGGTCTTGAACACCACCGGCAGGTCGTCGGGCTGCGGTGCGACCCGGGTACCGAAGTCCTGACTGGTGTGCTCGATCATTTCGCATAGCCATCGAGATTCGTTGCGCGCGGCCGATTCCAGACGCATATGCCGGATCCGCAGTGGAATCAGTCGCGTCCGCATCGCGCCGGGTTCGATGGACACCAGATATAGCAGGCGAAGATCCGGGCGGTACCGCTCATAGCCGCGAATGCCCTCATAATCATCGATGACGTCCCCGCACCCGTACAGAATCGGTTTGTCCCGATAGATCTCGATCGGCCGCGGATGGTGTGCGGAATGTCCGTGCACGAGGTCGATTCCGGCGTCGATCAGTCGATGTGCGAATTGCCTTTCGCTCAGCGGCACGCTGTAGCCCCAGTTGGGCCCCCAGTGCACGGAGACGATCGCGATATCGTCAGTGCGCTTGTGCGCCAGTACTTCTGCGGCCACCTCGTCGGCGGCGCGAATATTCGGTGCATCGCCGATCCACCAGAGCCCCGGCCGATCGTGGCGAGCCGCCCAATGATGTGGAACCCCACTCGATCCCGCACCGACCGAGACGATGACCACTCGCCGTCCGTCATCGAGTTCCGATATCGCCGAGGCTCGGGCGTCGTCGAAATCCGCGCCTGCCCCGGCACGCTGGATGCCCGCGGTATCGAGTGCTGTCACGGTGTCGGCCAGCCCCTGGATACCGAAATCGAGAACGTGATTATTGGCCAGCGCGCAGACGACCGGCGCGATCGCGGTCAACACCGGCACATTGTCCGGGTGCATGCGGTAGTGGATGCCCTTGCCGGGCGCGAACGCGCCATCGGCGGTGATCGCGGTTTCCAGATTGATCAGTCGCACCTGCGGAGCGAGCTGAGCAAGAATCGGCAGGACCTCGCCCCACGGATGACGGAAGTCCACCGGACGGGTGAATTCACCGTTCATTCGCTCCGCGAGCTCCGCATACGTCCGCGCATCTTCGACATACCGTTCGTGCAGCGTCGGATCACCGGGGTGCGGGAGGATCTGATCCACACCCCGGCCGAGCATGACGTCGCCGCCCAGCAGCAGTGTCGCCATACACCCATTGTCGATCATTTCCGCCACATCGTTGACTGTGTGGCGTCGCACTTCTGTGGTGTGGCTGCAACGGGCGGGGTGTGCCGCTGGACGCCGCAGGTCGCGTCGGCGGACGGTGCGCAAGCCGCACGCCCGACCGACGCTTTCACCGTCCAACAGGTACTGCAGGCCGATGGGCACGCAGGACTGTCACCCAGAATTTCGCGCCACTGTCCGTGCCGTGATAGACGCGAATTATCCCGCAGCTCAGCACATTTCGTCCTGCGACCGTGGCCGCTGTCGAGTTGGAGACCCGCACGAATCGGCCGCGCCGACTAGGTGGGGATGGCGCCGAGCTGTTTCAGCTGTGCGAAGACGTCGACGACGCCCCAGATCTCGGCGATTCGACTGTTGGCGAAGCGGACGATGAAGATCTCGTTGTAGGTGACGGATTTGCCGGTCGGTGACAGGCCGCGGTACTCGCCCTGGTGGGTTCCGGTGACCGTGTTTCGGAAGACGACCTTGTCGCCCTCGGCGATCACATCCTCGACCGTGACGTGGATGTCGGGGAAGGCGCGAAGGAGCACCGCCCACACATTCTTCAATGCCTGTGCCCCCGTCGCGCCCATCGGCACTGGTGCGTGGAACAGGAAGTCCGGCTCGACGACCTCGTCGATCGTCCTCGCGATGACCTCCGCATCGCCGCTGTTGACGGCATCGTGGATGCGGCTGAACGCCGCTTTGTTGCTTGTTGCTGGATCCGTTGACATGTGATTTCTCCTCTACCTGTCGATCTACCTGCTGATCCGGCGCGGAACCGCCACCGTGACGAGTTTGTCCGGGTTGCGGATGGCGTAGAAGTTGGTGATCTTGTCGTCGCTGATTTCGATCAGGAAGACGCCTGCCAGCTGGTCGCCGCCGTAGACGGCCATCGCGGGCGTGTTGTTGCAGTTGACCATCTCGGTCCGCAGGTTCGGCGTCCTGCTCGCCTTGTGGAACAGCTCTATGACGCATCGGGCCACGTTCTCCGCGCCCACCACCGGCCGGCGCACCGCGACGGCCTTGCCGCCGCTGTCGGCGGTCCAGGTGGCGTTCGGAGCGAGGAGCGAGAGCAATCCCTCCGTGTCACCGGTGGCCGCCGCTGTCATGAACTGCTCGGTGATCTGCGTGATCTTCGGCGCGTCGACGGGCTCGAAGCGTCTACGCCGCGCCTGCACGTGCTCGCGGGCACGGTGCGCCACCTGACGCACCGTCATCACGGATTTGCCCACCGCTGCGGCGATATCGGCGTAGTCGAAGCCGAACACCTCGCGCAGCACGAATACCGCACGCTCGTCGGGAGTGAGTGTTTCCAGCAGCACGAGCATCGCCATCGACACCGATTCGGCGAGCACGACGTCAGCCGACGCGTCGTGCTCGTCGATCAGCAGCGGCTCGGGCAGCCACGGGCCGATGTAGTCCTCGCGCCGGCGCGCGCCGGCCCGCGCTGTGTTGAGCGCCTGACGGGTCACCAGCCGGGCCAGATACGACTTGGTATCGCGCACCGTCGTCAGGTCCACCTCGGCCCACCGCAGATAGCTGTCCTGCAGCACGTCGTCGGATTCGGTTGCCGAGCCGAGGATTTCGTAGACGATGGTGAACAGAGGCGGTCGCAGGACGGTGAACCGGTCGGCATGCTCGTCGGTCGTCATGTGGCCGTGACCACCGGTGTCGCGGAGGTCGGCTGCGCGGGGCGCGGGCCGCCCTTGGGCCAGATCAGGGAACCCGGCTTGCGGGCCTCGCGGCGGATCTTTCCTAACCCGATCTTGCAGGTCACCTCCTTGATCCGCGCGCCCATGCGGCCGCCGATATAGACGTTGACCGAAGTGTCGTCTTTGCGGGCGAGCTGTCGGATGCCGACACGCCGACCGAGGCTGATGCACGACCCGATGATGGCAAGGTTGATCACTGCGGGTTCGGTCCCTGCGATGTGGCTGAGCACGGTGTTGGCAGCCTGAGCCCCGAGTGCCCCGGCGGCCTGACTACTCATCCGCAGCGGCTGTCCCGACGGCGCGGCAGCGTCGCCCGTCGCCACGATGCGGTCGTCGTCGATACTGGTCAGGGTCTCGTCGGTGAGTAGCCGGCCGAGCACGTCGGTCCGCAGCCCGCTCTCGGCGGCCAATCGCGGTACGCCGAAACCTGTTGTCCAGACGGTGAGTGCGCTCGGACGCACCCTACCGGCGGCGAGGACGATCGCGTCCGACCGGACCTCGGTCACCACATCGCTCTCGAACACGGCAACACCGTGCCGGGACAGCCATGTGGCGACGTACTTGCGTCCCGGCGTGCTGAGTGACGGCATCAGGGTTGCGCCGCACACCAGCGTGACCGTTCGTCCTTGTTCGGCCAGTTCGGCGGCGGTCTCGATGCCGGTCGGTCCGCCGCCGACCACGGTGACCGGAGCATCGAGGGGCAACTCATCCAGCCGGGCGCGCAGCCGCTGCGCGGACTCGAATTCGGCGATGGGGAAGGCGAACTCGGCCGCGCCGGGCACGGATGGTATCGCCGCGGTGCTGCCGACCGCGTAGATGACATGGTCGTAATCCAGTGTGCGACCCGACGCCAGCCGCACCCTACGGGTCGCGGTGTCGATGCGGGTGGCACTGTCGACGAGCAACTGGATGCCCTCGCCGAGCAGCGTGTCGTAGTCGACCATCGCGTCGCCGGTGCCGGCGACGAACTGGTGCAACCGGATTCGATCGATGAAATTCGGGCGGGGATTGACCAGCGTGATGTCGATATCGGTGCGCATCCGCAGATGGTTGGCCGCGAGTGTGCCAGCGTAACCACCGCCGATGACTACGACTCTGTGGCGCGTGTGGTGTTCGGTCATGCCCTCAAGACACCGCTGCTCGCCGAAATATGACACGATACGACGTGACGTGCGTCACTGGCTGCTGGTGGAATGACCCAGTATCAGCGATGTCGGCGACCCCGGTGCGGCCGCCGTTGACATCGATGACCGTTCCATGGACGAGTCCGCATCGTCGGAGGCGAGGTAGGTGGCGGCGGCCGCGATGGTGTCGGGGGCGGCCGGATCGTCCGGCCGGGGTGCCGTGCCTCAGTGCTTCGGCAGGGTATTCGACCGCGAGGTCCCCATCGGGATCGGGATTACTCCCGGTGCGATGGTGATGCCGGACATGTTGGGCGACAACATGAGCACAGGGACTCGCGTCTTTTCGCCCGCCGTCGATATCCGTGTGCTCCGTGCCGAGTAGCTACGTGTCGGCGGGGGGTTGCAGGCTGATGCGGTCAGCGAGGGCGTCGACGGCGTCCGCGTCGGCGTACGCCTCGGTGGTCAGCTCGAGGAATGCGGCCCACCGGTTGATGCGTGGCGTCCAGCGTTGGATGAAGGCGTGGGCATGTTCGAACTCGCCCCGGGTGCCGCTTATTCGTGCACGCGCCGCTGCCTCGGTGGCGGCTTGGACGGTGTTCTGGGCCAAGGCCAATTGTTCGCGGCAGTGGTCGGCGTCGGGGACTTCCTCGCGCACGGTGTCGGCTTCGACGCGCAGGTTGAGGATGAGTCCGGCCAGTCGGGGATCGGCCGGTCCCGACCGTGGGGCAGCGGTGCCCGCGGCGATGGCCTTATCGCGGCGTTCGCGCCGCCGCCGCTCCCGTTTCTCGGCCAACGCCACTTGGTCACGGTAGGTTTCGGTGTCCGCGACGGTGACTAGGGGAAAGGTCAACGTTGCTGTCGCCGAGAGCTTTTCGGTGCCGTTGCCGTCACGGACCTGCATGGTGACCTGGTCCAGCGGCGGGGCAGGGTCGGGTTCGTCCTCGAGCCGGGCGTCGAGCACCGCGTTTCGGTATTCGATCATGATGTCGGCGACGACCCGGTCGAGCACCGCGGTACCGACCTCGACGTGGTTACTGCATGTGCGGCCGGTGCAGTCATCGGGAGTTCCGAATTCGCCGTCACCGGAGTCGACAATGGATTCCCCGGCTGGACCGCTGCCGACAATCTCCCAGCTATAGGTGTTGGATTGCGCTACCTCGGATCGCTCTACACAGTCCTCGGACATGGCCTGACCGTACTTCATCAAGGCACCGCGAACCAGGTTGTTCTCCGAAGCGGTCCGAACGCGTGCATCGCCGCACGATGAAATTCATCGGAGGGGGCCGGTACATGGATGGGCCTGGAAGAAATCCCGGACGATCCGGTTGGCGCTGATCGATGCGGTGGTGCCGACCAGCGGTTCGGGGCTCGTCCGCGGCCGGTGGTGCACCGTTTGCGCAGCATCAGAAGAACCATTCTTCTTCATGAGAGGCATGTTCTCTTCGGTGCGCGTGCGGTGGGCGCATGTCGATGGGGGGAAGAGCGGCCGAACTTGTCGGTGGCGTCCGCAATACTGTCACGTGCCGATGAATTCGAGCCGCCGGTCCCGTCTGAATCACTGTGGCGCGATCCGATGACTTGACAACGTGCCGCACCTATTCCTGTCGACATACTCTGGAGGTATACCCGATGTCAGCCGAACTATCCGCCCCCGCTTCGGGAGGGCGGACGCCGACCGTCATCCGGGTACTGGTACTCGCCACCTTCGTGGTGATCCTGAACGAGACCATCATGATCAATGCGATCCCGCGTCTGATGGCGGATCTCGAGGTCACCGAGCGGGCGGCACAGTGGGTCTCCACCGCATTCATGTTGACGATGGCCGCAGTGATTCCAACCACCGGCTGGTTCCTGCAACGGGTTTCGACCAGACGGGCCTATGCCGTGGCGATGGGGGTCTTCCTGGCCGGTACCGCACTGTCGGCCGTCGCACCGTCGTTTGCCGTGCTGCTGCTCGGACGGATCATCCAGGCCGGCGGCACCGCGGTAATGATGCCGCTGCTGATGACCACACTCATGACCGTGGTGCCCGAGCAGGATCGCGGCCGGGTGATGGGCAACGTCACCCTGGCCATTTCGGTCGCGCCCGCCCTCGGCCCGGTGGTCTCCGGGATGGTGCTGCAGATCGGTTCGTGGCGTTGGCTTTTCGTGCTGGTACTGCCGATCACGGCGGGCGTCACCTGGCTGGGCCTGCGTCGGCTGGAGAATATCGGTGAACCGCAAGCCGGGGCGATCGACTGGTCGAGTGTGATACTGGCCGCGCTCGGATTCGGTGGGCTGGTGTTCGGGCTCAGCCGGTTCGAGAGCGACGACCTCACCAGCCCGGCCCTGATCGCCGGGGCGGGTTCGGCCCTCATCGCGCTGTTCGTATTCCGTCAGCTGCGCCTGCAGCGCAACGGCACCCCGCTGCTGGATCTGCGGGTCTTGCTGTCCGGCACCTACGCGAAGGCGCTGGTGTTGATGTCGATCGCGTTCATGTCGATGCTCGGTTCGATGATGCTGTTGCCGCTGTACCTGCAGAACATCCGTGGTCTGAACCCGTTGCAGACCGGCCTGCTGGTGATGCCGGGTGGGTTGGCGATGGGTCTGCTCGGACCGATGGTCGGCCGCCTGTTCGACCGGTTCGGCGGGCGCGTACTGGTGATTCCCGGATCGGTCGGGATCGCCGCGGCGCTGGCCGGATTCACCCAGATCTCGATGTCCATGCCGTACTGGCAGCTGCTTGCCCTGCATATCCTGCTGATGGTGTCGCTGGCCACGACCTTCACCCCGGTCTTCACCCTCGGCCTCGGTGCGCTCCCGCGGCAGCTGTACTCGCACGGCAGCTCCATGCTCGGCACCCTGCAGCAGGTCGCGGCAGCGTTCGGCACCGCCCTGGTGGTGACGGTGATGTCGGCCCGCAGCTCCGGACTCGTTGCCGACGGCATCGACCCGATCACCGCGCACCTCGACGGCATGCGCCTGGCCTTCCTGGTCTCCGCTGCCCTGGCACTGATCGTGATCGCCGCGGCGGTGCTCCTGCCGAGCCGGGCGCCCGCCGTTCCGGAGGAGACCGACGAACTCGACACCGCAATCCCCGAATTGGTCAAGAGCTGACCACAATTCGGCACGACGAACCCCTGGCTGCATTCGCGGGGCCAGGGGTTTGGTGTCTCTGAACGAACGCCGATCGGTTCTCGCCAATCCGCTCGTCGCCCTGGTTTGGCGGTATCTGAACCGGCACGACGATGCATGCACGATTTCCGCAGTTGAGTTCGGTTCGGAATACAGCCCACAGACGCGGAAGCCGGTTGTTGCTCGCGGCAACCCGATTCGCTGGCAGTGCTCGACGAGCGGTGCGAGGCCTCACCTTCCGGCGTCGCGGACGCGGTTACAACGTGCCTGAAAACCCATTCAGCATTCCCGGGCACCAGCCTTCTCGGATGTCCTCCGTGCGCACCACGAGAGTGCGCACCTGGGTTTCCGGCCAGTGCCGTTGGCGTCCACGGACATTGGTTACCGGGGCCGCGCTCAGGGCCCCGGACCCGAGGCAGTGCCCCGAATAGACGGTAGCCTGCCAGCGGGCACCGACAAGGTGCTCAGACGCCTTCCTAGGCGTTGGCCTTCTCGTACGCCTGGGCTACTTCTGCTGAAATCCGGCCGCGGGCCGATACCGCGATGCCTTTCGCGCGGGCCCAGTCGCGGATGGCGACGGTGCGGGCGCGGTCGTTCGCCGTGCGCGCGGGCTGGCTCTTGCCCCGAGCCGCGCGGCCGATTTTGCGCGCGTTCGAGGTCCATGGCTCGAAGATGTCGCGCAGTTGGCCGGCATTGTCGGTGGATAGGTCGATTTCGTATTCGACGCCGTCGAGGGCGAAGGTCACTGTTTCCTCGGCAGGGGATTTGCCGTCGTAGTCATCGACGAGCGTCACAACGACCTTGCGTGCCATGGGCATTCCTTTTCGTGAGTGGACAGCGGGCAGAGGATTGTGAGCAGAGGATCGTGATCATAACGAGCGTCCGCACAACGATCGACGCTGCCCCGAATCGGCGATCGCAACCGGTTGTTCGGATGCGTCGCGGTGGTGTCGGTGCGGCATGGTGTCCCGGCGGTAGCGGACAAACTGCCCAACCCGAATGTGCGCACTTGTCGGGATTCGTTCCAGACGAAACGGTTTCGACCAAACGGTCGGTTCAGTGAATTGTCAGCGATCCACATCTTGATCGCTGGTGAGCGAGGGATCATTCGGGGTTTATTGCTCAATACCCGCCGAAACCGCTAGCCTGGCGACATGGTGGCAAACGACCTGCGGCGAGTTGACCTGCCTGGCAATCGGAGTGGCTCCGGGGTGGAGACAAGCCGAAGCGTTTGCCAATCGTGAGTGCGGTCAACGCCTTCGAACCCTCGGCGCCCCGCACTGAAGCACAGATCATTGCCCTGTGCAATCAGAAAGGCGGCGTCGGCAAAACCACCTCGACCATCAATCTGGGTGCTGCGCTCGCGGAATGCGGGCGGCGGGTGCTGCTGGTCGACCTCGATCCACAGGGCGCGTTGTCCGCAGGGTTGGGCGCGGTGCTGAATGACTTGCGATCGACGGTATATGACCTGCTCGGAGGGTCGGCATCGCAGATCGACGAGGTGCTGATCAAGACTCGCGTCGACAACGTCGATCTCTTGCCGAGCAATATCGACTTGTCCGCGGCGGAGATTCGGTTGGTACACGAGGTCGGCCGGGAACATTCGCTGCGGCGGGTACTCGACCCGATTCGGGACCGCTACGACTACATACTCATCGACTGTCAGCCGTCTTTGAGCCTGCTCACCGTGAACGCGCTGGCCTGCGCGGACGGAGTGATCGTCCCGATGGAGTGCGAGTTCTTCTCGCTGCGCGGGGTCGCATTGCTCACCGACACCATGGACAAGGTTCGGGACCGGCTGAACCCGCGGCTGAGCCTGTTCGGAATCGTCGTCACGATGTTCGATCAGCGCCTGCTGCACTCGCGTCAGGTATTGGCCCGGGTCGCCCAGGTTTTCGGCGACCGGGTCTACGACACGGTGATCTCGCGGACGGTCCGCTTTCCCGACGCCAGCGTTGCCGGTGAACCCATCACCACCTGGGCACCCCGATCCGCCGGCGCCGAGCAATACCGGGCTTTGGCCCGCGAGGTCATCCATCGGTCCGGCCGCTGAGGCCACTGCTACGAGGTGCATGCGACGTAGGTGACGTGGATGCTCGAGGTCCACAGGCTCTGGAATGCCTTGTGCCGTCCTGATTGTCGCATCAGATGGTGGGCTGGTGGGGAGTCTCGGTAGCGGTCGAATGCGGGCTTGATGTACGCGACGAAGCACGCGGCTTCTGTCGGCCGATCGGCGAGGACCGACTGTGCGATGGGACCGAACAGTCATACCGGGAACCGATCATCTGCCTCTTCGATGTCGGGGAACATCGACCGAACGAGTTGTTGCAGGCCAGCACTATCCACCAGGGATCGATGGTGTGGGGCCGCGGCGGGCTGCTCAGTCCCGGGTATCGCGGACAGCGGCTACGGCCTCGATCTCGACGAGCTGGTCATCGTAGCCGAGTACGGTCACACCGAGTAGTGTGCTCGGAACATCGTGCGCGCCGAAGGCATCTCGCACGACCTCCCAGGCCGATACGAGATCCGCCTGGGCCGCCGAGGCCACCAGAACGCGGGTGCTGATCACATCCTCGAGGGAGGCACCTGCTTCCGCTAGAGCGATGCGCATGTTCTCGACCGCCTTGCTGGCTTGCCCGGCGAAGTCGCCGATCGCTGCGGTCGTGCCGTCGGCGTTCAGCGGGCAGGCGCCGGCGAGGAAGATCAACCTCGAGTCGGCGGGGGCCGTGGCAGCATAGGCGTACTCGGCCACATCGGACAACGCATTCGATCGGATCAGGGTTACTGCCCGCGGCATAGCGCGCACGACCTTTCAGTGGTTGGTCCTCGCCGAACAGCGGAAGCTGCGGCGATGCAGAGATGCGCCCACCGATCTTGCGCAGGAACCGCACGCAAGTTACCTCCACCCGTGTCGGCTCCAACGCTGTGGGCCACCCGGTTGCTTCGGTGTGGCACAACCGTTGGTGACCGTGGCTGACGTTCTCGTCCGAGCGGGGGAAATACCTTGGGCCCGAGCCTCTCTCGCAAGGGCCATGCATCTCCTTGCCACTTCCAACGTACAGCCCAGAGGGGGGCTTGCGGCAAGGCCCCCCACGTGCCTCATACTGCCCGTCCGGTGCCGAAGTGAGCGAGGTCGAGATGCACGATGTGGTAATCGTCGGGAGTGGGCCGACGGGGATGATGCTGGCTGGCGAGCTACGGCTGGCGGGGGTGGACGTCGTCGTTCTCGAGCGGCGCGAGTCGCAGGGCCTGGCGGGCTCGCGCGGTGGCGGAATCCACGCCCGCACGATTGAGCTGCTCGACCAGCGCGGAATCGCCGACCGGTTCCTCGCCGAGGGCACAACGATGCACGCGGCCACGTTCGGCGGCACGAGGCTCGATCTGAGCGGCCTGCCCACGCGCCATCCGTACACACTGGCGCTGTTCCAGAACCACATCGAGCGGCTGCTGCTCCGGTGGGTCGAGGAGCTGGGGGTGCCGATCCGGCGCAGCACGGAGGTCACCGGCATCGTGCCGGACGACGAGGGCGTCGACGTTCAGCTTGCCTCCAGCGGATCGCTACGGGCTCGGTATGTGGTGGGCGCGGACGGTGGGCGCAGCGTCGTGCGGCGCGAGGCCGGCATCGAGTTCGTGGGCCCGGACGCGACGCGCAGCAGCCTGATCGCCGAGGTGGAGGTGACCGAGGAGCTGCCGCAGACCGGGAAGGTCGACGAGCGCGGCATCCACGGGCTGCACCCGATGGGCGACGGCACGGTGCGGGTGGTGCTGACCGAGGCCGAGCTGGGTCCGACTACGGAGCCGACGCTGGAAGAGCTGCGGCGAGGGTTGATCGGGGTGTTCGGCACAGACTTCGGCGTGCACAGCCCCACGTGGTTGTCGCGGTTCACCGACGCCACGCGGCAGGCAGCGTCCTATCGCGAGGGCCGGGTGCTGCTGGCCGGCGACGCAGCGCACGTGCACTCGCCCACGGGCGGACTCGGTATCGGCCTCGGGGTGCAAGACGCCGTCAACCTCGGCTGGAAGCTTGGGCAAGTAGTGCGAGGCGTCTCTGGCGAGAAACTGCTCGACACCTATCACGCGGAGCGGCACCCGGCCGGGGCGCGGGCGCTGAAGTACACGATGGCGCAGTCGCTGTTCCAAAAGGCCGACCCGAGGCAGGAGGCGTTGCGCGATCTGCTCGACGAGGTACTCGGCCGCGACGACGGCGCGGGCACACTGGTCGCGGCGCTGATCACCGGGCTTGACGTGGCCTACGACCTGGGTGTGGGACACCCGCTGCTCGGACGCCGGATGCCGGACCTCGACATCATCACCCCCGATGGCCCTGTGCGCGTGTTCGAGCTGTCGCACCAGGCCCGGCCGGTGCTGCTGGAGTTCGGCGGGCCGCGGCTGGACGCGGCCTGGACCGACCGGGTCCAGCACGTGTCGGCGACCTACAGCGGCGCGTGGGAGCTGCCGGTGGTGGGCGAGGTGGCCGCGCCCACGGCCGTCCTGGTGCGCCCCGACGGCCACGTGGCGTGGGTCGGCGAGGACTCAGCTGAGGGGCTCACCGAGGCGCTGACCACCTGGTGCGGCACGGCGAGCCGTTAGAGCGCTTGCCGACGTGCGGCAGTTGCGCGTTCACGAACCGCAGCGCGACATCACGACCAAATCCCTGCACGAAACGTGTTGTATGCGTAGCGAAGAGGAACGAGCGCTGCCATGCGGCATCGCACGAGCACCTGCACTGTCCCCGGTCTCCATGGGCCCCACGGCGACCTGGGACAGTTGTCCGGCCGACCAGGGCGCGAAGGCGCACATGAGGAGTACGGAATCGGCATGCAGATCGTGGCGTCCGCGCTCGGCACCTCGACCGGCTGAGGGTGCCGGCACGGGATGTCGGCCCGCCAGCTCGAAAACCCCAGGAGCGGAACACGTTAGAGTCAGAACAAGGGGCACGTAGCAATTCGGCGAGATGCGAGCCGATGCCAGCGGAATGCGCACAGGGCCGACATGCGGTCTTATTCGCTGGCCCCTCACAGGGCTGCGTATACCGCCTCGATCAGCCGGTATGCGCGGCGGTCGCCCGACAGCCAATCTCGGCGGAGGTTCGGGACGAAGGCGAAGGCCACCTGATGGTCGATGTCACCGATCGCGATCGAGCCGCCCGCCCCCGGATGGCCGAAGGCAGTTTCCCGGGCGGCGGGCGGCAGGGGCATGTTCTGGGACGCGCGGGCATACCCGAGACCGTAGGCCGATTCGAGCAGGAGCACCTCGTCGCGGCCGCGGACGCGTTCGCTGATCGCGTCATCGAGGATGTGTGGCGGTAGCAGTGCACCGGCGATCAGGTCACGATAGAAGCTGGCGAAGGCGCCGGCCGTGGTGACCAGTCCGGCGGCCGGCCATCCCCCGGTGAGGACCTCCGGCTTGTTGTAGGAGCCGCGGGGATTCGTGGTGGAGCGCATGATGAGCGAATTGGGGTCTGCGTATGCGCGCGCCATCCGTGTCACCGTCTCGCTGTCGATAGGTGCGGAGTCTCCGGTCCATTTCGCTTCGACTGCCGGTGGGGATGCCAGACGGGCGGTCTGTTCCAAGACGGGCCCGGCCGGGCCGATGTGGAGGTCCGCGTTGAGATGGCGGCGGGTGTACTCGCCGACCGTCGTTCCGGCGTGGCGGCGGACGAATTCGCCGGCGAGCCAGCCGAAGGTGAGGGCGTGGTAGCCGTGCCGGGTGCCCGGTTCCCAGACCGCGGTCTGGGTGGCAAGGATGGATGCCATCAGTTCCGGATCGGCAGCCTCGCGCGGGGAGATCGGCCGATCGAAGGCCGGTAGCCCGGCCGTGTGTGCGAGCAGGTCCGCGGTGGTCGTGGATTCTTTACCGGCACAGGCATACTCGGGCCACCAGGAAGCAACAGGGGCATTCATCGACACGCCGGCATGGGCACCGACCCGCAGCGCCGCCGTTGCCGTTACCGCCTTGGTGCAGGAGAACGTGACACACGGCGTTTCACGTTCCCATGCACGCCCAGTCGTCGCGTCGGCCGTCCCACCCCACAGATCGACCACCAGTCGCCCGCCCACGTAGACGGCAACACCGGCACCCAGATTCTGCCCGTCCGCAAAGCTCGCCTCGAAACGATCTCGAACTGCTCGAAATGCAGAGTCGACCCGACCCGATACCTGATCTACCACGCCACAAATTAGAACACGTTCTAGTTTTTGACGGTAGGGTGCTGATGACGGAGCAGCATTTGGCGCGGTCCGTAGTCGTTGAGCGCTTCCGTCTGGCCACTCCAGGTCCGACTCGGAACACGAGGTTGTGTAGGAGGGCGATGTCGTATTGCCGATCGCGCAGATCGCCTGCCGCCTAACGTATGTCGGCGGCATGGCATTCGATTCGGTCTTCGGCACCGGCTTCCACAGTGCGTCCGCGCGTGGCGTGCAACGACGGTTCGAGGTGTCCGGCGGGACCATAACGTGGTGGCCTGCTCGAGCCGGCCGCGCTGCCGTTGCCGCCGCCTGAAATATCAGAGCCGATAAACAGGCAGTATGAGTAGTAGCTACACGCCGTGCGATGTGTCAGGACCAGCCCGATGTCGTCTACGCGGCGGGATTGTCCATCCATGAGTACATATTCTGTTAGTGGATAGGTGAATCTCCCCTGCGGCAGACACGTGACTCAACACACTGACGGACAACAGATTTCCCCGGCTCGGGGTGGTCGGCTTCCGTGGCGGGATCAGTTCTGTGGTGCGGCGAGGTTGTTGCGGGCGCGCATGGCGACGTCGTTGGGGGCGGCGGCGATGACGGTGTCGAGCATGGCGCGTGAGGTTTGGAGTTCGTTGATGGCTGTCGTGATGCGGTCGCGTTCTTGGCAGAGTTCGGTGACGAGGTCCGAGCAGGTGGGGACGAGGCGTTGGTCGTCTTCGCGGAGGCAGGGCAGGACCGTGGCGATGGTGGTGGTGTTGAGACCGGCGGCGAGTAGGTTGCGGATCCGGCGGACGGTGGCGATGTCGGTGTCGGTGTATTCGCGATAGCCGCTGGGGCGGCGTTCGGGGTGGAGGAGTCCTTGTTGTTCGTAGTAGCGCAATAGTCGTTCGTGCACTCCGGTGCGACGGGACAGTTCACCGATTCGCATGTGACCTCGATCATCCGACCTTGACTCTGACATTCATGTCAGAGTTTAGCGTCCTGGTCATGAGGAAGAGTTACCTGATCCTGGCGGCGTTGTGCGCTGGGGTGTTCGTTGTCGGCACCTCCGAGTATTTGATCGCCGGTTTGCTGCCGCAAGTGGGTGCTTCGCTGGGTGTTTCGGTTGGCACCGCCGGTCAGGCCGTGACCGCATACGCACTGGGGGTGGTGATCGGTGGTCCGTTGATGGCGATGACGACCGCGCGACTGCCTCGCAAGGGCTTGGCGTTGGGGTTGATGCTGTTGTTCGCCGCCGGCAGCGCGATCAGCGCGTGGGCTCCGGCGTTTTCGGTGCTGCTGGTGGGCCGGGTGGTGTCGTCGCTGAGTCATGCGGCGTTCCTGGCGGTCGCGTTGGTGACCGCCACCCAGGTGGTGCCGCCCGAGCGGATCGGGCGCGCGATCGCGACGGTGGCTTCGGGTTTCACCGTGGCGACGCTGTTGGGTGTTCCGTTGGGCGCGTTGCTAGGTGAGCGCGCCGGGTGGCGGACACCGTTTCTCGTGTTGACGGTGCTGGCGGTCGCGGCGACCGCGCTGCTGGTGATGGTGTTCCCGAAGCAGCCGGCCCCGCAAGCCAGCATCCGAGACGAACTGCGAGTGGTGACCCGGCGGCCGGTGCTGTTGACGGCGGCGACCACAGCGGTCGGATTCGCCGGTGTGGCCACGGTATTCACCTATATCGCGCCGCTACTGACCGAGGTCGGCGGGTTCTCCGCGTGGCTGGTGTCGGTGCTGCTGCTGGCCTACGGTGCGGGCAGCTTCGTTGGGAACCTGGCCGCGGGGCGGCTGACCGATCGGTCGCTGAGCGCGACGGTGCGCGGGGTGTTCGGCGGGTTGATCGGGGTGCTGGCGATGTTCCCGATCGCGATCGTCTGGCGGCCCTCGGCAGTGCTGGCGGTGCTGGCGCTGGGATTGCTGGCCACCGCGATGATCGCGCCGTTGCAAGGGGTGATCCTCCAGCACGCTGGTGGTGCACCGACATTGGCGGTCGCGGTGAACGTGGGTGCGTTCAACCTCGGTGCCGCCGCCGGATCGATGCTCGGCGGCGCGATCGTCGCTGCGGGTGGGCTGCGCTGGACCGGCTTCGTCGCCGCGCTGCTGAGCCTGGCCGGGCTGGGCCTGTCCTATCTGGCCGTGCCGCGCGCGACAGCGAAAATCGCAGAGCCGGAACTCGTTTCTGCCGCGTGAACCGCACGACTCGTCAACTTCTGTGACAGGAGATCTGTGCTGCGCGCTGTTCGCATCGACCGCCGATTTCCCAGCAGCGAGAAGTTTGCGCCACCGATGCCGGGCGTCGGCGAACTACGGTGTGGCGGTGGTACTGGAACCGAATGACCGGTTTGCTGGATTCGTTGTGCAGGCTCGGCTTGGTCATGGCGGTAGCAGTGATGTGTATCTGGCCGAGGATCCGGAACGGGCACGGCAGGTATCGCTGAAGATTCTCGGGCCCGACGACAGCCGGTCACCCGAGGCGCGTGCGCGATTCGTGCACGAGTTCGACATCCTGTCTGTGCTGCGGCATCCCAATATCGTGCGGATGTACACGCACGGTGAAACCGACGGCAGGCTGTGGTCGGTGCACGAGTACGTGGCTGGTGCAACGGGGGCGACCTTGGTGCCGGCTCCGCACCGAGATCCGGACCTGCGGCGGGTGCTGCACGTGTTGGCCCGGGTCGCGGCGGGTTTGGATTTCGTGCACGCCAACGACATAGTCCATCTCGACGTCAAACCGGCGAATCTCTTGGTGGGTGCGGACGACCCCGTGACGGTGAAGCTTTCGGATTTCGATCAAGCCCGATGGCTGCATCGGCCCGAACCGCCCTTGGCCACCAACGGTTTCGTCGTCGTTTCGGTGCCGTATGCCGCGCCCGAGTTGCTCCAGGCCGGCGCGGTATGCCCGGCGACAGACCAGTACGCGCTGATCTCCACTGCCATCGAACTGCTCACCGGTCGCCCGCCGTTCCCCCGCGGAAATCTCATGGCCACCGCGCAGGCGCAGCTGCACGACCCGCCCCCGGAAATCTCCGCACGCCGACACTGGATCCCACCCGAGGTCGACACGATCCTGCACCGTGCACTCGCAAAGGATCCGAGCGCTCGCTACACCACCTGCACCGAACCCGTCGCCCTACTCACCGAGGCCCTACACGACGCCGACCCGCACGCGCACGCTCCCTTCCTGAAGCGTTTGAACGCTGCGTTCACTCGATCGCCGCTACTGCGAACCACCTTCGGGCGCAATACCTCCGGTCACGATTTCCGCGGAATTGATCGGCACTAGCGCCATTCGATCATTCGGGTTGGGCGGCGAAGCCACGGATGAGTGCGGTGAGATCGAGGGCGCGGTCGCCTTGGACCGAGTGTCCGGCGCCGTCGACGACCGCGACCTGTGTGTCGGCACCTGTGGCGGACCGGACCACGTCGACCGGCCTCGGCTGCATTTCTCGGCGAACAGTCCGAATTCCTCATAGACCGGTATTGTCATCCGAGATCGAAACCCTGTTTGTCGAAGATTTCAGCTGAAGTGGATGATCGACAGCAGTCCGACGATCAGCGAGTACATTGCGAACGGTAGCAGGGTGCGAGTTCGGAAGTGCCGCTCCAAGTAGCGCACGGCCAACCAGGACGATGTCCCGGACACGATGGCGCCGACGAGTACCGGCCCTCGGATGCCGTCGGTTTCCGGTCCGAACAATTCCGGTATCTCCACGATCCCCGCGCCCAGGATCGCCGGAGTCGCAAGCAGGAAGGCGAATTTGGCCGCGTGCGTGTGTTCGAGACCGCGCCACAATCCGCCGACCATGGTCAGGCCCGCACGGCTGAACCCGGTCAGCAGGGCGCCGGCCTGGGTGAATCCGATGCCGACCGCGTCGCGCGCCCCGAGCGCGGCGAGCGGCCGGTCGGGTTGGCGCGACGGATGCGATGCGGCGCTGAGGGCGAAACGTCGTCCGTATTCCGCCAGCGTGGGCTCGTTGCGTCGACGCAACCCTTCGCCGATTACCAATACGACGCCATTGAGAGTCAGGAAGACGGCCGCATCGATGGGGCCCTCGAACAGTGCATGCAGCGGATGGACGAGCAGCGGTCCGAGGATGGCGACCGGTGTGGATGCGATCACGATCAGCCACGCCAATCGCTGCGGTACGGTATCGAGCCGCCTGGTGCGCAGCGTTGTGACGAAACCGACGACAATCGCGCACCAGTCGCGCCAGTAATACCCGAGCAACGCCACGGCTGTCGCCACGTGTAGCGCGACCACGAACGCCAGGTAGGGATTGCCCGCGCCGGAGTCGTTCTGGACCAACAACTTCCGCCAATCACCGCCTACCCATGCGGCGATCAGCACGGAGTGACCGAGGCTGGAGATCGGGAACAGCTCGGTGACCCCTTGCACCACACCGATGACAGTCGCTTCGAGGTAGGTGATCATCGCGACGATTGTTGCACGTGCGCGACTGTCCTTCCGGCCGGGAGTAGCATGTGCCGATTTGTCCGAATCCCCTTTGCCGCAGCATCTTTCGGGAGTGGCTTCTGCTGAATCACCCGTGCGACATCGCCGTCTGGCGGTCGCCCGGCTCTGCGCTGCTCCATCGGTGGTCGGCCCGACTGGAGACCCGCTGTGTCGTGCCGGCGAAGCCCGCCGGGGACATCGGGCACGGAAAGTCCTGCGGTGCTCAGCAATTCGTCGGCGAGCGTCGGGCGAACTCCGCTCACTGGTTCATTCCGCGAGGTGTCCTCGAGCGGAGAAGGTTTCGAATTACCGATGTCCGGGAGGAATGCGGTGATTTCGCAGTGCGCCACTGGATCGGGAACAGGGGCCATGCGGTGGGGGATTTGTTGACCTGCCCGGCGACACCGTGTCTCGCCGGGCAGGTCCCTTCCCCGTTCGCTGCGCATACGCCGCCACGTCGCGCAGCGCTGCCATGCTAGCCCAACCGGCCCGCAAATGCCGGGTAGCCACGCCGACTGCGGGGTAATCGAAGCGTAGATCGGCTGGGGTGACGCACTAGCCGAGGTGGGCCTGTGGTTGATGCAAATAGTGGACGGCCTCTGTGCTGCTGGACCAGCCCGCCTACCCCGAGGTAGGAAGCCGACAGTCCGCGGTAACTACTGCGCCGCAGCAGGTTCGGCTTCCGGGGCGGGCAGTCCCGCGAGCCGGTGCGGTGCCAGTAGGGATTTCACCGTTTCGGCGGGTAGCAGGCCGAGTTCGGTGGCGATTTCCTCGACGGGGCGGCCGGTGTGCAAGGCCTGCTTGGCGATTTGGGCGCTGGCGGCGTAACCGATGTGGGGGGTGAGCGCGGTGACGATGCCGATGGAGCGGCGCACACCCTGTTCCAGGTGGTCGCGGTGGGGGGTGATCCCCGCGACGCATCTGGTTGCCAGGGTGTCGATGGCGGCGGTGAGGTGGGCGGTGGTGCGCAGCAGGCTGTAGGCGATGATCGGCTCGAAGGCATTGAGCTGGAGTTGGCCCGCCTCGGCGGCCATGGTCACGGTCATATCGTTACCGATGGCCGCGAAAGCGACCTGGTTGACGACCTCCGGGATGACCGGATTGACTTTGCCGGGCATGATGGATGATCCGGCTTGCACTGGGGGAAGGGAGATTTCCCCCAGACCGGTCGTCGGCCCCGAGGACATGAGCCGCAGGTCGTTGCAGATCTTGGACAGTTTGACCGCGACGCGTTTGACGATGCCGGAGATCTGCACGAACGCCCCACAGTCCTGGGTGGCTTCGATGAGGTCGGCGGCCGAGATCACCGGAATCCCAGTGATATCGGCGAGGTGGGTGCAGGCCAGCGCCGGATAATCCGGATGGCCGTTGATCCTGGTGCCGATCGCGGTGCCACCGAGATTGCATTCGCGCAGTAGTGCGGTGCCCTCGTCGAGGCGGGCGCAGTCCTCGCGCACCATGATCGCGAAAGTGCCGAACTCCTGCCCGAGTGTCATGGGCACGGCGTCTTGGAGCTGGGTGCGGCCCATCTTGATGACGTCACCGAATTCGATTGCTTTGCTGTCGAATTCGGTCGCCAGTCGACCCAGTGCGGCGACCAGATCGTGGATGTGGTGCACGATGGCGAGTTTCACGGCGGTCGGATACACGTCGTTGGTGGATTGACCCAGATTTACCTGGTCGAGCGGGTCCAGTTCGGTGTAGTCGCCGCGATCGTGGCCCAGCAACTCCAGTGCGCGGTTGGCGATGACCTCGTTGGCATTCATATTCGTCGAGGTACCGGCCCCGCCCTGGACCGGATCGATGGGGAACTGGTCGTGCAATGCGCCGCCGCGGATCTCGTCGCAGGCCGCATCGATGGCGTCGGCACGGTGTGTATCGAGCAGGCCGAGGTCCCGGTTGGCGCGGCAGGCGGCCTGTTTGACCGCGGCGATCGCGGAGATCAGGGCCGGGTAATTGCCTATGCGGTCGCCCGTGATGGCGAAATTGTCCAGCGCGCGGGCGGTGTGGACGCCCCAGTAGGCCGCGCGTGGTACCGCGCGGGTGCCGAGGGAATCGCGTTCGGTGCGAGTGCTTTCGGTCATCGGATTCCTGTTCAATTGGGTGCATGCGGGATCGGCTGTGTCGCGGGGTGATTCGAGAGTTAGCCGAGTAGGTTCGTGGTCATCCACCGGCGCGGCTCGCCACCGGGCAGGCCGGTGTCGACTAGGTAGCCGAGTTTTCGCGAGCGCGGCCTCCCCGATCATATCGGTGCCACCGATGACACCGGCAGCGCGCATTGCCCGGCCGGGTTGATGACGGTCGAGATCGATTGTGCCGCTGGCGCAGTGGGTGATGACGACCACGGTTGTCCCACGTGCGGTCGCCGCACGGATGGCCTCGACCGTTGCCGAACCATGCAGTGGTAGCGTGCGCTCGATGGTGAGTGATGCGGCGAGCAGGCGCGAGTTGTTCGGGTCACCATGGTCGCGCCCCGGGCCGCGATGGTGGGATCGATGCCGGCGAGTTCGGTGATGCGGCGCAGTCGATAGCTGAAGGTGTTGGGGTGCACATGAAGTCCTGCGGCCGCCGGCTTTGCGGTCGGAGCCGTGGTGCAGATGTGCTTCCAACGCCTCCGGCAGATGGGGTTGGTCAGCAGTCGGGTGATGCGCTCGGCCAGTCGGTTACGGGCTGGGAGCAAGGCGATTCCGGTGGATCCGTCGAACCTCACCCGCGCCGTGCCGTTGCTCATCAGTTCGAGAGTGCGGTGCAAGTGGCCGATCTACTGGCCGACGACAGATGCCTCGATCAGGATCGACAGCGCAAAGCGGTCTTCAGAGTCGATCGATGAAAAGCCTGCACGAATCGTTCGAGCCGAGCAAGGTGCGGACTTCCCAATCTCGAGAGGTTTGACGATTTGAGTGAAGATTGACTGTGCCACTGTCCGTCGCGGGCCATGCGACGCGGACCGTGGTTACGGGGCAGCACACCCGGTTGCACTTGACCGCGGTAACGACACAGCAGGAGACCTCGGTGAATCAGCGGTCGCGGCTCGACCCGGGCGAACTGCGGGCGATGGTCACGAGGCTGGAACGCGTCATCGCCGAAGCGAACCGAACCGTCATGGAGCTGAAGGCCGCGATCGAATTTGCGGAGGTGCATTCGGTCGCGGTACCCGGAGAGCTGGGTTCGGACGCGGTATCCGTGGAGGTGCCGTCGGACCTGGTATCCGTGGAGACGCCCTCCGACGTGACATCCGGAGCGGCGCATTCGGTTGGCGCATCCACGGAAGTGCATTCGGTCGTCGGATCTGCGGGGGTGCATTCGGTCGGCGCAGCTCCGAGGGCGCAGTCGATCGGGGCAGCTGCGGCGGCCCGGTCACACGTGGCAGCCGCGGCGGTGCAGTTGGATGTCACATCTGCAGTGGTGCGGCCGGATATCGTGTCAGGTCAACCGGCGGCAGAGGCAAGAAGCCACCACCCGCCCGTGCGCGAGCCCGCACCGACCCCGTGGTCCCGTCGTAGGGTGGTGGACACTCCGTGGTCACAACGTACGGTCCGGCCGCGCCCGGCGCGGCCGAACGTGTCCACCGAAGTCTCCGCATTCCCTGCACCGCAAGCGATTCCATTGCCAGCCGCACCGGTTGCTCAACCGACCGCACCGCGCCAAGCTACCCCGGTCTTCGCGGGACCCGACGCCGTAGTGTCGGCACCGAATGGTCCACTGGGCAAGATCACGAAGCCGGAAACGATCCGACAGACGACAAATATTGAAGCGCCCAAGGTAGTTTCGCCACCAGTGGATGTTCGGCCACCAGATCCTCCTCTGCCGCTGTCGGCAGATGTTGCGGAGCACATCGCGGTGCCGATAGATGTTGGGCCACGTCCGACTCCACCTCCGCCGGCCGATGTTCGGGAATCCGACATGGCACGGCAGCAGCCCGTGGGTGTTGGTGAGCCGGAGGGTAAGCCGCTGCCGATGGCTCTGCGGGAGCCGGCGGCGGGCCGGCAATCCGCCGATGTTCCACAACCCGAGACGGCAAGTGCGCCAGTGGATCCGGAGCCGCCTGCGGCGGTGCCGTTGCCAGCGGATGCTGCGGAGCCCATGGCGGTGGCACCACCGGCAGATGCTCGTGAGCCGCGGGCAGTGCCGTTAACGGCAGATGTTCGGGAGCCGGGGGAACTGTCGCCGCCGGTGAATGTCCTCGAGCCGGAGGCAGTGTCGCAACCGGGGGATGCTCGCGAACCCGAGGCAATGCAACTGTCGATGGATGTAAGGGTGTCGGTATCGGCGGATGGTGCGGAGCCCGAAGCGGAGGCGGATGTTCGGGAAGCCGCGGCGCTGCCGGTCGATCTTCCGAAGCCGGAGGCAGTGCCGCTCCCGGCCCACGCTTCGCCGGATACGGCGCGCCCGCTGGTGGATGTTGGAGCGCGCGAGGCGGTGCCGCTACCGGAAGATGTTCGGGTGCCGGAGGCAAGGGCGGTGCCGGCGGATGTCGAGGAGTTCGATGCGGCTCCGCTGTCGGTTTCTGCGCAACAGCCTGGGTTGGCGTCGGTGTCGGTCTACATGGACGGCATCGGGTTGCTACACCTGCCGGTGGATGTTGGAGCGCGCGAGGCGGTGCCGCTACCGGAAGATGTTCGGGTGCCGGAGGCAGTGCCGGTGCCGGCGGATGTCGAAGAGTTCGAGGCGGCTCCGCCGCCGGTTTATGCGCAACAGCCTGAGCCGGCGTCGGGGCTGGTCTACGTGCGCCGACCCGAGTCGGTACCGCTGCCCGGCTATGTTCGAGAACCCGCAGTGGTGGGGCCGTCGGCGGAGGAACTGGAGCCGGAGACGGTACCGCTGCCGGTATACGTTCAGGAATCCGAGACCGTACAACCTCCGGGGTTCCCCGATCGGGAGATGCCGCGCTCTCGTGGGGATTCCGCCGATTCGGTGACACCTCGGACGGCTGTCGAGTTGGCGGCACAGCACGGGCTGGACATTGTCGGGTTCGATGGGCCGAATGTGGATACGTATGTAGTTCGGGAGATCACCGCAGCGGTCGACGACATGCTGACCAGGTATCCGATCGCCTTGCGTGGCATACGGATTGCCGATCCGGACGATAGTGCGCCCGCGGTGCGCGGGTCGTGTCCGGCGCTACCGCAATCGGATGCTTCGGCGATTTGGATGGTGCTCGATGGCGGGGCCTTGGCGACCCTGGTTTCGTCGGCCGAGAGCGCGCGGCCACGGAGATGGCTGCGCCGCCGGCGCAATGCCGACCGGCCGGTGTATGCCGCGGTCGTGCGCGAATTCGGTTGTGCGCTCGATGTCGCGGGCGACTTTCGTGCCCGGCACGAGGCGCAGCGCCGACTGATAACCGAATCCTTGCTTGGCAGTGCGAATCTCGCCTACAACCCGCTGGATCCGAGTCTTGCCCTGCTCGATGCCTTCACCGATGTCGCGCTGCACGGGGATCGTGCGGGAAAGTTGGCAAAGGAGTTGCACGACATGCTGGTGAAAATGGCGCGAGCCGAGTCGACCGATCTGTCGGCCTGATCGGGGTCACGGGGTGAGCACCCGCCGCCCCAACTCGGGCCGGTTCACAAGATGGTGCCGGTCGGCTTGTGTGTTGATGGAGTCGCGCTGAACTGTCGATGCTCTGGATTCGGCAGACGGGTCACGTTCCGAAGGCGAAGACCGCACTGGCCAAAGTCAGGCAGTACCAGTAGGTGTAGAGGAGGTAGGTGGTGTGATCGGCGCGGCGATCCCGGCACCGCAGCACGCGGTAGGCGATGACGTAGGAGAGCAGCGCCGCAACCAGACCGAGCAACGCGGCGGGGGCCGGTGCGTTCTGATAGACGAGAAAATACATGGCGATCGGATAGCTAGCGAAGGCGGCCCCGAAGAACCGCCGGCAGGCTATCTCGCCGAAAACCACTGCGGCGGTGCGTCTTCCGACTGCCATATCCCCGTCGATATCGCGCAGATCTTGCAGGGATACGAGCACGCTCAGTGGTATGGCGATCGCCGCGATCCAGGTCCAGGCCGCAGGCGTCAGGGGAGTCACGATTTGCCAGGCGGCCGCGAGCTGGGCGATCGTACCCGCGACCATTGCGGCATTCTTGCCCCACAGTGTGCGGGCACCGCCGAAGAGATTGTGGAAGGCCCACGCCACTATCCAGAGCACCGTCCATTCCAGGACCCGCAGCACCGCACCCAGCGCGAGGAAGGCGGCAGTGGCCCAGACGAGCCGCCACTTGGCACCTCGCGGGGTGACGAGTCCGACGACGAGCGGGCGGTGCGGCTTGTTGCGGCGATCCTCCTCGATCCCGGTCAATTGGTTGGACAGGTTGAAGGTGTAGATGTAAAGCCAGAAATAGGTCAGACATTCGGCCAACATCCGCGGTAGTGACGCGACACTCGCATGAGTGCTCGTCCAAGCCGCGACGGCGAAGGTCGTCGCGGGCACGACGGTCGCCGTGAGATCACCTGCGCTGAACGACCAGCAGATGTGGAGTTCACGCAGTAAGCCACTGGTCAGCTCGCCGACCCTGCGGCACGCAGGCGCGTCGGCGGGGGCGGCCATGTCCGCTACCCTGGCTTCGACGTCGCGGCTTCGAAGGCCGCCGGATCTCGACGCCACACCCGCA
The DNA here is from genome assembly GCF_040674855.1 of Nocardia sp. NPDC049707. NCBI lineage: Bacteria > Bacillati > Actinomycetota > Actinomycetes > Mycobacteriales > Nocardiaceae > Nocardia > Nocardia sp. NPDC049707. Next base: position 172,023 of record NZ_JBFANN010000002.1, on the reverse strand, counting down.
TGCCGAGTTTCGTCGGTGCGGGCAGCTGCGCGAGCGATACGGATACGGGCCGAGTCGACAGCGGAGCGACGCGCCAACGCGCCGCGATCGTCGCCAATGCCAAACTGGCCTCGACCAGTCCGAATTGGTCACCGATGCAGCGACGGGCACCAGCGCCGAAGGGGATGAACAGCATTCGGTCCGGCTCCGCGCCGATCCATCGATCGGGCCTGAATTCGTCTGCGCGCTCGTAGATTTCCGCGCGCCGATGAATAACGTGCGGACTGACCGCCACGGTTGTGCCCGCCGGGAGCCGGACGCCGTCAAGGGTGGTATCCGCCGAAACCACCCGGGTGAGCAACCATCCGGCCGGATACAACCGCAGCGTTTCGGTCACCACCCGATTGACGACCGGCAGATTCGGCAGGTCCTGGTAGCGGGCCGTGTCATCGCTCAGCACGGTATCGACTTCGTGCTGAACCTGCTCGAGCATGTCCGGATTTCGTCCGAGTAGATACAGTGCCCACGTCAAGGTGCTCGCGGTGGTTTCCGCACCCGCGAACAGAAATGTGAATACCTGGTCGATCAGTTCCTCGTCGTTCATCGCCACCTGCGCGCCGGTGGAGTCCGGATCGCGGGCACGCATCAGCGAGGACAGCAGGTCACCGTGGTCACGATTGTCGGTCCGCCGCTGTTCGATGAGTTGGGCGGCCACCGTCCGCAGCCGGTTCCGGGCCTGGTAGTAGCGCCGGTTCGCCGGTGTCGGCAGCCGATTGACAACCGGTGGCAGCACCATCCGCCGGAATATGTTTTCGGCGATGGTCGCGAAATCATCGGCGACCTGCTGAACCGAGTCCTCCGGAAACGATGCGGAGAACATTGTCCGAACCGCCACCCGGACAGTCAGTTTCGACATTTCCGCGCCGAGCTGGATCCGCTGTCCGTCCTGCCAGGAACCGACGACGTCTTCGATCGAGTCGATCATGGCCTCGGCGTATCCGGGCAAACGTCCCGGTTGGAATGCGGGTTGGCTCAGGCGGCGTTGGCGGCGGTGTCTGCTGTGCGGGCAGGTTCCGATGCCGTCGCCCGCGACCTCGCGGGAGCGATCGTAGAGTGGTCCGCCGCGGTCGAAGGTGCGATCGTCGAGAAGTACCACCCGGGCCAATTCGGGATCGCAGACCACCACGACCGGCAGCGGACCCAATTGGACTCGGTTGAGGCGCCCATGGCGGGGCAGTGTCGACAGAAATCCGATCGGGTCGGTGAGAAAACGCAGGCCGTGACCGAGAAGCGGTACAGCGTCAGGAGCTAGCGGGATCGACTCGATCGGGTTTTTCATGCGGTCCTGCTCGTCATCATCGCGGCAAGTAGTCGAAGATCCTCGGTGGCTTCGTCGGCGGATACGCTCGTCAGGCAGTCCAGCGCGGCATCGAGCTGCCGATCGGCTTCCCGTTCGGCCCACCCGCGTGCTCCGGTGAGTTCGATCAGACAGGCGATCCGGTGCAGCGTTTCGTGATCTCGTCCGACATCGCGATACAACTCGCGCAGCAGATCCGCGGTGGGACCGGTCGAATCCAGCGCGCGCGCGATCGGCGGGGACTTTTTGCGGCTGGCGAGATCGGGGTAGAGCGGTTTGCCGGTCACGCTCGGATTGCCCCAGATGCCGAGTACGTCATTGATCAATTGGAAGGCGATGCCGAGATGGCGTCCGAATTCGGACAGCGCTCTGGCTTGTTCGGGGTCGGCTCCACCCGCGATCGCGCCCATCTCGCAGGCACAGGACAACAACGCGGCGGTCTTCGACTCGATCGTGGCCAACGATTCGTCGAGCCCGACGGGCTCGCCGTGTTCGGACTCGATCGCCGCGGACGGTCCATTGCACAGGGCGGCAAGGGCTTTCGACAGGAGCGTGATGCCGGGGCGGTCGGTCATCTCGTTGATCGCCATGGCGAGTAGCGCATCTCCCGCGAGTTGGGCGCCGCGTTCGCCGAAGACCGACCAGGCCGATCGGCGGTTGCACCACTGCTCGTCGCCGCCCACCACATCGTCGTGCAGCAAGGAAAAATCGTGTATGAGTTCGACCGCGACGGCCTCGGCGATACCCTGCGGTGGCTCCGTGGCCGCGACCGCTTTGGCCGATGCGAGGACCAGCGCCGGACGGATCGACTTCCCGGCCTGCTTGCTCGGCCGGCCCGTAGCGTCCAACCAGCCGGCGTGGTAGCCGACGATCATTCGGATCGGTGGGGCGATGCGGTCCAGGGAGGAACGATATGCGGGCTCGACCAGACGCCTGGCCTCGTCGAGCACCGTGGCCGCGGTTCGCGACCCGGATTCGTACCTGGTGATGCCCACTACCTGTCCTTCGATGCCCGTCGCTCGTACTCAGCCGCACGTAGCATTGAGATGGTATCAACATTTGGATGGTATGCGCATCTGTAACCGAACAGAACGGTTGGTGGAGAACCGATGGGTCGTCAGAGCAGAGCCGCCTTGCAGCAACGCAATCGCGACCGGGTCCTAGCGGCTGCCAAGGCAGAGTTCGCCGAACGTGGTTTTCGCGGCGCGACGGTCGATGACATTGCCGAGCGCGCGGACCTCACCCGCGGCGCGGTCTACTCCAACTTCGCAGGTAAGCGGGCGTTGTATCTGGCCGTGCTGGCCGCGGAGGCCGAAGCGGCGCCGGAACTCCTCGATGGTGGACCCGCGCGGACCCCGGTGGCGGCCATCGGCCGATTCGCGCGGACCTGGGTCGAACGTCTCCCCGGTTCGGCAAACCATCCGGTGGGCGGCATCGCGCAGCTGCGCTCGCCGATGCTGGCGCACGACCTCATTCCCGAACTCGTTGTCGACGAATGTCTGCGCGGCTCGTTCGTACAACTGATCAAACTGGACGCCATCCTGCTCGGCCTGGCACTCGCGGGCCTGGACGACGGTGGTGAGTCGGTGCTGCCCGGTCGTTGGCTCGGCATCGCCGAATCGGTGCTCACCCTGCTGTACGGCGCAAACCAATTGTCCTTCGTCGCACCGGAATTCGTGGACGGAGCGAAAGTGGTCGCCGCATGTGAGCAGATGGTGCACCATCGGATCGACGACGCCGCGCGGGCTACGGCACCCGCCGCCGCGGTGGTGGGCGTCGACGAACTGTGGACGCCACCACCGTGCCGCGACCTCGTCCATACAGCGGTCGCGGACCTTTCGGGCGGAAATGTCGTTGCCGTACTCGGGATGAACAGGCTCGGCGCGGTCGCGGATATCCTGTGTGACCAGCCGATCGGAGGCCGCACCACGGTTGCGATGGTCACCGCCGACGAGACGGAGGTGGCACAGCTGGCTCGCCTCGCGGTCAGCGACATCAGCCGGTCGCTGCGCGCCGCATTTCCATGCCCAGCGGTGCCCGGCATGCAGGTGGTGCTCGACGAATCCGGCGAACTCGCACGGGCATGCGGGGTCGATACCGTCGATGACGACACCGAGGGCGCGGTCGTCATCGACGGCGAACGGGTGGTCGCGCGGGCGATGGGGACGGGTGCCTGTCGGGCGCTGGCGAAAATGCTCGGTCCGCTGGAAGGCTCACGCTCGATCCGGAGTCGATGAACTCGCATAGGCGGTTGCCGCGGCCTCACCTGCGCCCCGCCCATCGGCCCGCGCCGTGATGCGGCCGTTCTCGACGAGGACAGCGAACTCGGAATTGTCGTCGACCTTGTCGAATCCGCATGCGGCCGCGAGTGTTCCAGCGTCATCGACGATCACCTGCAGCCGAGGTAGCGCCGCCGCCGGGAACGCATGGCGCAATGAACGGCAGATGTCGGCGATCGCCAGCCGCGCCAGCGGGGCGAGTTCCGCGGGATGATCGCTCACCAGCGCCAGCGTGATATCGGTGTGCTCGGGCCAGATCGACAGCGCCGCTTCGATGGTGCCGATCCGGTGCATGCCGAGGATGGCGACCAGGCCGTTGCGGTCGAGCCGCGCCGACTCGCCGCGTACCCGATCGATGCAGCTCGGTGGCTCCCAAGGCTCGTCGACTCGGGTGACGCGCGCGTCGATGCGCGGGGGCGGGGTCGGCGTCTTCACGCCGCCGAGGAGCGCGACCTGTTCGCACAGCGCGATGGCTCGCGCCGGATCGGTGAACTCCGGTGCGACGTATGACAGCTGGGTCGTCCCGTACAGGATCGTCAGCACGGATTCGGCACTGGCGATGAAACTTTCGAGTGGCGCGGCGGTCGATTGGCTGATTGCCCGCAGTGACATGGCGAGCAGCAGCGCGTCGAGTGCGAGCAGTTGTGCGAACGGTCGCCGGATCTGTTCGTTCATCAGAACTTCGGGTACGAAATCGACGCTGAGCGCGGGGGAGGTGAACTGCGCGTCTTCGCTGCACTCGTACTGACTCGACTGCGGTAGCTGCTGGAGCCAGGTACTCGCGAACGCTCCGAGCGCGGCGGCCGGTGAATCGGCGCTCGGGTGGCCTTCCGGTGCGGGAGCCTGTTCGGCCTCGTGTGCGAGCACCGCGAGATACAGTGCCCGCTTGCCCGGGAAATTGGAATAGACCGCACCGCGTGTCATATCCGCACGCGCGGCGATGCCGTCGACCGTCGTGCCGCGGAATCCGCGCTGCGCGAACTCGGACTTGGCCGCGGCCAACACCTTTCTGCGGGTGGCGTCCTGCTGCTGTGCCCTCGTCAGACGAACCATCGGTCCTTCGCTATCTCCTTGCTTCCTGCGGCATCGCGCAGCGTACTCGTTCGACGCTCGCGTGCGGCGCCACGAATGGGCGAGATGTTGCTGGTGGCCCGTCATTGGGCCCGCTCGGCATTGTCATGCACATTCGGATGTGTCTATCATCCAAATGGTAACAACATCTCGACTGTCGATGTCCTCGCCCGTCAGTTGCTGCCGTCTGACCGTGGCGGGGACGGTCAGACGGCACCGACATAGGGCACGCGCCAAGGGGATTCCGATTGGCGTTGTGAGCTGTCCGGACTTCGGCGACCGCCGACGAGATCATCCAAATTCTGGCGGAGCGCTTCCGCGTCAGCGTGATTCGGCTTGCGTTGGCCGAACATATCCAGCCGGAGACCCGCTTCGATGACCGCGCAGTGCAGTGCGCACCATGCACCTTCGGCAGATACACGTTCGCCACTCGTTCGTGCTCCATCTGCTCGCGGCGGTTATCGGGCCACCGATGGCGCATTCAGCGGAAAGTCATTGTCCGCGAACCAAATCCCGCCGAGGCGGACGCGATGCCGACGCCCGATCCGCGACCGGAATCGGACGTGACGTCGGTTCGACGCCGCTCAGCTCGCCAGGTCGCTGAGATGCGGCTTGCGGCCGGATTCGGCGACCCGGACCGCGGCGGCGATCGCGACCACGGGCGACACCCGGCGGGCCTCGCTCGGGGAAATCCCCCAGCAGGCCGACCCGGCCGACAGGCGGGTCGGCGGGAGTGGGATGCTCGCGCCGTCGGTGTGCACGATCGCGCCGACGGCACGCAGTGCGCTGATTGCCATGGCCGCCTTGGCCGCGCCGACCACCAGGTGGATCTCGCGGCGCTGCGGTCCGGGGATCTCGATCACCGGACCGGACAGGTTGTTGGCCCGCAGGTACCGGCGCACGGTGGCGGCCAGTGCACCGGTGAGTTCGATGGCCGATGTCTGCTCGTCGGTGATCAGGCAGACGCCATTGGTGGTCTCCGCGACCGTCCAACCACGTCGGCGGCAGTCCTGCACCGTATCCGATATGGCCTCGGCGACGGAACTCGGAAAGGTCGTCGGCACTATCTTCTCCGTTCTCGGCGCAAATCTGCGACCCCTCAGCGTCACATCCGTACCTGGACATCAAATCTGTTCGGGCTTAGAGTTTCCCAACAGATTTCTTATGGCTCTGATTCTGCGGCGTTTCCGACGCTGGAGCCATTCGGGCAATCCGCAGAGTTGCCCGCGCAGTCCGAACTAACCGAGTTGACGCGCGACCTCGCCGAGGCCGGTGGCGATGGCCTCTTGTTGTTCGGGTGTCAGCACATCGATGAGAACGCGGCGGACCGTTTCGACGTGTCCTGGAGCGATCAGCTCGAGGCGCTCGCGGCCTGCCGCCGTGAGGGTGGCGATGACGCCGCGGACGTCGGTCGGGCATGCTGCGCGGCGCACCAGACCGGCCTTCTCCATGTGGGTGACCTGGTAGTTCAGGCCGCTTTTCGAGGTGTAGAGGGCATCGGCCAATTCGGTCATGCGTAGCTGGCCCTCGGGGGCCGCGGCGAGGCGAACCAGGACCTCGTACTGGGTGTGCGAGAGCCCCTCCTGTTTGAGGTGCTGTTCGACCTGTCGGCCGACGAGTGCCCCCGCCGCCAGGAAGCCCTGCCAGGTGCGCATCTCCCGCTCGTTCAGCCATTTCGTGTCAGTCACCAGGCGATCTTACCGGAGTTGTTCAAATTTGAACAAAGAGCTATAGTACGCTCTCGTTCAAATTTGAACTAGTTGGACGGAGAACAGCGATGACCGGGCAGATGCCGGTGCTCTACCTCTCACATGGCGCGCCGCCGCTGGCCGATCATCCGCAGTGGCCCGGTGAGCTGGCCGCATGGTCGCGCGAATTGCCGCTTCCCACGGCGATTTTGATGATTTCCGCGCACTGGGAAGCCGCGCCGATCGCACTCGGCGCAACCACGAAAGTGCCGCTGGTCTATGACTTCGCTGGTTTCCCGGAGCACTACTACCACGTGCGATATGCGGCACCCGGGGCGCCGGAACTGGCGGACAAGGTGCGCAAACTGCTCGGTGGCAGTGTCGTCGACGTGCCGGATCGTGGACTGGACCATGGTGCCTATGTGCCGCTGAAGGAGATGTATCCCGAGGCCGATGTCCCGGTATTGCAGCTGTCGATGCCGACGCTGGACCCGAGGCGGCTGATGGAACTGGGCCGCCGGCTCGCGCCGCTGCGCGCCGAGGGCGTGCTGATCATCGGCAGCGGCTTCTTCACCCACAACCTGCGCGCCATCACCACCGATGACGAGCACGTCTACAACTTCACCGCCGAATTCGACGACTGGGGCCGCGAAACCCTCGCCGCCCACGATCTCGACGCCCTGCTCGACTTCGAAAACAAGGCCCCCGCGGCACATCTCGCGCATCCGCGCACCGACCATTTCGCACCACTGTTCGTCGCACTCGGTGCGAGCGCCGACGATTTCACCAACCAACGCACCGTCATCGACGGGTTCTGGCTGGGCATGGCCCGGCGCTCCATCCAACTCGGCTGATCCACCACATCACGAAAAGGAATTCTTATGGCCGCGACCATCACGGCCCCCGCTACGCATGCCGAAACCGCAACGCCCGCACACACATACGACCTCGGTCTACTTGTCCTGCGGCTGGCTGTCGGACTCACCATGGCCGCACACGGCGCGCAGAAACTGTTCGGCTGGTTCAACGGTGGCGGCCTCGACGGCACCGGCAAGTTCTTCGCGATGAGCGGCTACCCCGCGGGCAAGGCGATGGCCGTTGTCGCCGGTCTCAGCGAAACCTTCGGCGGACTCGCCCTCGCCGTCGGCGTGCTCACCCCGCTCGCCGCCGCGGCGCTGGTCGGCACCCTGCTCAATGCGATCGCCGTCAAATGGGGCGGCGGCTTCTTCGCCCCGAAGGGCATCGACTACGAACTGCTGCTCACCCTGGCCGCCGCATCGCTGGCCGTCACCGGTCCGGGCCGCTACGCCGTCGACCGCCTCGTCCCGTCCCTGCGCAACCACCGCCTCGTCTTCGGCATCGCCGCCATTGTGCTGGCCCTGGTCGTCGCGGGCGGGGTGCTGTTCGTCCGCAACTGACGCGATATCTCGTCTGGCCCCGCTCGGCAGTGCCGGGCGGGTCGCAGTCGCGCCTCCACTCTTACCGGGGCGGCTGCGTCCATCGCTGTTGCGAGACCGGGTGTTCGGTGGCGGTCGAGGGCCTGTCTCAGCTGGCGGCGGACTTGCCGGTGCGGATTTCGACGATCGGGAGGACCAGGGCGGCGGGGGCGTCGGCGGGGACGACCGGGTTCTTGGGGGCGATGGGTTGGATTTGTTGGTAGGCGACGCCTTGCGCGGGGCGCAGGTCTTGTTCGCCCTTGTTGGGCCAGTAGGCGGCGCAGCGTTCGGCTTGGGCGGTGATGGTGAGTGATGGGTTGACGCCGAGGTTCGCGGAGACGGCGGCACCGTCGACCACGCTGAGCGTCGGGTAGCCGAAAACTCGGTGGTAGGCGTCGATTACGCCGGTGTCGCGGTCCGCGCCGATGGGTGCGCCACCGAGGAAGTGGGCGGTGAGGGGGATATTGAAGATTTCGCCCCAACTGCCACCCGGGACGCCGCCGATTTCGTCGGCCACTTTGCGGGTCACCTCGTTGCCCGCGGGAATCCAGGTCGGATTGGGTTGGCCGTGGCCCTGTTTGCTGGTGAGCTTGCGGCCGAACATGGTGCGTTTGGTGTAGGTGGTGATCGAATTGTCGAGGTGCTGCATCACCAGCGAGATGATGGTGCGCTCGCTCCAGTTCTTCACGCTCAGGAAACTGATGAGCGCGAACGGGTTTCGCACCACTTGGCCGAGGAAGCGCAGCCAGCGTGGCAGTCGGCCGCCGCCGTCCACCATCAGGGTCTGCAACAGCCCCATGGCGTTCGAACCCTTGCCGTAACGGACCGGCTCGATATGGGTGTCGTGAGTCGGGTGGATCGATGAGGTGATCGCGACGCCGCGAGTGAAGTCGACGTCCGGATTCACTGTGCGGGTCGCCGCGCCCACAATGGATTCGGAGTTGGTGCGCGTCAGTTGGCCGAGCCGGTCGGACAATTCGGGGAGTGCGCCCTGATCCCGCATGGCGTGCAACAACTTCTGGGTGCCGAGCGTACCTGCAGCGAGCACGACCTGGCCCGCGGTGTGGGTACGCGGGCGCTTGCGGAACCACGCGCCGGTGCGTTCGGTCGCGATATCCCAGGTGCCGTCGGGCAGCGGACGGATCGCGGTCACCGTCGTCATCGGAATCACCTGCGCGCCCGCCTGTTCCGCGAGATACAGGTAATTCTTCACCAGAGTGTTCTTCGCGCCGTGGCGGCAGCCGGTCATACATTCACCGCATTCGAGGCATCCGGTCCGGTCCGGGCCGACACCGCCGAAGTACGGGTCCGTCACGGTCTTTCCCGGCTCGCCGAAGAAGACTCCGACCGGGGTCTGCACGAAGGTTTCGCCGAAGCCCATATCGTCGGCGACCTTCTTGAACACCTCGTCCGCCGGTGTCAGATGCGGATTCTGCACCACGCCGAGCATTTTCTTCGCGCGCTCATAGTACGGGGTGAGCTCGGCGCGCCAGTCGGTGATATCGCGCCACTGCTGATCCTGGAAGAACGGCTCCGGCGGCACGTAGAGCGTATTGGCGTAGTTGAGCGAACCGCCGCCGACACCCGCGCCGCCGAGGATCAGCACATTGCGCAGCGGGTGGATGCGCTGGATGCCGTAGCAGCCGAGCTTCGGCGCCCACAGGAATTTGCGCAGGTCCCAGCTGGTTTCTGGCAGTTCGTCATCGGCGTAGCGTCGACCGGCCTCCAGTACACCGACCCGGTAGCCCTTCTCGATCAGCCGCAGCGCCGTGACGCTGCCGCCGAATCCCGAACCGACCACGAGTACGTCGAAATCCGTTGCTCGCTGGTCCATGTGGTGCTCCTCGATCCGTGTCGCCAGTGACACCGGTAACATTACTACCGAGTAGCAAAGGGTCAGAGCTGGGTCTGCCACCAGGCGACGGTGGCCGCGATAGCATCCTCGATCGGGGTCGGATGCAGGCCGAGGCGTTCCTCGCTGGCGGAAGAGTCGAGTACGTACGGCCGCGTCACCTGGTAACTCATCTCGGCGAGTTCGCGCATCGCCTCGTTGGTGAGGCCCATCATCCGCAGCAGGACGGCCGGTGCCGCGAAGACCTTGGGGGCTGCGACGCCCGCGGCGGCGGCGATCGTGTCGAAGAGTTGCTGCTGGGTGATCGGCGGCGCGGTCGGGGCGTGCAGGAAGGAATTCCAGACCGATTCCTCGGCGGCGGCGCGGATCATGGCAGCGGCGAGGTCGGGCATATACGTGTAGGAGTGCGGGAGGTTCAGCTTGCCCAACGCCTGCACCCGCTTGCCGGTGAGGATCGGGACGAATACCTGCTCCCCGGCCAGCGACGCCCGCACATATGGGCCGAGGAAGTCCGCGGCGGCGACACTCACTGTCGCCGCGGCGTGTGCCTCGCGGGCGCGCACCAGTTGGGTGCGAACGCTGGGTTTACCGAAATCGGCATTGCGGGGCAGGTTTTCGGTAATCGGACCGTCGACCTTGCCGTAGGAGTAGATATTCTCCGCGAAAACCACCACCGTGCCGGCCTTTTCAGCTTCATTCAGCACGGTGCGCTCGGCCGGCGGCAGCTCCGCGCGCCAGACCTTCGCCGTGTATTCCGAACCGCCGAGGCAGTGGTAGATGGCCGTCGCGCCGTCGAATTCGCCCGAAAGCTGTTCGGGTAGTGTCACATTGACCTTGCGTCGCTCGACGAGGGGGTGATCGGGACCGCTCCCGGAACGGGTGAGTACCCGAACCTGTTTGCCCGCCGCGGCCAATTGCTCGGCGATCGTGGTCCCGGTGGGTCCGGCTCCGGTGACGATGTGCAGCTCCGACATGGGGAATCCTCATCTACTTTGGTGAGCGGTGCTCACTGTTGCGTACAAGCATGCAACGGGTGTGCCCCAAAGTCAAAGAGCAATGCTCTCATTAGTTGACATCGCTCTCTGGGGAGCGCATGGTGATCGTATGCCGACGACACCACGTGCCCGGGCCAGGGCCCAAACCATGAACGACATCGTCCGGATCGGCCGCGAACATCTGGCCACCGATGGCGCGGCCGCACTCTCGCTGCGCGCCGTCGCTCGCGATCTCGGTGTGGTGTCGTCGGCGGTATATCGATACGTGCGCAGTCGCGATGAACTGCTCACCTTGCTGGTGATCGACGGCTACAACGCACTCGGCGACGCGGTCGACGCGGCACTGGCCGATGCTCCCGACGATGACCCGATCGAGGGCCTGCGCATCGTCGGCCGCACCGTCCGCTACTGGGCGCTGGCCGAACCCGCCCGCTACGGACTCCTATTCGGCACACCGGTGCCGGGCTACGACGCTCCAGCGGAACAGACCACAGTTCCCGGCACCCGGGTCATCACGACGATGCAAACTCTCTTCGCCCGCGCCTACCATGCGGGCAAGTTCACCGCGCCGGTCAAGGAGCGTCCGTTATCCTCGGCACTCGCAGCGAATTTCGCCGACATCAGAGGCTTGTTCGGCCATGACATCCCGGACTGGCTCGTCGCTCGGGGCATCACCATGTGGGTCGGCCTGTTCGGCGCGGTCACCTTCGACGTCTTCGACCAATACGGCACCGACACCTTCGCCGACCGCGCCGAATTATTCGAACTCCAACTCGACGGGCTCCTCGAACAACTCGGCTACCACGGCTGACGACGCCGCAATGTGGATCGCCGAACTCGTGGGCGGTCAGGTGATGATGAGTGGGCGGGAGCGCATCGTGCGGTAGCCGGGGGTCGATGGCCGGCAGACTGTCCGCGGTGCGGCCTTCGCCGTCTTCTCGCGGTAGCGGCCGATCGGGTCCTGGGCGATCGGGCTGCCAGGCAGTAGTGGGGTCGATTCGGCGTCGACGTAGAGCGCGTCGGTGGGACAGTGGGCCTCGCACACGAAGCATGTCTGGCAGTCGGATTGTCTTGCGATGAACGGGATTCCGGATTCGGTGCGGTCGAATACGTTGGTGGGGTGGGCATCCGCGCCGCGGCACTGCTGCGCGCCGAGATCGTGCCGGAACGCGACGGGACATCAACTGGGCGAATCTCGGCGCGGCCTACGCGAACCTGCCCGAGTCGCTGCGCAAGTTCGTCGAGGGCCTCTGGGCCGTGCACCGGTTCGGCGGCAGCCGTCCGGCATGGAACGAGGAGAGCGTTACGCCACATTGCCGGAGAACCGAAGTGCGGCGTCACCCCTTCGTCCGGTCGCGGCTGCACGCGCGTCCACTCGATGCCGATCCGATAGATGAGAGGCCCGGCTCATCCGGGCAGTGAGGCAAATGCGGTTCTTGCCGGGCGGGGGAGCGGGGTTTCGTGGTGTTGTGGGGCTCAGGGTGGGAGTTGGGAAACAATCTGGGGCGCAGGGGAATTGCACGGTTCAGATCGACGTCCGAGGTGCTACGACACGGCGCATGGTGAACGAGACCGAGGTAACTGCAAGTTCAGAAATTACATCTAGGTAGGTAGATATGCGCATCTATACATGTGATTTTGCCGATCAAAACAATTCCACGAATCATCTACCGAACAAAAGGCACCACCCGGCAGCCACACCTCGCTCGAGAGCGACTGACCTTAGCCGTGACCAGTGTGCTCACGTGCACTGATGCGTACGTAGTCGGTCTCGAGCGCGAACGTGGTCAGCGCGAAGTATCGGCACGTGGGGTCCAGGGGCGCGAAAAGTCGCGCTAAGCGAACCTGGCGGGGGCGGGTCGACCGATTCAGGTGATTATTGAGCGGTGTTGTGGCGCTGGTGGTTTCATGAGCGGCTGTGCGGGATGAGAGTGTGGCGGCGGGGTATGGCCAGTTCGGACTGCTGACGCGAGGTGACTTGGAGCGGTTCTTCCATCTCGACGACAACGACCACGAGCTGATCGCTCAGCGCCGTCGCGACAGCAATCGACTGGGTTTCGCGGTACAGCTGGTCACGGTCCGGTACCTGGGCATGTTCCTGGCCGATCCGCTGGAGGTGCCAGCCGATCTGGTCGACTACCTGGCCGAGCAGCTGGGCATCGACGACCCGTCGTGTGTAAAGGCATACACCGACCGCAAGCAGACCCGGTACGACCATCAGGCCGTGATCATCCGCAAGCACGGCCTGATCGAGTTCGCCGATATCGAGGGCGAGCTGGCGGCGTGGATCGCGGATCAGGCGTGGACGACAGGTGACGGGCCGAAGGTCCTTACCGCCGGGGCGGTGCGGTGGCTGAGGGAGAAGGGCGCGCTGCTACCCGGCATCACCACGCTGGAGCGGCTGGTCTCCGAGGGCAAGCAGTTGGCTGATCAGCGGCTGTGGACACATCTCGCGAGCCAACTGACGGCTGGTCAGCCCGGTGTGCTGCTCGGGTTGCTGGACACCCGGGAGGAAAACCGCCGCAAGTACGTCGAGCTGGAGCGATTGCGCAAGGGCGCGTTCGCGCTGTCGTCGACCGGGATGCGCAACGCGCTGGCGCGGGTGCGGGATCTGAACGCGGTGATCCCGGCGTCGGTGGATATCTCGCAGGTGCCTGCGCGGCGATTGATCGCGCTGGCACCTGACTATGCGCAGTTGATCGAGCTGGGGCTGTGGGGCTGGGGCCTGCCGATAGGTTCTGTGCGATGGGGGCCGTGCGACTTCAGCGGGCCGTGATGCGAACTTGCAGGGAGTCGCATCACAGCCTCGCCTGTATCGAACCACCGACCACAAGCGGGACATCGGGCTCGCCGTTGTGTGCCTCCTGCTGGCCTTCCTCGTCGCATTCTACTTGGCAATGTTCACCGGGATGTTCGCGATGGCGGGCGATTCCTGTGCGCCCAGCAGTCCCTGCATGGACGAAGTCGGCCGGGGCATCAACGTCTCGCTGCTGGGAATGGCCGCAGTCTGGTGGCCGGACTGGTCTGCGTGGTCGTTGCAGCGGCTGTTCATCTGGGCTCTGGCGACTCTGCTACTGGTGCCGGTCCCGTGTTTCGTCGGCAGCAACATCACCAACCACGCCATGCAACTCAGCCATGGCTGAATCGTCGCGCGGCTGTCCGTCGCCACCGGCACCCGGTGCCCAAGTAGGCTCGTCAGCGAAGCCTCGAGCGATCACACGGCCAACCTCAAGTGGACCGGCCATCGCCGGGGTTTCGTCATGAGAGCCCTCGGCCCCGGTAAGCGCCGCAACTAGCCATTATCGGCGGTCAGCAGCCAAGGTTGCAGCTGAGGCAGCGACCACGGGCATCGGTCTTCCGGCCGATCCGTCGACCACGTTGAGGAAGTCGTCACTCAGGCCGGCCCGTCGTCGTTGGCCCGGTGGTAGACGGTCTCGACGTCGTCGCGCGCCTCCCGGGCCTGCCGAGGCAGCGCGCCACAGCTGCTTCGTGTGGTCGCCGATACCGACCAGATACAGCAGGCGCTCAGGGCCGCCCAGGAGACGCCACCGCTCGGCTGACGGCCACACGCGACGGGGCCGATGCCGGAATAGTTGAGCCGCAGTAGCGTCCGCGTGGTGATCTGCCGCCATTCCGAGGCCGGCGGGACCGACATCCACTGTGCCAACGCCACCTGGTGACGGGCGGGCCGACGCCCCGCTGTGTGACCACGACACACGCCACGCCGCCGAGCCCGCACACCCAACGCCGCCGAATTCCCCAGTGGGACCTCCGGCCCGACGCCGCTGAGTACGAAGAGATTGGAGATCAGAGATGACGAACCGCAGTCGGGCCGCACTCGATCGGCTCCTGGCACAGGCGCGCGCCGGGCGAGACCAGTTCCGAGCGCAGATCCGCGCCGAGCAGGACCAGTACCGAGCACAGGTTCATGCCGAACGGGACCAGTACCGGGCGCAAGTCCGCGCCGAACGGGAGCAGATCCGCGCCGACCATCGGCGGCGTTGAGGAGTTCGCGTAGGGAATCGCCGAGTTCCGGGGGCGTGCAGGGATTCCCGATCGGCCGGGTCGTTTCCTACGCCCGCGCCATATGGTGCGAATCGGTTCCGAGGCGGGTTTACAGCGTCCCGAACCGGGGGACCTCACGGGGATTGCCGTGGGTGTCCAGCGGCTCCACGATTGGATTGTCGTCATCCCAAGTCACGGCACACTCGATGTCCGTGCCCCAGGCTCGCCAGCCGTGCATGCTGCCGTCGAAGAATCCGGACAGCTCGACTGCCTTGATCCGGCTGGGCAGGCCGTCGTCATTCGTCTCGACGATGTCCAGGACGGGGTAGTCACCCAGCAGAGCGAAGCCGGGCCGGACGACATGGGTGAGCCAGCGGCGCGTGACCACCGGTGGAGAGCGATATTTGAATCGTGCGGTATTCCCCGGGATCTGGCTGAGAGACCAGGGCAATGAGGACACTGTGCTGTCGGACCGCGTGGCTGTGTAGCCACCAAGGGTGGCTATGGCCGACGGGCCGGGCCGCCGTTGCGGGAGTGAGGTGCTGAGCGCCTGCTGGGACATGGTCGACCAAGGGCATCCAGACGGGCTCGCGCCGGGGTCAGATCGCATGGTCGGCGCAAATATTAAGTGGGAGTTCAGCTTTGATCGTTGATGGCATCGCCGGAAGACGTCGCGGTTTCCTCCGCGGCGCAGGCGAGGAACTCAGCCCAGCTCGTCTGGGCGTAGGCGGCCCAGCGGTGGGCTGTGGAGGGGTGGATTCCGAACAGATCGGCGACGACGATCGCGTCGAGTTCGGTGACGCTGGTCATTATCGCGGTGTTGCGCGCCGCGAGGGCTGGCAGACCGTGTTTCGCGAGTTTCACGGCCAGTCCGGCGACGCTGCGCGGCCGGCTGGGCAAACGTCCTGGGACAAGGTAAGGCGACCCGGCGGGGTTCGTGTTCGGCTTTGCGGCGGAGGCTGTTTGCTGGATCTGCTGCTCGATGAGAGTGGCCAGCGATGGCGGCAGAACGATGGGGTTCTTGTCGACGATCAGGTAGGCGTAGGTGTCGTCGCGGTAGAAGCGGTCGACGGTCAGTTCGACGATGCGGACCAGCGGCAGGGCGTAGAGCCGAACCAATGCCCCGGCGATTCGGAACACGAGCGGCAAAGTGTCGTCGGTCAGGCAACGTTCCAGTTGGTCGGTGGCGTCATCAGTGTGCTGAAATCGTTGCGGGAGTGAGTATTTGGGTCGTGTGACTTTGATGTCTCTGATCAGGTGACGTTGTTCGAGCCAGCTGAAGAACCCGGCGCATTGGTGCCGTTTTGTCGGGTTGGCATCGAGCCAAGTGTCCACGTGTTCCTGGGTGAGGTCGCTGAGGTGGGTGCCGATGCTGTCGAGCCAGGCGAGAAAGTCGATGGCGATGGTGACCCGGTGCCGGGCCGAGTCGGCCGCGCCGCGCCGGTAGCCGCGACGCTTTGCCCGGCGGCGTGCGCGGCGCAGGACGTGCCATTCAACGTAGGCGCGGATCACCTGCTGATGGTGGGGTGGCAGGGAGGAAACGGCGGTGACAGCCCAGAGTTGAAGCTGGGCGATGCCTTCCTGGCGCCTGGCAAGGACGCCGGCACCGATGAGAAGTTCACGGATGTGGTGAACGCTCTGGCTCTGCGGCAGCGTGTCCAGATGTCCGTGGGTGATTTCGATCTGCTGCCGCGCCCAGCTCACCCAGGATGCGGGCGATCTGATCGTTCTGGGTCCACCGGATGACGACGTTCGGGTATGCCGATAACAACGCTGCTGCCAGCGACCGCAGGTGGGGTGTCATCGTTCCGTCGGCGGCGCTGAGCAGTTCGTTGACGGCGTTGGTCGCCGCGCATCGCTCGCATTGACCAGCGCTGTGGAGTTTGCCTTCCTCACCGCAGGTTCGGCAGGCGAAGTCCAGGTCGACGCCCGCGCAACGGACGCAGATATCCCCGGCTTCCGACGTCGCGACGAGGACCCGGGCTTCGCCGCAATCCGCGCAGAATGCCGGGTGCAAGCGCCGCAAGTCGTAACAGCCACCGCAGACCGGGCCCAGTGGCCACCACGTCTTGATCGGCTTCGTTTCACCACAGATGCCGCATTCCAGCAGCCTTTTCGGCGCGCAGGAATGGCAGTGGAAAGCGCCATCTGCGCGGCGGGCCTTGACGCCGGGGAGATGACGGCCGCAGACCACACAGTCACCGACGCGACGTTTGCGAGCGCAATCCAGGCAGATGTCTGGCTGCCCATTGCCGTCCGCGCGAATGTTGATGATGCGCATCTCGCCGCAGATCCCGCACCGACGTGGCAGATCGGGGCGACAGGCTCGACAGACCGGGCCTTTGTCCGTCGCACCCCCCGCAGGAGCCAACCTGCCGCAATTCGAGCACTGTCGTAGCCGCCGGGGCTTGCATCCGTGGCAGAGAACGGTGCCATCGTCGAGTCGATGGCTCACTTGCCGCACTCGCCCGCAACGCCCGCATTCGGTCATTCGCTCGGGATCGGTGCGGTAGCACTCCCGGCAGATGGCACCTTCCTCGCGGCGTGTCACGATGTGGCCGTCACGGTGGCAGCGAACGCATCGCCGCAGTTCCTTGCTGGCGACGCACCAATCGCAGCATCGGCCCTCCGGTGCCTGCCTGGGCAGCGGAATGTCGCTGCGACCGCAGCGGGCGCAGCCGAGCAGCACCACGGCGTCGCCGAACCCGGCTCCGACAAGCAGTGGCAACAACCGGGACAGGGTTTTCGGGCAATGCGGTGACGGGGCAAAGAACGCATCCGGGTGCTCAGCCAGATGCTCGTCCAGGCGATAGAGGTTTGCCTTGTTCCATGCCTTGGCCTGAATCAGCAGCTCCTGCGCCTGTTCGGCTGTCATGGCGGGTCCGACCGCGGTTTGGACGAACACGATCAACCGCTGCCGGGCAGCCTCGAGCTCGCCCTTGCGGCGGTGCGTGGGTGAGCCGGTCACTGTTGCCCCGGCCTGCGGATGACGGTGCGGCGCACCGTAATCGGAGCCGAACCCCCCCGGCCCGTCAGCGGTCTTGCGGACCTGCTCGTTGACCACCTGCGGTTCGATCAGATCGTTCGGGGTGCATCCGAGGATGTCGCAGAGCGCGACCAAGATGTCCATGCTCAACCGCTGCCCCGATGGTGCTGGTCGTTGGCCATGATCGAGGACTGACCTACTCACGAGTCGGTCGACGTGAAGGACGAAGAGGTGGGCAGCGTGAGGAACGATCTGCGAAAGTATTATGAGCAGCAACAACATTCACGTGGTTGCCACGCTCGACCCTAGAGCAGCAGCACCGTTCCTGCCGAACAGTCGTCCTGCGGTAACCAACCCGCGCATATCAGCCTGACCACCCGTCGCGAACAACGACATGCCACCTCGGGCACCCTCCGTCGACCTATCAGAAGGCGGGCCCGGAACCACTCGGCTCCGGACCCGCCTTCACTTGCCCACTTGACAAAATGCCCTACATATCAATACTGCAACGCCACTCGCGTGAATCGGTGCTGGTAGACCTGTCGGGTGTTGTTGGATCGGCTGGTGGCCGAACTGGATTCGTTGATGGCGCGGATCGGGGACCGGTTCTGTCGGTCCGAACCGCGGGCCCGAGCCCGGGAGTATGTGTCGGGGCTGGTCGCTGGCCTGGAACGTAAGAACGGCTGGACGTTGGCCGAACGTGCGGGTGAGGTGTGCCCGAACGGGATGCAGCGGCTGTTGCGCAAGGCGGACTGGGACATCGGCGGGGTGCGTGATGAGGTGCGGGACTATGTGGTCGAGCACCTCGGTGACGCCGAGGGTGTGCTGATCGCCGACGACACCGGATTCTTGAAGAAGGGTGTGAAATCGGCTGGGGTGCAACGCCAGTACTCGGGCACTGCCGGACGGACCGAGAACTGCCAGATCGGGGTGTTTTTGGCCTACGCGTCGGCCCGCGGGCACGCTTTGATCGATCGGGAACTGTATCTACCCGAGTCATGGACCGCCGATCGGGAACGCTGCCGCGCCGCCGATATCCCTGACGAGGTCGAGTTCACCACCAAGCCGCGGCAGGTGATCGCCATGCTGGAACAGACCCTGGCCGCGCGGGTGCCGTTTGCCTGGTTCACCACCGACGAGGACCTACGGCCAGGCCGGATACTTGCGGGACTGGCTCGAGGACCATGACGTGACCTACGTGATGGCCACCCGGCGCGACGACCGGTTCGCCACCCGCGCCGAGCGCACCGACGCTCAACCTGGTGCAATCAGCCGTCTCCACCAGCGTCGCCAAGCTCGAGCACGAACTCGGCGTGCGTCTTTTCGACCGCACCCCGCGTACCCTCGAGCTCACCGAGGCTGGGCGGGCGATGGTCGCTCCCGCGCGCTCACTGCTGCGGGCGCGCCACGACATCGTCGATGCCATCGATGCCGCACGCAGTGAGATCCGCGGCGAGGTCGTCGTCGGCAACCTCATGAACATCCACAACTTCGACCTCGCGGGCATCATCGCCGAACTGCACCAGCGCTTTCCGTCGGTGACCCTGCGCATGCGCCAGAGCATCACCGGCATGGCGGGCAACCTGGCGGGCCTGCGCGACAACTCACTGGAACTGGCCCTGCTCGCGGGCCGATCCGACGAATTCCCGGGCATCACAACCCATCGCATCGTCGAAGAGACCCTCGTCCTGTGCACCGCACCCGACCATCTGCTGGCCGGGAAGCCCTTCCGCGCGGCCGACCTCGCGGGCGTCCGCTTCATCGACTACCCACCAGGCTGGGGCATCCGCGCCATCGCCGACGATTTGTTCCCCACCCGCTCCCCCGTGATCGAGGTCGCCGACCAGGCATTCGCATTGGAGCTGGCCGCCAAGAACTTCGGCGTCGCCCTCCTCCCGCTCTCGGTGGCCCGCCTCTCCCTTACGGTCCCCCACTCCGACTTCGCGCCCCGGCCACTGCCCTGGAAGCTGTGCGTCGGCCACGCCGCCGACCGCACGCCTTCCAACGCCGCCCGCACCGTCATCGAGGCGCTCACCGCGAACAGTCGGAAGGCTATGGCGCCCGGCCGATTTGGCGCAGGAAGGTAAGGTTGTCCTCGAGATGCCAGTCCTCGGTGATCCGGGTGTGGTCGCCGCCGAGATGTTGCAGGTCGATCGCATTGAATTCGACCGGCTCACCGGCACCCTGTACTCCGTTGTAGACACCGGTGAAGTGGCCGCGGAAGATCAACCGCGCGGTGAGGGTGTCTCCGGTGAGATACAGATCCGACAGCTCGCAGGTGAGGTCGGGGACGGCGGCACGGAAGACCTTCGACGCCGCCGCCGGTCCGGTGGGTCCTTGCGGACGGCCCGGCGGCAGGGTGTTGTCCCGGAACGACGGCGTGATCGCCCGGTCGAGGTAGTCGGTGTTTCCAGTGTTCCAGAACGTGTACAGCAGCTGCGCCACATGGACTTCCCGGGCGGCCTGATCGACATCGAGGCCGCCGTCGATGTGCACCGCCCCCGGTACGACCAGGTCGCCGGAACGGTCGACGGGGTCGGCCGGACGCGGCGGCTGCGTCGAGCAGGCGGCGAGAAGCAGTGCGGCGCAGACGAACAGGGTGGTCTTCACGCCAGTCTCCCGCCGCCGTCGACATGCAGGGTGGCACCGGTGAGGAACGGGTTGGTCAGCGCCAGCAGCGCCGCGGCCGAGATGTCGGCGGGCGTCCCGACCCGGCGAGCCGGATTGCGATCGGCGACCGACCGGAAGAACTCCTCCCTGCCGGGACCATCCCAGACACCCGAATCGACGATGCCCGGTGAGATCGCGTTGACGCGCACCGGCGCCAGCTCGACCGCCAGCGCCTCGGCCAGCGTGGCGGCAGCGGCGTTGGTCGTGGCCATCACCGCCCGACCCGGTGCGGGTCGCCAGGCCGCGACCCCGGAGAATAGCAGCATCGCACCGCCCGGACGGAATCGGGGAGCGAAGTGCTTGGCGAGCAGGATCGGGCCGATCACCTTGGCGTCGAAGGCGCGGCGCACGGCGTCGTGGTCCAGGTCGGTAATCGGTCCGTTGGCATGGTCGGCGGCCAGGGACACCAGGTAGTCCAGCTCGCCGACATGCTCGGCCAAGGCGCGCACCGTCGCCTCCTCGGCCAGGTCGACCTCGGGTCGTCCTACCAAAACCACCTGAGCGCCTTGGGCTGTCGCATCCTCCGCGATCCGGCGGCCGATGCCCGATCCGGCACCGATGATGACCATCGTCTTGTCTTGCAGTGTTGTCATGTCCGGTTCAGCATTCGACCGTCCCGAGATCATCCCGTCGTGGAATGAATGTTTCCGATGATTGCTATAGAATATCCGAAATGCCAACGCTGCGGGCCCTGGAATGCCTGATCGCCGTCCTGGACGCCGGCTCGATCACCGACGCCGCCGCGGCACTACACATGTCGCAACCGGCGCTGTCGCATCAACTCGCGGCACTCGAACGCGAGATCGGCGCCCCGGTCTTCGAACGACTCCCGCGCGGAGTGCGCGCCACCGCCATCGGCCGCGCCGTCGAAGCCGACGCCCGCGCGGCCCTGACCGCGGCGGCCCGCGTCGTCGACGGCGGCCGAGCCGTCGCCAGAGGCGAAAGCGGCCGACTGCGCCTCGCCTGCGCCGAAAGCCTGACCGCGAGCCTGCTGGCCCCCGTCCTCCGAAACTGGCTGCGCCGCAACCCCGCTGTCCACGTGACACTCACCGAAGCAACGAGCGCCGACGACCTCGTCCACCACCTCGAATCCGGCACCGCCGACCTGGCCCTCGGCCCCCGCCCCACCCGCTGGACCGGCCACTCCCAACTCATCGGCCCCGAGGAAATCGTGGCCGTCCTCCCCACCGACCACCCCTTGTCCCACCACGATCGCCTGACCTTCGAAGACCTACACGACCACCCCCTGATCCACTACCACCCCGACAACGGCCTAGCCACCTGGCTCGACACCCAAGCCGCCACCCACGGCGTCACCCTCACCCCCATCATGCGCACCCGCCAAGCAACCACCGCCGCCCAACTGGCCGCCTCCGGCCTAGGCATCGCCCTGGTCCCCACCACAGCCCTCACCCCCGCCCTCCCAGCCACCCTCAAACACCTCCACCCCACCCTCACCCGCGACCTCATCTGCCTCACAGCCACCCCCACCGACCCCCTCCTCCGTCGCTTCGTCTCGGACATCGTCAACCGCGGAGTCCCCGTAAACCCTTCAGTCAGAACAAGACTCACCTGACCTTGGCGCTAGCCGTCACGTCGCTCACTACGTCTGCTGACGGACGTATGAATCAGCAGGTGCGCCGCGTCACCGCGTACCGCCGGCCGCCGTCCGGTCCGTGTCGAATCCGCAGGTGAACGCACTGCCGGGGGAGTACCCTCTCCGGAAGACGGTTCGTCGAGCCCGCCGTGCGGCGTAGGGGCTCCGAGCCGGATCAGGGCCCCCATCGTGGGCCGGTTTCCTCTACGAGAAGATCTCGGTCGATTCTGCCGTCCTGCTGGTGGGTCGCGTCGGGTTTCTGCTCAGCCACCCGGGATAAGTGCGGTTATCCGGGGTAACTGCACCAGATCCCCAGGTCACATGGTTTTCGGGGCGGAAACCGCCCGGCCGGGGCCGCCCGCCGCATGTTCCCGCAGGCCGGAGCGTCACAGTGACGCAACGCCCCGGGCTGGCAGGCCGGTGCCGGGCACGGTCTGCTGGGCCTCTGGACCAGCGTGGTAACCGCCGTCCGCCCGTCGCGGGCGATCCGGCACCGGGCGCGGCGGGGAAGGCGCACAATGATCGCTCGTGGGGATGATCATGCGCCGACCTCGGGCACTGGCGCGCCGGACCCGGGCGGCGGTAGCCCGCACACCGCTGCTCATCGCGGTGATCCTGGCCGTACTCGGGGGCCTGGTCATCGCCACTGCCGCGGGCTTGATCGCGTGGGTGGTGCTGGGCACCAACCGTGAGCCCGCCGCCCCGCTCGACATCACCAAGCTCGCCCTCGTGGTGGCCGGCGGTGTGGGCGGTGCGGTCGCCCTGGTAGTGGCCTATCGCCGTCAACGGGATCTGGAGTCCGCGCGGTTCATCGAACGCTTCGGCGCGGCCGCCACCCAGCTCGGTTCCCCGCACACCGCGGTCCGGATCGCAGGCGTGTACGCCATGGCCGTGGTCGCCGACGAATCCGCCGGGGACCGCCGCCAGCAGTGCATCGACGTCCTGTGCGGGCTGATCGGCGGCAAGCGGGGTGCTACGCGGCTGGGGTTCGTTATCTTCAGCTCGTGACTGTGCGTTACCTGGGCATGTTCTTGACGGATCCGCTCGATGTCCCGGCCGAGGTGGTCACCTACCCGGCCGAACAGCTCGATATCGCCGATCCGACTTGCGTGAAGTCCTACACCGAGCGTAAGCAGACGCGCTACGACCACCAGGACGAGATCGTCCGCGCCGACGGGTTGACCGACTTCGCGCAGGTCGAGCGTGAGCTGGTGGCGTGGATCGCTGATCAGGCGTGGATGACCGGCGACGGCCCGAAAGCGCTGACCGCGGGCGCGGTGCGCTGGTTTCGAACGCTGCCGCACACCGTGCCACGGGTGAGAGCGGCAAAACCGGCGTCTACGCGCTCGGTGTCGTCACGTTCTCATTCCGGGCTCGTAGCAGGGCGGGCCGGTGTTCACCATCCTTCGGCCAGTGGTGCGAGCCCGGTTTGTGCGCCTCGGTCACCAGGTGCTTGACGCTGGCGGTGCAGGAGAACTCTTTGAGCTTGCGGCCCATGAACCCGGTGAAGTACAACCGCTTTGCCGTGTCGTCCTTATGAAGGAGTTGGAAGATCCCGGCACCGCGGCCGAAACTGAAGCACATGGCCTGGAATGCCAGGTCGATCGGCGCAGGCCGCTCATCCGCGATCCGGGCCAGCACCGTGTCGGCGGCATGGGCGCCCAGGCAGCCGGCGATGTAGGCACTCATCCGGAACGGCAGGTCCGACGGCGCCGCCGCGTCGCCCGCCGCGATGATGCGATCGCTGTCGATGCTGGTCAGTGTCTCGTCGGTGAGCAGCCGCCCGGCGGCGTCGGTGCGCAACCCGCTGCGTTCGGCCAGATCGGGCACACCGAAACCCGCAGCCCAAATGGTGACCTGACTCGCCAGGGTGCGGCCGTCACGGAGTTCGACGGTTCCCGATCTCACTGCGGTGACCGACGTATCCGGGCCTTCGATCACCTCGACGCCCAGTCCGGTGAGGTATTTGCGCGCTGTGCGCCGCGCGCTGGAGTGCAGATAAGGGCCGACGACACCGCCGCAGACCAGCCTGACACTGCGACCCTGTCCCGCGAGTTCCGCAGCGGTCTCGATACCCACCGGACCGCCTCCGACGACCGTCACCGTGGCCGTCACAGGCGTGTCGAAGAGCATCGACCGCAGCCGCTGCGCGGCCTCCAAAGTCGCGACCGGATAAGCGAATTCAGCCGCGCCCGGCACCTGTGGTGCGCCGCTGAGGCTGCCGACCGCGTAGATCAGATAGTCGTAGCCGATGCTGCCGCCCTCGGCGAGGGTCACGGTGCGCCCGGTCGCGTCGATGCGCGTCGCATCGTCGACCATCAGCTCTATGCCCTCGGCGAGTACCTCCTGGTAGTCGACGACCGCATCGTGGGTCCCGCCCACCAGCTGGTGCAGCCGCAGCCGTGGCACAAAGACCTGCCGCGGATTGATCACCGTCACCGTGACGTCGTCGCGCCGCCTCACACGATTGGCCGCCATCACTCCGGCGTATCCGCCGCCGACCACGACTACCTCGATGCTCTTGCTCATGGTGTCTCCTTCGATCCGGGTGGGTCGAGAACAAGACACCGCATCGAGGAAAACCCTGACATCTTGTGAAGCAGATCACAGCACTCTTTCGGTCCGTGAGCTCGCCGCGCGATCGACGCACCGATGGTTCCGTATAGAGAGCGTCGGCCGGATGAGGCTCCGGTAAGTGATCCACATCACTGGCCAAGGCTGTCAGAAGATCGCGACTGGCGGTGTCTTATGTCCGACCAGTTACACCATCGGGAAGCCGACAGGGATGCCCGCGAACGGCATTGTCTGGCAGCCCGTCGGCGACGAACGGCTCGGTGGATGGACGGCCAGCCCGAGTCGCCCACACCTGAAGGAAGCTCATGAACCTCGCCCTCTGGATCGTTGCCGGGCTGCTTGCCGCCCTCTCCCTGTTCAGTGGCGCCACCAAACTGTTCTTGCCTAAGTCCAAGCTGGACGAATCAACGGATTGGACCGAGAGCGCAAGCGCCGGTTTCGTCAAAACCCTCGGGGGCCTCGAGATCCTGGCCGCGGCGGGCCTGATCCTGCCCGCAGCGCTCGACATTGCACCGGTGATGGTGCCGGTGACCGCCGTCTGCTGGATTCTGTTGATGATCGGCGGGATGATCACCCACGCCCGCTACGGGCACTACAAAAACATCGCGCTGTGTCTCGCCCTCCTCGCTGCGGCCGCCTTCGTGGCCTGGGGCCGCTTCGGCCTCGAGCCGTTCACCGGCTGAAGTGCGGCAGTCCGGCTTTGTGCTGGTTGGCATTGAAGCGCGCCTTCTGCTGACGATCCCCGCACGTGTTTATGTCACACCATGTGCGGGTGCGACTTCCATACCTGTCAGGACGCGACGGCGTGGGCCGCAGGCTTCGCCGTCCACCCGATCGCCGCTGCCAGCGGCCTCGAGGTGGAACCCAACGGCCAGATCACGGTCGACCGTGCCAGGGGTAGCTACCGGACGGAATCCGGCGCTAACGCAGTGATGGCTGGGCCGGGTTGAAATGGCGGATTCACCCCGAACAGGGATCCTATCGCTAAGCGCGACTTTTCACGTCACTGGACCCACGTGCCGTATCGGTGCCGGATTGGAGTGCTCGGAAGATCCGAATAGGTTCCGCACCGCGTCGAAATACTGGTCGGCTCATGAACAAATCCGGATCCAGCCACGACCTCGACGTCGTCACCACGAAATCGTGTGCACATCCCCAACCGCTTGGCGCCGGATTCGTCACTGGTCCGCGACCACCGGCTCCTGGGCTAGGGCGACTTCTCCACCGTCGCGATCGCGAACCCGCCCCAGGCACGCCGAGTCTGCGTGTCTTCGCCGAGGGTCCGCTGATCGGAAAGCGAAAGCCCGCAGGATCGGAGCAGCTCGGCCAACCGTTCACGGGAAGGCGGGGTGCTGTCGACGCCGAACTTGAATACCTCGCCCGCGGCCGTTGTCGTGGCCCTGCCGTAACGCCAGAACAGCGCCCGCGACTGGAAGGCTTCGGTGGTGAAGTAGTCGAACGCGACGATGCTTCCGTGTGCCGTCGAAGCGATCTTCCGCAGGGTGTCCTCGACGGCCGCCCGGTCGAGGTACATGGTCACGCCCTCCCACAGGAACAGTGTTCGCCCACCAGGGTCGAATCCCGCTTCGGTGAGGCAGGCGAGCCAATCGTCCTTCTCGAAGTCTGCCGGCACGAACGTCACCCCGCTGGAGCCTATGCCGGCCTTCTCGAGCGTCTCGCGTTTGACCATCTGTGTTTGTGGAGAATCGATCTCGAACACACGCACCCGCGCGTCGGTCGGAAGTCGGTAGGGGCGCGTGTCGAAACCCGCGCCGAGGATGACAAACTGCGCGACGTCGGGCAGGTACCGGTCGACGGCTGCATCGAAATACCAGGTGCGTGCCGAGGCCTCGTACTGTGGGGGGATATCGCCCTCGAAGGGGTACCTGAAGGCCCTCGGCACATACCCGGTCAGTCGATGCGCCAGCAGCACCGGACCGACCGCGAGGCGCAGTCCCAGGGGCGGGACGCCGGGTAGTGTCCGTGTCATCCGATCCGCGGCCTCATCCTGCCTGATCCCGAAGTTGTGCTCGAAGAACCGGACGATCAGCGGGCCCTGCGCCGTCCTCGATACACCCGAGCGGCCCGTGGCGATAATCGTAACCACCCACATGAGGTAACCGATCAGGATCAGAGGAGACATCACGGTGGAGAGGATGTAGTAAGCGACAGCCGAGATGAGCTTGCGCATGTGACCTCCAGTCGTCTTCGCCGCGCGCAGTAGGAGACCGGCTCCCGGTCGTACACTGCGCGAGAGCGCTCGTTTACCACGGTAAACCGATCAGGCCCGGGTGTCCGGCGCGGAGGGCGGCGACGAGCTGGGTCGGGTCGAGGCAGTCGCGCAGTCTTCGAGCGCGCAGCGGTGACCAGACTCGTTGCGCTACCGGGAAAGTCTCGCGCTTGACTTCGAGCGCACTCTAAGACCTAGCGTTGGTGGCATGGCAGCAATATTGATCACCGGAGCGAACAAGGGTCTCGGCTTCGAGGCCGCCCGCCAACTCGTTGCGGCGGGGCACGCCGTCTATCTCGGCAGCCGGGATGCCGAACGTGGTCGCCGGGCGGCCGCGGAGTTGGGTGCGCGGGCAGTCCAACTCGATATCACCGATGATGCGTCCGTTGCGGCCGCGGTGCAGACCATCGAGACCGACGGCGGTCTGGATGTCCTGGTCAACAACGCCGGTATCCAGGCAGAGATGACCGACCGCAGCGACGTCATCGGCGCAGCGGACATCACCGCCGATGTGATGCGAAAGACCTTCGACACGAATGTCTTCGGCACGGTGCGCGTCTTGCACGCCTTCCTGCCGCTGCTGCAGCGATCCGCAGCGCCGGTTGTGGTGAATGTCAGCAGTGGTCTGGCATCGCTGACCAGGGTCTCGACACCGGGTACCCCGGCGTACGCCTACCCGGGCGTCGCGTATCCGGCATCGAAGACCGTGGTCAATATGCTCACAGTGCAGTACGCGAAGGCGTTCCCGAATGTCCGGATCAATGCGGTGGAGCCCGGCTACACGAAGACCGATCTCAACGGGAATGCCGGAACCCAGACGGTCGAGGAGGGTGCGGAGATCATCGTGCGCATGGCGCAGATCGGCCCCGATGGCCCCACCGGAAGCTACATCGATGCCGACGGCGCGCTGCCCTGGTGATCGACCACGGCCGTGGCGACGATGTACCCCTTGGGATCGCGCCACGTCCGCCCCGGATGGTGGGTGAACCAATCTTCGACATCCTCGCGCAGATCGTTCAGAATCACCTGCCGCCGTGGGTGATTCGGTGTGACGCCGTAGAAGGTGAACAGCGCCTCGGCGAAGCGCACCAGTGGATCCGGGGTGTCGAAGACGAGCGCATTGTCCGATCGCTGGATCCGTACCTTGCCGAAAACCTCGGACATCAGAGCCGGCAGGGTGTCGGAGTCGACGGTGACCGCATCGGCCACGTCGAGGCCGTATGTTGCGGCGTGCGCGGCCACGAGCTCGGTCGTGTGGGGGTGGGTTCCGGGATGATTGACGACCACGGCTACCGTCCCGCCGGGTTTGGTCGTGCGCCGGAATTCCCTGAGTGCGGCGACCGGATTCGGGACGTGATACAGCATATGCCGCGCGGTGAGCACGTCGAAGCTGTTGTCGTCGAAAGGGATCCGGTCCGCGCTGCCGAAAACGCCGCGTACCCGGGGCACGGCATTGGCGGCGGCGACCATTGCGGGGGAGGTGTCCATACCGACCAACGCACCTTGGTGACCGCGGCTGGCCAGGTGGGCGAGGAATCGGGCGTCGCCGCAGCCGATATCGGCTAGATCTTCGGTTCCGGTGAGGTCGAGCGCGGTCAGCACATCCGCGATGGGGTCGTCGGGCCGCTCCGAATAGTGCTCGTGGGTGTCGATCCGCACCTTCAATGGTGTCGGATCGGCGTATTCGGCATGGAGACGGTAGCTGCACATCGCGGTCGTCCTTCGGTCCAGTTGGCCGGTGGTTGACCAGGTCGCCGGTTCGGCGATCGGGTCCGCGGGCTTTCCGGCGGTGAGCGTACCTCTGGAGGCAGCGCCCCGCGTTCTCTTTGGTCGGGCGCGGCTATGAACTGTCCGACCGTCCAGCGGTGACGGTGGGGAGCGGCAGCGTGATCGGTGTGGTCTCGATCGGGGTGTGCACATCCTCGGTGCCCGGGCGTTCATCGTCCAGAATAGGTTCGCCGAGTCCGATTTTCTCCTGGAGACGCTTCATCCATGCCGGTGCCCACCAGCAGTCGTCGCCGATCAGCTGCATGACCGCGGGTACCAGCAGCATGCGCAGCACGGTCGCATCGATGAACAATGCGGCGATCATGCCGTAGGCGATGTACTGCATCATCACCAGATCGGAGAAGGCGAAGGCGCCGGTGACCACCAGCAGGATCAGCGCGGCTGCGGTGATGATGCGGCCGGTATGCGCGGTGCCGGTGTGCACCGCGTCGCTGGTGCTCGCGCCCTTGGCTCTGGCCTCGACCATGCGGGAGAGCAGGAAGACCTCGTAGTCGGTGGACAGGCCGTAGATTATCGCGATGATCAGTACGAGCACATTCGACTGGATCGGCTGCGGGGTGAAGTTCAACAGTCCTGCGGCGTGGCCGTCGACGAAGATCCAGGTCAGGATGCCGAGGGTGGCGCCGAGGCCGAGTGCGCTCATGAGTGCGGCCTTGATCGGCAGCACGAGCGAGCCGAAGGTGAGGAACATCAGGAGTGTGGTCACGAACAAGACCAGGGCGATCATGATCGGGATGCGGTAGAGCAGTGCGTCGATGCTGTCCTTCTGTATGGCCGGAATGCCGCCGACGTACATGGTGACGCCGTCGGGGAGTTCCATTGTGCGCAGGTATTCGATGGTTTCCCCGCCTTCGTCCGGGTTCACCAGTGTTGCCTTGGAGCGGTAGACGTTATCTTGCGTCAAGGATTTGGACGGCATTTCGAAGGGACTGGCCAGTCCGGGTGCGTGTCCGGCCGCGCGCCACGCCTCGCCGACCGGGGTGCTGTCATCGGCGACGAAGACCAGTTCGATGGGATCGGATCGGCGCTGTGGGAAGAAGGTGTCGATCTGTTCCTGTGCGACGCGAGTCGGGTTGTCCGGTGGGAGGTATCGCTCGCTGAAGCCGCCGAAGATGAGGTTCTTGACCGGGATGATCAACAGGAAGAGCACGATGATCAGTGGGATCGCGACGGTGAGTGGCCGCCGCATCACCCAGCGTGTGGTCTTACCCCAGAAACTGTCCTCGATTTGTTCGGTGGTCTTGGTTCTTCGGAACCGCTTGAACCCCAAGATATCCACGCGCGGACCGAGGACGGCCAGGCTGGCGGGCAGGATGGTGATAGCGGTGAAGGCGGCCAGTAGGACGGTCGCGATGGCGCCATAGGCCATGGATTTGAGGAAGCCCTGGGGGAACAGCAGCATGCTGCCGAGGCTCGCGATGATCATCGTCGCGGAGAACACGACGGTGCGTCCGGCGGTGACGACGGTACGGCGCACCGCGGCGCGGGTGTTGTAGCCCGCGGCGAGTTCCTCGCGGAATCGGCTGACGATGAACAGGCCGTAGTCGATGGCCAGGCCCAGGCCGATCATCGAGAGTACCGAGGAGACAAAGGAATTCACCTCGGTGAAGCGGGTGAGGAACATGATGATGCCGGATGCGCCGATCACCGTGAGACCGCCGACGAGCAATGGTAGCGCGGCCGCGACGAGGCCGCCGAAGATGAAGAACAGCAGCACCGCGACGGCGGGTACGGCCAGAACTTCCATGCGGTGCACATCGTCGGCCATGGTGTCGTTGAGTGTGCCCGCGACCGCCTGTAGGCCGCTGACCTGCACGTCGATGCCCGGTATTGCGAAGGAGTCCCTGACCTTGCGGAAGTTGCGTACGGAGTCGGTGTCGTTGTCGCCCGCGATGGCGATTGCGGCCACCGCCCGCTTCTTGTCCTCGGTGGCGGCCTTCGCGCCACTGATCTTCGCGCCGTCGACGCGCCAGTAGGAGGCGTTGACGCCGGTGATCTCGTTCGGATACTTGTGCGGCAGGCTGTTGAGATTGTCGATGATGGGTTGGCTGAATTCCGGATCGTCGACGGTTTTGCCGTCCGGTGCGGTGTAGAGCACGACGACGTCGAAGTCGTGGTTACGTCCGAAGGCGGCGTCGGCGAGGCGTGCGGCTTGTGCGGATTCCGAGGTGGGATCGTCCATTCCGCCGGAGCTGAGGTGGTCCTCGAATCCGAAGCCGTATGCGCCGAGTGCAAGGAGCGCGCCCACCACGATCCCGAGTACGGCGAAGCGCAGCCGGTAGACGAGATCCCCCCATCGCGTGAACATCAGCGGGCTCCTTGCCAGCGGGAAAATGGGTGTGCTGGTTGCTCTGCCGCGCTGATCGCCAAGGGGCTGCATCCTTTCCGGGGTGCACGCTCGATGTGCCTGCCATCAAAGGTACAGGCCGGTTTGAAGTGCTAGTGTTTCAGAAATGATTCCGCCGCGTGTGCGGATGTGACGTGGATTGCATCGACTGCCACAGTGATTGAATCGTGGCAACCAGCAATCGGTGCAGGCCTGCGGGCTATGAACTGCGCCGGGGTGTGATCATGAGATCGGCTGGGCCCAGGATCTTACCGAGAGTTGCTGCCAGCGTGTGCAATTCGTCCGAGCGGTTTTGCGGTCACCGGCCACGGTCGAGTGAGTTTCGTAGTGGCGCGGGTGAGGCTGGTCTCAACGCGGGGTCCCGGCGGTGGTCCGGTGTGGGATTTCTGCCAGGATTTCGAACTATGGTGTCGAATCCGCTGCCCGCGCTAGCTCGCCGGATCGCGCAGAAACGCTGGGTAATGCGCACGGCGCCGGTAGTGCTGCGGCTGGAACGGTTCGTTCGGCGGGTCAGCCGTGGTCGTTACGGGGTGCTCGATCTGGCGGGTTTGCCGTCGATCGAGATCACCGTCCCGGGCCGCAAAACCGGGATCGCGCGCACCACATCGCTGCTGTATGTGCCGCGCGGTGACGACTTCCTGATCGTCGGCTCCAATTGGGGCAGCCCCAAGCATCCGGTGTGGTCGGCCAACCTGCGGGCGGCCGGCACCGCGACCGCCCGGCTCGAGGGTGAACAGTTCGAGGTGACCGTCACCGAGGTCACCGATATGGACCGCAAACGCGCCTGGGATTTGGTGGTCGAGTTCTGGCCGGGCTATGAAATGGAATACGAGCTGTCCGGCGGGCGAACCTTCCGCATTTTCGAGTTGCGCCGCAGCTGAATTCATTCAGCGGCAGGCACGATCGGCCCGCCCGGGTTCGGGACCGGCGCCGGTGGGGTCAATGCGGCGGCGGGCGAATTCGGCTTCGCGGGCGGGGGTGGTGCGGCCGGTGTGAGCAGTGGCGGACCGGCCGGCGCGGGCACGATGACCTGGCCGGGAGTCCTGTCAGTGGTCGGCTCAGGGCAGTCGGGTGCGTTGGATTGGCCGCAGATGGCGGGCACGATCGGTGCGGCGTGGGTGACGGTCGACTGTGTGCTCACGGCGATCGCGAGAACTCCGGCCATCATCAGGACGGCTCGCCGGGATGTGATGGACATCGTCGTCACAACCAGATCGGATCGCCGTACACCGCGACCGAATTGTCGGCGGTATCGGTGGAAATGGTCGCGATCACGTACGAGCGCAGGCTGACCGGGCCCATGCAGGCATCGATTTTGATCTGCACTTGATCGGTGGTGATCGAACCATGCGGTCCGGCAAGGGCTTTGGTGCCGAAGGGGATGGTGGTGATCGTGCCCGGTTTGAAGGTGGTGGATACGCTGGGCATTGCCATGGCCCCGACACCGGCGCTCAGCCCCGGACTCGGCGCGACCATCACATTGACATTCGGCCCGACCGTTGCCGCGAGCCCGAGCGATATGCCATTGGAAACGTCGATTTGGCAACCGATCTGGTAGCCGAGTGTTAGTGTGCCCGAGTTGACCGATTCACTGCCCGCACCGGTGATATCGGCGGCCGCGCGCACGCTGACGAAGCCCTCTCGGGTGAACGCGGTGTCGGCGAGATTGGGAACTCGATGGAGGTCTTCGGTGGACTTCGTCACCGTGAGCTGCCAGCCGTCCTCGGTGGTGACGGTGCGGACCTGATCCGGCAGTGCATCCGCCGAAGCCGATTGTGCTGGAACGAAACTCAGTACCCCCGCGGCCAGTAGGCATAGCGGGGCGGTCGAGCTATTCATATTGTCGATCTCCTCGGTTACGTTGCAGTTCAACGATATCCGACGCCATGGGGGACCTCCGTCGACAGTTCGCCTGTGCAAAACGGTGCGTGGTCGTGTGGCAGCGCGCAGAATCCGGATAGGCGATTCCATGCCTTCAGCGACGATGTGCTCGCCGACCACGACGCGGTGGCGATTGCGTCGCGGGACGGTCGGCCCGTCCGAGGTCGTCGAGGCGGCGTGGGCGCGGGCCGCGCAGGTCGATCCGACTTTGCGCGCCCTTGCGATCTCGGCGGAATCCGCGCTGTCGGCGGGTGATCCGGATGCGCCGCTGTTCGGTGTGCCGACGTATGTCGAGGACAACACCGATGTGCGTGGGCTGCCGACCAATCACGGCACCGCGGCGTTCGTCGCACGGCCCGCCGCCAAGGATGGGCCGTACGCGAAGCAGTTATCGGCATGCAATTCTCCGCCGCCCGCGGCGACGAACGCACCCTCCTCGAAATCGCCTTCGCCCTCGAATCCGAACGCCCTTGGCGGCGCATCCAGGATTGAACTTCGCCTATCCGGGAACCGCGCGCCAATCCTCGCCGAAAGGTCCGGCACGACGTGCGACCAGGTCCAATGCCTCGTCGCGCGCACCCTCGATCGCGCGCTGCCACCGCTCGGGCACCAGGCCGAGCCGAATGGCGAGTGCGTATTCGTCCTCGTCCTTCCAGTGGTAGCTCAGATCCGGTTCGACAATGAGATCCAGGTGCAGGTCACTGGTGTCGACACCATCGGCGGTCCGCGTGAAGGGCAATTGGAAATTGACATACCACCACAGGAATTCGCCGTGCTCATCCCACATCGGGGCAATCGCGAAATAGCGATCCGTATACATGATCGCCAGCCGCGTCGTGCGCTGCCACACCCATGCCCCCATCTCCCACTCCCGGCGCGCATACGCCTCGAGTAACCGCCCCCGCGCCCCCGGATCGTCCTCCCGCATGGACCTGATCCACAACTGCGGCCCCACCCCCTCGGTTCCGGGCGTCAACAACACCCGCAATTCGTCCCCTCGATCCGCCACCACCCGCTGCGGCCACTCAGTGAACGCGCGCCCAAAGATCATGTCCCGCACCATAATCGTTCGACCAGCAGCGAAAGGCGTCACCGTGCCAGCCTAGTTGGTCGAGCCGTCTGGATGCGCCTCACGGCGCCTTGGTGATTCAGTCGGTATCGGTAGCGGCGACTATGGCCGAACTGGTGCTGATATTCGACATGTTCGCATATTCGGCAGCGCCGGCATGATCCGCGCTATAGCCGCATCCACGCCGATCCGCGACTGGGTCTTTCGAGGACTGGTGACGTAGCAATATTCGTCGTGCCGGGTTGCGGAATCGGCACTTGCGATTGCTGCTCTTATCCGTCGTGCAGGCGGCGGGAGTGCCTGGTGTCGACGTTGTCGGTCAGGGTGTTGAGAAGGCTCGGTAGTTCGGTGATGGTCTGGGCGGGCAGGCCGGTCACGGTTTCCTCGGCGAGCGCGCACCATATCCGCTTGACCTGTTCGGTCAGGGCTTTGCCGCGGTCGGTGAGTTCGACGATGCTGGCGCGCTTGTCGGAGGGGGCGGGTGTGCGGCGGATATGGCCGGAGGCTTCGAGTTTACGGGCCATGAGTGTGACGCTGGGTGGCTCACAGCCGAGCGCCTCGCTGAGCTGGGCCTGAATCATCGGGCCGGTTCGATCGAGTTCGAGCAGGAGTGCCTCCTGGCCGGGATGTAGGCCGAGCGGCGCCAATAGCGCCGTGGCCCGTGCCCGGTGGCGCAGGGTCAGCAGGCGGATGGCTTGGTTGAGGGCGTCGGCTTGCTCGAAGTCCACGGGCTCTCCTTGACAGATTTTCATTATGTGCATAACTATTATGCACATAACTAACTCTACATCGAGGGAGCCGGACATGACGGTGAAGGTCGCAGTCATCTACTACAGCGCGACAGGCAGCGTGCACGCGCTCGCACAGGCCGTCGCCGCGGGCGCCACTTCCGCCGGGGCCGAGGTACGGTTGCGGCGGGTCGCCGAGTTGGCACCCGACAGTGCGATCGACCAGAACCCGCAGTGGCGGCGGCACGCCGATGCGGCCGCATCGATCCCCGAGGCCGCCCTCGAGGACCTGGCCTGGGCCGACGCCTTCGCATTCGGCACGCCGACCCGCTTCGGCACGCCGGCCGCCCAGCTCAAGCAGTTCATCGACCAGGCCGGCGGGCTGTGGCGGGAAGGAAAGCTGGCCGACAAGCCGGTGACGGCGTTCACCTCGGCGTTCAACCGGCACGGCGGCAGCGAGGCCACACTCTTGGCTCTGGGTAACGTCTTCTACCACTGGGGGTCGCTCATCGTCCCGCCCGGTTTCACCGACCCTGCCGTATACGCCGCGGGCGGAAACCCTTACGGCACTTCGTTTGTGAGCGGCCCGACCGGCGACGGCCCGGATTCGGAGGCGCTGGGAGCGGCCCGGTACCAGGGCCGCAGGCTAGCGGAAATCGCGATCCGGTTGCTCGGCGAGGGACGTGTCCTCGACGCCGCGGACGGGCGCATCGGCGAAACCTTGGCCGTCATGGCCTCTCGGTCCGCGTGAGCGGTGGATCGGCAAGGAGAACGTTCATGACAGGCATCAACGCTGCGACCCGGCAGGCCACGCCGCGCATCAGCTCCCTGCGATGGATTCTGGTGCTGGCGTGTGCCAGTCAGTTCATGGTCATCCTGGATTCGTCCATCGTCAATGTCGCGCTGCCCGCGATCCAGCGCGACCTCGGCTTCACCGCCACCGGTCTGGCCTGGGTGGTGAACGGCTACCTGCTGACCTTCGCCGGGCTCATGCTGCTGGGCGGCCGCGCCACCGACCTGTTCGGTCAGCGTCGGATGCTGGCCGCCGGGCTGGTGTTGTTCGCCGCGTCGAGTCTGGTCGGGGGTTTGGCCGGGACGCCGGAGGTACTGGTGGTGGCCCGCGTGGTGCAAGGCATGGGTGCTGCGATGCTGGCACCGGCGACTTTGGCGGTGATCAACACCGGCTTCACCGAGGAGCATGCGCGGGCCAGGGCGTTCGGTGCTTGGTCCGCCTCCGGCGGTGTGGGCGGAATGGCGGGTGCGCTCGCGGGTGGGGCGCTCACCACCGGCCTGTCATGGCGGTGGATCTTCTTGATCAATGTCCCGATCGGCGCGGTGCTGATCGCAATGGCGTTGACGGTATTGTCCGGCAAGCGAACCGGTCGCAAGGAATCGCTCGACTTCACCGGCGCGATCACGGGAACGGCGGGGTTGGCCGCGCTGATCTTCGGGGTCATGCAGACCACCGATCACGGCTGGACGTCGGCACTGGTGCTCGGACCGATCGGGGCGGGCCTGCTGCTGCTCGTAGTCTTCACCGTGGTGCAGGCGCGTTTCACCGCGCAGCCGCTGATGCCCTTGCGGCTGTTCGGAATTCGGCGAGTGGCCGTCGGCACCGGGCTGCTGCTGCTGTTCGGCGGGATCGCCATCGCGATGTGGTATTTCACGGCGCTGTTCCTGCAGAACGTGTTGGGTTACAGCGCAGTTCGCGCCGGGCTCGGGCAGACGCCCGCGGCGGTGACGTTTCTGGTCATCGCGCGGGTGGCCTCGGCGCTGCTACCGCGAACCGGGGCGCGCCCGATAGTGCTGGCCGGATGCAGTAGTCTCCTGGTCGGTTTCGGCTGGCTCGCCCAGGCAGACGCCGGTAGCGGCTACCTCACCGGCGTGCTCGGGCCGACGCTGCTCGTCGCGATCGGCATCGGGTTGACCTTCCCCACGCTCATGGCGACGACGACCGCCGATGTCCCCGAGAGCGACACGGGGATCGTTGGTGGTCTGGCCAACACCGCCAGTCAGGTGGGTGGGTCGATCGGCCTAGCGGTACTCGCCGCGGCCGCCGGGGCCAGGGCCACACAGGTAGCCGGTGAGAGTTCCCCGGCCGGCCTCGCCGCCGGTTATGACCTGGTCTTCCTGCTGGCCGCCGGGCTCAGCTCAGCTATCGCCATCGTCAGTGTGTTGTTACCGCGCGACCAACGAAGCTGACCGGGACTGGTGACGTAGCGGTATTGGAATCGTGCAGTATTCGGTCCCGGCTCGGTGCAAGAGGCCACTCTGGTGTCGTAACCAGAGTGGCCTCTTGAACTCGAATGCGCAGCGCCGGCCGGGGCACCGACGCCGACGCGCTGGTCTGATTCGGTGCGTGCACTACGGTGCCTGGAAGCCGCCGATCTTCTGCTCGAGCAGTTCGGCCAGCCGCAGCGGGGTGCGGTCCTCGAACATCGGACCGATGAGCTGCACTCCCACCGGCAGGCCCTCGGGGGACCGCCCGGTCGGTATGGCGGTGGCAGGCAGGCCGGGCATGGTGGCCATACCGGCCCAGACGAGCTGGTCGAAGTACGGGCACTCGACGCCGTCGATGTCGATGTGCCGGTCCTCGAGACCTCCGTTGTGGTCGTGCGGGTAGGCGGGAGTGGGTGTGATGGGGCACACCACGGCATCGAACTCGGCGAAGAGCTGCCGCCAGCCGTGGCGGTGGAGTTCGCGACGGTTGTTCGCCTCGACCCAGTCGCGGTGGCTGAGCACCATGCCGCGCAGCCGCGCTGCATCCAGACTCCGGTCGTCCGCGCTCAGGCCGGCGGCTTGGGTCTGCAGCTGTTCGTACACGTCGACGGAAAGACCTGCGGCGGCGTTCGACAGCATCAGCAGCATATAAAGCGTCGCCGCTTCGGTCGGATCAGGCAGCAGCCGACTGCGCCGTTCGACGCGGGCGCCCTCGTCGACGAGCGCCTCGGCGACCCGGCTCACGCCCGCCCGCACCGCCGATCCGGTCGGAATGAGCGGATGGTCCTCGATGATCAGGACTCGGAAGTCCGACAGCCGCTCGTGGCGCGCGGGCGGCAGTGCGACGTCGTAGGCGACGCCGTGGGTCAGCGGGTCCGGTCCGGCCATCACGTCGAGCAGCAGCGTGAGGTCGCGGGCGGTGCGCGCCATCGGGCCGACGACGGCGAGGTCGAGGTCGATCGGCAAGGCCGGCGTGGGCGGCGCGACCATGCCGCGGGTCGGCGCCAGCCCGAGTGTCGGCTTGTGCGCGTAGACACCGCAGAAATGCGCGGGGGTGCGCAGCGAACCGGCGAGGTCGGAGCCGATGGACAGCGCGCCGAATCCGGATGCCAGGGCCGCCGCCGAACCGCCGGACGACCCACCCGACGTGCGGCCGTGATCCCACGGATTGTTGGTGGTGCCGTAGATCTCGTTGAAGCTCTGGATATCTCGCAGCATCAACGGCACATTGGTCTTACCGAGCAGCACCGCGCCGGCCGCCTTCAACCGCGACACCTGTACCGCGTCCTCAGCCGGCACATAGTTCCTCTGCGGTGGCATGCCCCAGGTCGTGGGCAGCCCGGCGATGTTGTAGGACTCCTTGACCGTCACAGGAATACCGAGCAGCGGCCGATCCTCGCCGCGGGCCCGCGCCTCGTCGGCATCGCGCGCGGCGGCCCGCGCACGATCGAAGTCCGGCACACAGATCGCGTTGATCACCTTGTCGTCGCGCTCGATACGGGCGATCGCTTCGTCGGTCAGTTCCACCGAGGTCACTTCACCGGCACGCAACGCAGCCGCGAGTTCTTCGGCCGACCGAAAATTCCACTCCATGAATTCGACGGTATCGGCCTGCGGCAAGGGGCATAAAATGCCGCTTCGCGCAAACAGGAAAGTCGACTGGTGACCTTCAGTGCAAATTAATGCACTCGTTCTGTCATATCCCAGGTCACAGTGTCGGCAGAGCCGACTCGATTGGCGCAGGCCATGAAATTTCGTTTCGCACAACGGGAAAGATGTCACAATGGCTACCGTGTTCCGCTCCGGCCGCAGACTGTTCGACCGGCCGCTGGTCATGGCGACGTGCGGCGAGATCGGTGCTGGCCCGGAAATTCAGGAGACGTGCCCACGAGGCAGGTGGAGCCCGTGCACGGCCGGAAAATGCAATTCATTCCAAAAAAACTTGTGACGTAGCGGTATTGCATCCGTGCGGTATTCGCCGGTCGGTGGGCTAACGGTGTCCGCTCTGGGTGTTCCGCGCGACGGTGGACTACTCGTCGTCGAACTTCATCGGTTCGGCTGGGCTGGGGTCACGGTTGTTGAGCGCGGCGTGTTCCTCATCGGTCAATGAGTTCTCGTGCCGGAACTCCGTCAGCATCGAACCGAGCTTGATTCGCCCGATCGCGGTCCACCACATGGTGTTGACCGTCTTCGTGCGTTAGGCCGTCCGGATCGGCACTGCTGAGTGAGCGTGAGTGAGTTCATAGAGCACGCGCCACATTCGCAAGTAGGTTCTTGAATATGGAGAACGACGGACCCAGCCGGACAGCGCTCATCACCGCGTACGCCCGCGCCTATCACCAGATCGCTGACCGACCACAGATCTTCACCGACCCCCTGGCGGCACGTCTGCTCGGCGTCACCGCGGAGAAACTGGCCGAATTGGGCACGCCCACAACCGATCACCTCGGTGCCGGGGCCAGCGATCGGCCCCGCCGACTGTTCTTCGCCGCCCGCGCGCGCTTCGCCGAGGACGCCGTGGCCGCGGCCATCACCGCTGGTGTGCGGCAGGTCGTGATCCTCGGCGCAGGCCTGGACACCTTCGCCTATCGCAATCCGCACCCGGACTTGCGTGTCTTCGAGGTCGACCACCCCGCCACCCAAGCGTGGAAACGCGAACGCCTTACTACCGCCGGAATCGACCACCCTGAAACGTTGACCTTCGTGCCGGTCGATTTCGAAACCCAGACGCTGGCAGCAGGATTGGAATCCACCGGATTCAAACGGACCGACCCGGCCGTATTCGTGTGGCTCGGCGTCGTCTTCTATTTGACTCCCAACGCCGCCCACGCCACTCTCGAATACATCGCTGGTCAGGCCCAGCCGGTCGAGGTGGTCTTCGACTACCTGCAGCCCGCGAACAGCGACGAAGACCGTGCGCATCAGCAGGCACGTGCCGATCGGCTGGCCGGCGTCGGCGAACCCGTGTTCAGCTACTTCACCCCCGACGACATCGCCGCACAGCTGCGCGCCCTCGGCTTCACTGACCTCGAAGACCACTCCGCCCCCGACCTCGTCACCCGCTACCTCGACGGATCCGCAAGATTCGAAGGCGAACCGCCCAGCGCACTGCGCGCGATCCGCATACTGCGCGCGAGCCGCTGAGGATTGCCCGCCACGTCGACACGCACCACATCTGTCGCGACGGCTAGCAACTCCGGCATCGGCCTCTGAATTGGACAAACTCAGAGAAATGCGGGAACGCACGTGGGCAACAACCCGTAGGCGTAAACGGTTTTCAGCAAGCCGCATCGCGAAGCGCGGGTAACGCGCCCTTGCGGCCGCGCCGGCGCGTGCTCGACCCGCGCATCAGCGGCATCGAACAACGCCTGGACCTCGTCATAGGCCAAACGCTGGAATCATCCAGGTAGGGCGCGATTT
Source organism: Nocardia sp. NPDC049707 (assembly GCF_040674855.1). Taxonomy (NCBI): domain Bacteria; kingdom Bacillati; phylum Actinomycetota; class Actinomycetes; order Mycobacteriales; family Nocardiaceae; genus Nocardia; species Nocardia sp. NPDC049707. The sequence goes on along the minus strand of NZ_JBFANN010000002.1, from coordinate 131,851 downwards.
TCGCGCGACACGCTAGGGTGGCAATTGCTATCGACCTGCGTCGCAGCCTTCATTGCGAGAATGTGCAGTATTCCTAGTTCACCGCTCAGAGACCGAGTTTGGTGACGGCGTTGTCTTCCAACGGGTTTGCGGTGCGAATGTAGTTGTGCACGGTGCGCGGATTGGACCAGCGGCCCTGTCGCATGATCTCGCGGTCGCTGGCCCCACCGAGCGCGGCCTGGGTGGCGAATCCGGCGCGCAGTGAGTGTCCGGAGAAAAGGTCGGGGTCGAGTCCGGCACGCGCGGCATAGCGTTTCACGAGCTCGGCGATGGCGCGGCCGGACATGGCCTCGGTGCCGATGCCGCCGTGCCGGGTGATGGTGGGAAACAGTGGGAGGGTGTCGTTTTCGGCGAGTGCGGTGCCCTGGTAGCCGTGGCAGCGGTGGATGTCCGGAGACGGCGAGGATGCCTGGGCCAGCCAGGCGCGCACATCACCGTGCGTGCGATGTACTTCGAGCAACCGGATCCAATCGGCGAAGGCGCAGACCGGGCAGGTGTGTGGACGCTGGCCGCGGGGGAGTGCGACCCGTTGTTCGGCGATACCGGTGGGGTCGGTTTTGGTGGTCGGAAGCTGAACGAGCAGCAGTGGTTCACCGGTGCTGTGGTCGAGATCGGCCCGCACATCGGCGATCCGCAACCCGGCGAGTTCGCTGCGGCGTAATGCCCCCGCGAATCCGACGAGCAATGCCAGCGTGTCGCGGCGGCGCGCGGGCTCGGTCGGCCATCCCGGCTCCGGCAGCCCCGCGAGCAATTGTTCGAGGGTGTGCAGGAGCACGGGGCGTTTGCGTTTCGGTTGTGTGCGACGGGTCCGGCGGATACCGCGCAAGGTCAGGCGCACGACATCGGAACGGGTGGGTGACGGTAGTCCGTTGGCGGCGTGCACGGCCGCGATGGCCGCCGACTTGCGTTCGAGCGTGGCTGCACTGAACGCCCACCGCTGCGAACCATCGTCGTTGTGGCGCAACGCATCCGCGGCTGCGGCCAGGTAAACCGCGATATCGAGCGGATCCGCGGGCAGCGCCTGCCGCCCCTCCGCCGCGCACCATCCGGCCCATGCGATCCAATCGGTTCGATACGCCCGCAACGTATTCGCCGACTGGGACGCCTCCAGATACCGCCGCAACGACCCGGCCTGCTCGTCATCGAACCGCTCCCGCACCAACCGCAGCGCCACGGCATCGACAAGCACACTGCGCACGCCACGCCGCAACTCCGTGCGCACCGACTCCGGCACCGCGACCACCGCATCGCCCACCCGCTCGCTCCCATCCACCCGGCCCACGACGATCAAGACTATGCGCTCTCCGGAATTCCCGGGTGGTCGCAACACACGTCAGCCAGGCAGTGGCACCAGCCGCTGGGCATCGTCGAACAGATAGGACTCGGCGACACGTGCCGCGGTGAGCGCGGCCAGTGCGGTGGCCGCCAGCAACATGTACATGACCACGATCTGATAGCGAATCGCGGTGAGGGGATCGACACCGGCCAGGATGAGACCGGTCATGGCGCCGGGCAGGCTGATCAGACCGACGACCTTTGTCGCGTCGATCGTCGGAATCAGTGCGGTGCGCAGTGCGGACCTGCGGTGCGGCAGGAAGGCCTCACGCGCCGAAAGACCCAGGCACAGGCGGGCTTCGATGGCGGGACGCGCATTGCGGGTGTCCTCGTGCAGTCGGCGCAGTGCGATACCGGTGGCCTGCATGGCGGCGGAAACGATCATGCCGCCGACCGGGACGACGACGCGGGCCTGCGTGGAGATCACATCGAGCAGAATCAGTGCGCCGAGCGTGATGGCCGATCCGGTGCCGACCCCGATGGTCGCGGCGCGCCGCGACCGCGGCACACCCTGTCCGCGTCGGCCCGCCACCTGTCCGGCGACCAACACCATCAGGACAACCCAGGCGAGTGCGCCCGGTAATCCGGTGTGCCGGAACAGGATCAGCAGAATGGCGCCCACCGCCACCAATTGGGTGGCGGCGCGGGTGGCGGCGATGAGCAGCTCGCGGGTCAGATGCAGTTGCTGACGGTAGGCGACCACGGCGGCCAGTGCGACGAGCACCAGCGAGGTCACGACACCCGGCCAGCCGGGAACAGAAAGCTGTTCTGTCACTGGGGTTTCCGTTCAGCGCCAGGGGATAGATGCCCGTGTTCCAGTATCTGGACGTCGTCGGCCACATCGGTCACGAAGGCGGTGTCGTGGCTGACCAGGACGACGGCGCCGCCGGTCGCGGTGTGGTCGCGAATCAGGGTTGCCACCGCGGCGGCGGATTCCGCGTCGAGCGCGGAGGTCGGTTCGTCGAGCAACAGCACCTCGGGTTCCACGGCGAGTGCCCGCGCCAGACACACCCGCTGCGTTTGACCACCGGACAGTTCGAGACAACGCCGATCACGGAAGTCCGGCAAGCCGACGCGGGCGAGCAGCGTATCGATGCGATCGGCTGCGAGATCGGTACGGCCGACGCGGATCTCATCGCCGACGATTTCGGTGAGCAGCGTCGGTCGCTGTGGTACCAGTCCGATGCGGCGGCGCAGATCCGGCACGGGCAACCGGGCTATCGGGACATCATCGAGCAGGATCATGCCGCCGCTGGGTTCGTCGAGCCGGTTGAGCAGCCGCAACAGCGTGGTTTTGCCGGTGCCGCTCGGCCCGACGACCGCGGTGCACCGACCTCCCGGAAACGTCACGGAGATGTCGGTGAGGATAGGCGTTTCGCCGTGGCTCGCGCTGACCCGATCCAGACTGATGTTCGGCACCGTTCCACCATTCCCTACCCGTGGAAGTCTTTCCTGGCGGAGCCGGAAAACCGTGCAAGTGGACGGGGCAATCGCCCATGGCCGACCATGGAGCGATGTCGCTGAGTACCCACGAGGTCGATCTGTTCGAGAGCACCAGGGGCCGTTTGGAGGCGATCGCCTACCGATTGCTGGGGTCGACCGGCGATGCCGAGGACGCGGTGCAGGAAGCCTTTCTGCGTTGGCAGTCCGCCGACCGGGACCATGTCGAGACACCCGAGGCATGGCTGACCAAGGTGCTCACCAACCTGTGCCTCAACCAGCTCACCTCGGCGCGGGCCAGGCGCGAGACGTATGTGGGTCAGTGGCTGCCCGAACCGGTGTTCGCCGGGGACCGGATGCTCGGACCGGCCGATACCGTCGAGCAGCGTGAATCGGTGTCGATCGCGATGCTCACGCTGATGGAGCGGCTCTCGGCCAAGGAACGCGTGGTGTATGTGCTGCGTGCGGCATTCGGCCACGCGCACAACGAGATTGCCGACATGCTCGATATCACCGAGTCGAACTGCCAGCAGATCTATCGCCGCGCCAAACAGCATCTGGCCACCGACCGGGTTCGGGTGGCGGTCGACGAGGCCGCCGCTCGCAGGATCGTCGAGGAGTTCCTCGCCGCGGCGGTCAGTGGCCGGACCGAGACGCTGATCGGCCTGCTGACCGATGACGCGATCAGCATCGGCGACGGCGGTGGCTTCCTGCGGACCCTCAGCAGGCCGATCATCGGTGCGCGGAGTGTCGCGCGGTTCCTGCGTCTGGCCGTCAAACCGACCGACGCCAAGCGGAACATGCTGGGCGGCAGCCCCGCCATGTTCGCCGCGGTCGCCAATGGCGGGCCCGCGCTCGTGATAGTGGTCGATGACCGGGTCGTCGGCATCGTGTGCCTCCAGCTGACCTCCGATGGCATCGCGGCCATCCACGCTCAGGCCAACCCGGAAAAGCTCGAACGCGCCACCCGCCGGTGGGTGAGCTCCGAACACGGAGCACCCATCATCGAATCCTGGTGACTCACATCACAGTCCATTCCTGTCAGCATTCATGCCGCTGTCCGGTTCAGGAAGCGATGCCACCGAGACAGGAGTAAGCCCATGAAGCACCGCATCGTCGTCCTCGGCGCCGGATACGCCGGAGCCATTACCGCTGGACGCCTCGCCAAGCGGCTGCACCGCGACGACATCGAGATCACCCTGGTCGATGCCGACCTCGAATTCGTCGAACGGGTGCGCATGCATCAGCTCGCGAGCGGGCAGGATCTGCCTGCGCGGCCGCTGCGCGAGGTGTTCGCCGGCACCGGCGTGCAGGTCCGGCGAGCGCGGGTCACCGCGGTGGATGTGGACCGCAAGACCGTCGATCTGATCGGCGAACACGGCGCCGAAACCTGCGGCTACGACACCCTCGTGTGCGCCCTCGGTAGCACCATCGCCGACCACGGCATCCCCGGTGTCGCAGAGTACGCCGACAACGTCGCAGAAAAGCAGGCCGCGCTGCGGCTGCGGTCGCGCCTGAACGAGTTGGCGCCGGGTGCGACCGTACTGGTCGTCGGCGGCGGCCTGACCAGTATCGAAGCGGCCACTGAAATCGCCGAGGCCCACCCGGACCTCGAGGTCGCGATCGCCGCCCGCGGCGGCGTCGGCGACTGGCTGCACGAGAAGGCTCAGCGTCACCTGCGCCGCGCCTTCGACCGGCTCGGCATAACAGTGCACGAACACGCCGACATCACGCGCGTCGAAACGAACGGCGCGGTCACCGCGGCCGGGGAGATCCCGGCCGAGATAACCGTATGGACCGCCGGTTTCACCGTGCACCCGATCGCGGCCGCCACCACCCTGGCGGTGTCCGATACCGGGCGGATCATCGTCGACGGCACCCTGCGATCGGTCTCGCATCCGGATGTGTACGCCGTCGGCGACGCCGCGCACGCCGCAGGAGTCGGCGGGAACCCACTGCGGATGGGTTGCGCCACGGCAACTCCGATGGCGTGGCTGGGGGCCGACGCCCTCGCCGCGCGCTTGACCGGTCGTAAGATTCCCGACACCCCGATCGGCTACGCCACCCAGTGCATCAGCCTCGGCCGCCGCGACGGCATCGTCCAGAAGGTGACACCCGACGATCAGCCCACATCGACCGTCATCACGGGCCGGGCCGCCGCCCGCATCAAGAATCTGATCTGCGCGAGCGCGGCCTGGAGCGTCTCCCACCCGACCATGCTGCTGCCCAGCCGTCGCCGCCACCTCGTGGCAATCGGCGAAGTGGAGCCTCAGTTCGTCACCCGGTGACCTGGCCGCTCAGCCACCGGACCGCATGACTCCGGACCGGTGGCTGAGCGGCTTGGTGGCGAACCCGACCTCATCGGGATCCCCGCCGCGCGACAGCGGTTGCGGTCGAAACTCGGGAACATACAGTTGCCGGTCGATCAGCGCATGCCAGCGCCCGGACGCGTAGGCCGGAAACACCTCGATCCGGCAGTTCTCGGTCCGCCTGCGGTGCCCGAGTACTGGCGTCGCACCCTGGCGGCACCTGCAATCAACGACCGGCGGGTATCGGCCTGGATTCGGCGAAATGGGTTGCGCGGCTACGTCATACGAATACCGGCGATATGTTTATCGCAATGAAGACGGACGACGAGTCGTGCCTGGGGGTAGAGGCCGCCGAGGCGTTGGGCCGCTGGCATGCGCTGATCGACCCCGCCGCACGGCGCAACAACCGCTGAAGTCCGGCGCCGGATCATCGTGTTCGAGCGTGGCCCGCGATCGGCGCGCGTCACCGAACCGGGTCGGCCAGCTCGCCTGTTTCCAGCAGGGTCTTGAGGTCGGCGAGGACGCGCGGCCAGCCGCCGCTGATGCTCTCCAGTACTTTGCTGCCCGGCAGGAAGCCGTCGTGGACGACGGTGAGTTTCACCAGGCCGCCGGTGTCTTCGAGGTGGAAGGCCACCTTGGAGCGCGGCTCCGGTGTCCCCCCGTCGCAGGTCGTCTTGTTGTGCCAGGTGTAGGCGAGGCGGCGAAACGGATCGGATTCCAGGACAACCTGTTCGGGGTCATCGGCGATGCGGCCGTCACCGGTCGTCACGACGATGGTCGAGCCGGGCTGCCAGTCCGACTCGAAGGTGTATCCGGCCCAGTACCGCCGGGTGAAGGCGGGCTGCGTCAGCGCCTGCCACAACCGTTCCGGTGTGGTGCGTATATATGTGGTGTAGACGAATTCGGGGTTGCCGGTCGTGTCCAAGGGGGTCCCTTCCAAGGCCTGTTTCAGATCCGCCAGGGCCTCGACGCGGGCCCGGTCGTACTGGTTGATCCATCGCTGTGCGATCTCGTTGATCGGAACGGCGTTGAGATAGTGGAACTTCTCCCGACCCCGCCACACCGCAGTGATCAGGGTGGCCTGCTCCAGGATCGCCAGGTGCTTGCTGACGGACTGCCGGGCCATGTCCAGCCCGGCGCACAGTTCCCGCAGCGTCTGACCGTTGCGGGCGTTGAGACTGTCCAGCAGCCGGCGTCGGGTCGGGTCGGCCAGGGCCCGGAAGACCTCGTCCATGGGCGCGGTCATCAGCTCCAACTGCTGGCGTGGGGCATCTCCGCGACGGGCTGCCAGCCGCCGTTTTCCAGCCCGTTCTTCAGGCTGAACAGGAACTGCCCCCACCGAGTGGAGCAATGGTGCATGAACTCCACCGGCTCACGCCAGTTCGCGTGGGTGAACTTCACGACCGTCTCCTCAGCCGCGGGTCCGGGGTAGATATCGAATGTGATCGTCGTGCCGACCCACTCGCCCGGGCCGTCGACGCATTCCCACACCACCTGCTCACCCGGGACGAGATCGGCCACCCGCACGGTGAGGACAGGTTTGTCCCCGCCGCCGAACTCGAGTTCCTTCTCGGCGTCGCCACTCGCAGGCATCCACCACTTCGACACCCCCTCGGGCGTGCGCACGGTGTCGTAAACCTTCTGCTGTGGGGCGTAGACGCCCACACGGTGCCGGATGTCAGCCACGGTGATTCTCCTCTGTGATAGGCAGCCTTTCTGCTGCCTATCACAATTATGCAGCCGATTGGCTGCCTGTCAACGCCGACCGGAATCGTGCTTGCACATCACCAGTCACCGGGTTGCGTTTCAGGGTCCGGGGGATCGGTGGCGGGCACGGTCGAATCGAATGCCTGCTTCACCCTTCGTCGGGGTTGCGCAGGGGGGGGTCGGCCACCGAGGTCCGGGAGCACGAAGCTGTAGTGCCCGTCCAGGGCCGAGGTGGGCGCGGATGAACGACAGCCGCGCCACGTCGTCATCAAGCCCAACCGTGTGTCAGCCCGCCGCCGAGCGGCGATCAGCCTGCGGTCCTCGTCGTCCGGATAGCAGTAGCGCTCCAGATCCTCCCGGGACAGCGTCGGAACCGGCCGTAGCCGTCCTCGTCGATCATCGCGACATGAAATCACCCACAACCCGCAACACCGCTCGCCGAATCAACGCTCTACCGCGGGATTTCCGGCCGATGCGCCCCTACCCTCTGCCTGCTCGCGCCGTGCTTGCCGAGTCGGACTGAACCCGGTCACGCGCTCGGTGCAGGTCCCGTCGATGTGGACCGGGCGCCGGGAGTGGCGGCGTTCATGGGCCGACTTCCTAGCGCTCTCGACAGGCTTGTCCGAGGCCGCGGATCAGCTCGCGGAGTAGTTCGTCGTCCGAACCGAATGTGAGGCGGACATGAGTGTCGGGGGCGTGCATGTCGCCGCCGCGGACCGTCGCGATGCCATGCCGCAGCAGCACGCGGTCGATGTCGGCCGGCGTGTCGCCGAGGCGAGAGCAGTCGACGAGCATGAAGGCGCCGGCCCCGGGTCGCACGGGCTCGGGCAGGCCGATCGCGGCGATACCGTCGCAGACCAGGTCGCGCTTCGCCTGGTATGTGGAAAGCGCCCGGTCGAGCCAGTCGCGAGGCCCGGTGAGGGTGGCGACCGCGGCCTGCTGCGAAGTCACTCCGCAGCACACCGCCTCCCATTGGAAGCGGCGCTCGAGCGCGTCGATGATCGGCGGCGGAGCCAGGACGTAGCCGACCCGCCAACTCGCGAGCGCGTAGTACTTGCTGAGGCTGGTGATGGTCACGATGTGCGGCCAGCGATCGGCAAGTGCCTCCACCGGCTGGTGCCGACGACCGTCGAACCTGAAGTGCTGCCACGAATCGTCGGAAATGACGAGGAGCCCGTGGCGCGCCGCGATGTCGACCACGGCCGCAATGGTCGCGGCGTCGGGGAGGTAGCCCGTCGGATTGTTCGGATTGCACAAGAGTACGGCCCGGGTGCGGGGCGTGACGGCGGCCTCCAGGCCGGCGAGGTCGAGTGCCCATCCATCGCTCTCGCGGGACGGGACGTAGGCGGGCGTCGCGCCGGCCTCGCGGATGGCCCCGTCGAAGAAGAAGGTGGGAGTAGGAACGATCACCTCGTCGCCCGGAGCGAGCACCGTGCGCATCACGAGGGAGAGGCCTTGCATCGCTCCATGAGTGATCAGCAGGCGACGCTCGGGGTCGATGTGCAGGCCGTGCTCGCGCTCCAGTTCGGCGGCGATCGCGGCCCGGAGTTCGGGGAGGCCGCGGGTGTCACGGGGGTCGGGCTGGTCCATCGCCTGCACGACCGCCTGTCGCACGTGCTCCGGCATGGGAAGAATCGGTGCTCCGACGAGCGGGAGAACCCGCACGCCGTCGCGCGCGGCTCGCGCCGCGCGGTCGATCGTGCTCATCGCGCCCATGACCGGGAGATCGCTCGCTACAGGGAGGTGCCAGGAATCCGAGGTGCTTTGCCGCATAGGAACAACTTATCATTGAGATATCAATTTTGTCTTTAGATATCTTTGACGTTCGACCAATCGGGGTCGCTGCTATATCAATATTTCGCAGTAGTACGCTAAAGAGGTGCGCGATATCTATCCCGTGATCGTGGGAACGCCTCATATCCCAGCGTTGCTGCTGGTCGGCAAGGAAGAGACCGGCCTCGACCGCACCGGCGAGGCATACCGGGCAATCAGGCGTCAGATCATCGACCTGACGTTGCCGCCGGGCAGCCGCTTCACCGAGACGTCGCTCGCGCAGCAATGGCACATCAGCAAGACGCCGGTGCGCGAGGCGCTCGCGCGGTTGCGGCGCGACGGGCTCGTGACTGCGCTGCCACGCGCGGGCTACATCGTCAGCCCCGTCACACTCCAGGACACCGACGATCTCTGCGCCTTGCGGTCGCTGCTATCCAGCGAGGCTGCCGCCGCCGCGGCGCGCCTGGGCGTCGCGGCGCCGGCGCTCGAACGGCTCGAAATGCTGTCCAAGGTGCCCTTCGCGCTCGCGGCGGGCGAAGCGGAACTGGAGGAGTCGCTCGAGGCTGGGATCGAGTTCGAGGGCATCATCGCCAACTTCAGCGGGAACAACCGTCTCGGCAAGGCGATCGTCGATGTGCTCGACGAGCTGGAGCGGGTCTTGCGGATGGCCTCGCTGATCGCTCCCGACATCGCGAGCCCGCCCGGCGAACTGGAAGCCATCTTCGAGCGACTGCGCGCGCAGGATGCGGATGGCGCCCACGCCGCGATGCGTCATCGATGCGAGCGCGTGCGTCGCGACGTGCTTCAGGTTCTGGCGAAGAGTACGTCCGTGAGCAGGGCGAACATTGAGCTGCCACCGGCCTAGTGCCGTGACCAGAAGGCCTGCCCTCATCCACCAGGTTGTCGGTCCGCGAGCACGGTGCCGACGATCGTCTTGATGAACAGAAGGCCCCGCCGACGGGTCGGCGGGGCGGGGAGTCGCGACGGGCTCGGACAGGCAGCCGAGGTATCTGGGTTCGCACGGACTGAGGCGCCGGTAGCCAGCGATGGCGGCGGTCGCCGCCGCGCCGAGGATGGCAGCGATGGCGATGCGAAGTGGAAGAACTGGCCATGGAACAGATGCCTGAGCGGCCGAACTCGTCGGCCCGCGACACTCGGTCCAGGAATCGTGTCAGCACAACGACGACCAGCCCCCGGTCCGGCGCGAAGCCGATCCGGGGGCGCGGTGATCCGGTCAGACGGCCGTCGGGAAGTGGAGGTTGCCGCGATGCTTGCCCGCCTTCGTCTCCTCCGGCCAGCGAGTGGTGACGGCCTTCGCGTGCGTGTAGAACGCGACGCCCTCTGGACCGTGCATGTGGTGTGCACCGAACAGTGATTGCTTCCACCCGCCGAACGAGTAGAACGCCATGGGCACCGGGACCGGGACATTGACGCCGATCATCCCGACCTGCACGGAGCGCTGGAAGCGGCGGGCCGCTTGGCCGCTGGCGGTGAAGATCGCCGTGCCGTTGGCCCAATTGTTGTTGTTGATGAGGTCGATCGCCTCCTCGAGCGAGTTGACACGCACGACGACGAGCACAGGGCCGAAGATCTCGTCGCGGTAGAGGTCCATCTCAGGTGTCACGCGGTCGAACAATGTCGGGCCGACGAAGAAGCCATCGCCCTGCACGTCGACCTCGCGCCCGTCGACCACGAGGTCGGCGCCCGCGTCGATACCGGAGTTGATGTAGCCCCTGATCCGCCCGAGCGCCTCCGGCGACACGACCGGACCCATCTCGGACGCGGCCTCCAGTCCTGGCCCGACCTTGATCGCCCGCGCCTTCTCGCGCATGAGCTCGACGAGCGGCTCGGCCACGTCGCCGACCGCGACGGCGACCGAGATCGCCATACAACGCTGGCCCGCCGAGCCGTACCCGCCGGCGATCAGCTGTTCGGCCGCGTAGTCGAGGTCGGCATCGGGCAGCACGACTGCGTGGTTCTTGGCACCGCCGAGCGCCTGCACGCGCTTGCCGCTCGCAGTCGCGCGTTCGTGAACGTACCGCGCGATCGGCGTCGAGCCGACGAACGACACCGCCGCGATGTCCGGGTGGTCGAGGATCGCGTCGACCGCAACCTTGTCACCGTGGACGACGTTGAAGACGCCGTCCGGCAGGCCGGCTTCGGCGTAGAGCTCGGCGACGAAGTTGGACGACGACGGGGCGCGCTCCGAGGGCTTGAGCACGAACGTGTTGCCGGTCGCGATCGCGATCGGGTGCATCCACATCGGGACCATCGCAGGGAAGTTGAACGGCGCGATCCCGGCGCAGACGCCGAGTGGCTGGCGAAACGAGAAGAGGTCGACGTCGGTCGAGACCTGGTCGGAGTACTCGCCCTTGAGCAGGTGCGGGATCCCACAGGCGAAGTCGATCACCTCCAAGCCGCGAATGAGTTCGCCTCTGGCGTCGTCGAGGACTTTGCCGTGTTCGATGGAGACGATCCGGGCGAGGTCGTCGAGGTGTTTCTCGACGAGGTTGCGGAAGCCGAACATCAACCGCGACCGGCGCATGACGGACGTGTCCGCCCAGCCGGGCAGGGCGGCGTGCGCCGCTTGCACTGCGGCGTCGACGTCGGCGGGCTCCGCCAGCAGCACGTTGGCCTGGCGCTCGCCGGTTGCGGGGTTCCACACCGGGGCGGTGCGGTTCGACTGGCCCGCGGTCTCGCGGCCATCGATCCGATGCTGGATTGTTCTGACTGTCTCTGTGCTCATAAAAGAGCTCACCTTTCTCGTCGGGGTGCTCGGTAGGGGTGGTGGCTGTGCTTCGCGTGCTCGTAGTCGCACGTCTGCTCGGCGCGCTGTCGTCTCAGACGATGAGGTCACCGCCGTTGATGTCGATGGCCGCACCCGTGATGTACGCCGCGCGGTCGGAGGCGAGGAACGCGACCAGCTCAGCGACCTCCCAGGGGTGCCCGACACGGGGCACCGGGAACGACCGAGTGACGCCTTCGAGCGCCGCTTCGGGTAGCAGGGTGCGGGCCATCGGTGTGTCGATGAGGCCGGGGCAGACGGCGTTCACCGTGACCCCATCGGCGCCGTAGGCCTTCGCCAGGTGCCGGGTGAGCCCGAGGACACCGTGCTTGGCTGTCGTGTAATGCGCGCCCCCAGCAGTGCTGACGGTCTTGCCGGCAGTAGAGGAGAAGTTGACGATCCTTCCCCAGCGGCCGTTGCGCATCGCGGGAAGTGCCTGCTGGCAGCACAGGAACGTGCCGTGCACGCTGACGGCGAGCACGCGGTTCCACTCGGTCTCGGTGATGTCTTCGAATGCGGTCGGCGGTGCAATGCCTGCGGCGTTGACCAGGATGTCGAGCCGCGATCGCTCCGCCAGCAGCGCGGCGAACGCGTGGTGTACCTGGTCGCCGTCGGTGATATCCACTGCGGCCGACTGGACGCGGTCGGCCGCTACCTCCAGCATCGATGCCAGCTCGACGCGGCTGGGCGCGGCCAGATCGAATACGGCAACGGCCGCACCGCGGCGGGCCAGGGCGTGCGCGGTCGCCAGGCCCATGCCGCTCGCGCCGCCGGTTACTACCGCGACCCGGCCCTCGAGCTCGCGACTGTCCGCGCTGACGGGCGCGCGGAACCCCTCGCCGGTGGTCATGAGCCGACCAGGACGGCGCGTGCCCGACCGAAGGCGGCTGCCGCGAGTTCGAGCTGATCTGCCGTGTGCGCCGCCGAGACCTGCACCCGGATCCGCTCCTCGCCGACCGGGACCACCGGATGCGACAGCGCGAAGACGAGGAGACCCTCGCGGCGCAGCGCCGCCGCCACGTCACGGGCCAGCGAGCCGCCCCGCAGCATCACCGGGATGATCGGATGCTCCCCCGGCAGCACGTCGTAGCCGAGATCACCCAACGCCTTGCGGAGCCAGGCAGTGTTGGCGGCCAAGCGCTCTCGCAGCTCGGGGCGGCCCTGCGCGATCCGGATCGCCGCCAGCGCCCCAACGGCCAGCGGAGCGGCCATCGCGTTGGTGAAGATGTACGGACGCGAGACCTGCCGCAGCGTCTCCACGATCGCACGATCACCGGCGACGAAGCCCCCAGCCCCGGCGCCGAGCGCCTTGCCGAGCGTCCCTGTCAGCACGTCGACACTGCCTTCCAGGCCGAAGTGCTCGGCCGTGCCCGCGCCGGTCGCGCCCAACACACCCGTGGCATGCGAGTCATCGACCATCAGCACCGCGTCGTAGCGCTGTGCCAGCTCGGCCAGCCGGGACAGCGCGGCGATATCGCCGTCCATGCTGAAGACGCCGTCGGTAACGATGAGCCGGTGGCGTGCGTCTGCGCACTCGGCGAGCTGGCGCTCGAGGTCGTCGAGGTCGGCGTGTGCGAAGACGCGCCGTCGGGCCGAAGCCAGCCGGATGCCGTCGATCAGGCTGGCATGGTTGAGCCTGTCGCTGAGAACGACGTCGTCCGGGCCGAGCAGGGCGTCGAAGACGCCGAGGTTCGCATCGAAACACGAGCTGTAGAGCAGGGCGTCCTCGGCTCCAACCAGCTCGGCGATGCCCGCCTCGAGCTGGCCGTGGATCTCCCGTGTGCCACCGAGCACGCGTCCGGCCGTGAGCCCGAGCCCCATCTCGCGCAGCGCCCGCTGTGCCGCATCGAGGACCTCGGGGTCCCCGGCGAGCCCGAGATAGTCGTTGGAGGCGAGGTTCACGAGCGTCTCGCCGCTCACGCCGACCGTCGGCCCCTGGGCTCCCGAGACTACGAGATCGCTGCGCAGCCCCGTGCCCTTTCGGCGTTCGTCGAGCTCCGTGCGGAGCCGATGCAACAAACTGGCGTTCATGCTTCCTGTCCTCGTGTTGTCCAGATGATCGCGCATATCATCAGGGCAGGCGTGTCATATCGACTTTTCTGTCTGATATCTCAGATGGAAGGTGGTCTCGCCCGACGGAGGGGAAGTACAGGCGAGACCACTCGTTCCCCACGAGTTCCCGTGGGCTCTGCTACACCTACTTGGCCTGGGGGAACGGCTGGTTGATAGTGGTGAAGTATTGGACCGCCGCCATGACCGCGACCGGGGCGGTGACCAGCAACTGTCCGGCCAGGGTGCCCAGCGCGCCGACCGCGATGATGCCGCCGATACAGCCGACAGCGGCGGCGGGGAGGAACGGGCCGAACAGCCCGAGGATCGTCGCGGAAGCCACCGTCGCACCTGCGATTCCGCCGATCACGCAGCCGACAGCGCCGCCGGCCAAGCCGCCGACGAGGGTGCCGATCGTGGCGCCCGCGCTGATGGTGCTGGTCATACGGTTCCAGGCCGCGACCTCACGGTCGTAGGGGGTCTTGAACGGTGCCTGATCCTCGAATGGCAGCGCCACCGGCTGATAGGTGGCATGCGCGAGATCGAACTGGGGAGTCAGGACCGCGGTGCGATCGTGGATGTCGGCAGCGATCGGAAACAGGAAATCATCGACACGGAACGACAGCTCCGTGCCGGCGACTACGGTCCCGTCGGTTGCTTTTATCTTGAACACACCGTTGTCGTTCACCAGAGAGCCCGCGTCGCTGTTGACGATTGTCGACGTCGGCGTACTGGTGGCGGTGTAGTTGACGACCCCGGCAGCGTCGGCGGGATCGGCAACTGAGACGCCGGCCGACAGCGATACCGCAGCTGTGGCCAATACCGTGCAGGTAGCAATTTTGCTGAGCATTGTTCTTGACTTTCTTGCGATGTTCTTTGTTCAGGGAAATATCGACTACTTTTGGGAATGGCGGACCATAATCGATATTCGATACAGCAGGCGGAATCAATATGCGCAGGGATTCCCGCACCTGGAATTTCAGAGCGTCCGCTTCCGCGTACTCGGAACGGTCAGGGCTGTCCCCGCGATGCGAATACGCAATGGGTCATCGTTTTTTGCCATGCCATCCAGCGCAGTCCACGACCTCGAATCCCCGGCTGGGGAAGACGGTGTTCATGAAGAAGTCGTGCATCGCCGGATCACTGTCGGCGCAACCGTCATGTAGCACAGTCACTTCGTAACCACGGTCGGACGCGTCATAACACGTCGCTGCCACCATTGCGCCGGTCGCGACACCGGCGATCGCGACAGTGTCGACGCCGCGGGCACGGAGCACCAGATCGAGGTCAGTGCCGGCGAACGCACTGGCGCGGCGTTTCAGCACGACGACGTCATCCTGGGTGACCGGCAAGTCGATCTCGGTTCCGGCCGACCCCTCGTGAAAGCTGTCCCCGGCATCGAAGAACGACCGGTACATCGCGTTGCCCGGCGGCAGATCGGCCCCATTGGCCCGGAAAGCGATGTGCACGAACACAACCAGCACACCGGCCGCGCGGGCACGCGGGAGCAGTTCGGTCAGCGGTGGCACGACCTGCCTGGCGAACGCATAGTTGCTGGTGATACCCCGCTGGATATCGCCGATGATCAGTGCGGTGTTCCGGGCAGGATCGGTATTGCCGCGCAGTACATCGCCGAGCGCGACCGCACCCCAGCCGAGTCCGGTGACGCCTGCCACGGCGGCGGCCCCACCGATCACGCGTCGGCGAGTGACGCTTCCCTGGCCGTCGGACTCGGCCGCCGTGTGCGGGGTTTCGTGGGGTGAGGTGGTCATGACAGGTTTCCGTCCAGCCGCTCCATCCGGCGCCCGACGGTGAGCAGGACAGTCAGTCCGGCGGCCATGATGATGGCAATGGCCAACAGCGCATAGGTGAAGCTACCGGTCGCGTTCGCGATGAATCCGGTGAAGTACGGGCCGATGAAGCCGCTGAGATTGCTGACGGAGTTGATGAGACCGATCCCGGAGGCCGCGGCCGCGCCGGTCAGGCCGATCGCCGGTATCCGCCAGAACTGGGGCATCGCGGTGATGATCCCGGCAACACTCATACAGACCGCGAGGATGAACAGGACACCGCTGTGGGTCAATGTCGCCAGCAGCAGCCCGGTCACTCCGAGGACCATCGGTACGGCGGTCGCCGTGACGGCCGTCCGGCGGGCAGCGAAGCGAGCCCAGACCAGCATGACGATCCCGGTCACCGCGTACGGGATCGCCGACAGCAGTACGCTGCTGACATCGCCGGCGCCGCCGATGCTGTGTGTGATGGACTTGATCATCGTGGGCAGGAAGAACGCCATCGGATAGAGCCCGAACGCGATCGCGAACCACGTCAGAGCCATCGCCCACACCCGTCCGCTGCGCAACGCCTCGCGCAACCCGGTCAGCGCACCGTGGGCAGCCTGCTCGGCGGCCTCGGCGGCCAGGGTGTTCTCGATGGCGGTCTTCTCCTCGTCGGTGAGCCAGCGCGCATCGCGCGGTCGATTGGGCAGGAAGGTGTAGATCAGGAAGCCGAGCAGGACCGTCAAGAGGCCCTCGACGAGGAACAGCGCCCGCCACCCCGGGATACCGAGCAAACCCTCACCCCATGCGAGCAGCGCGGCAGCCAAGGGCGAGCCGATGATCGAGGACACCGGGATCATCAGGATGAAGGTTGTCAATGCCCAGGAACGCTGGCGGCGCGGGAACCAGAACGTCAGGTAGAGCAGGATCCCGGCGGCCAGCCCGGCTTCGGCGAACCCGAGTAGCATCCGCGCGATGTAGAGCGTGGCCGCGGAGTTCACGGCTGCGGTCGCAGCGGTGACCAGTCCCCACGTGACCATGATCCGGGTGATCCAGGTTCGGGCGCCGAAACGGGACAGCATCATATTGCTCGGCACCTCGACGAGGACGTAGCCGATGAAGAACAGCCCCGCGGCCAAGCCGAGCTGGCTGCTGTTCAGGTGTAGCTCGCGTGACATCGGTGCGGCGATGTAGCCGACGTTGGCACGGTCGATGTAGCTCGCCACATAGGCGAGCCCCACCAGTGGGATGATCCGAATGCCAACCTTGCGCCAAGTGCGGGGCGCAACGGCGTCCTGGGTGGTAGCGACGGTCGAACTCATCGCAGTGTCCAATCTTGAAAGGGATAGATATTTTTGTGGCGTCAGCGCGCCTGGCCGCGCAACCCGGCGGTGGCGCTCGCGTCGATCACACCGTCTTCGGTGATCACGACACCGTAGTCGCGTTCGGCCCCCGCACGGCTTACCTTGCCGTCGAGGACGTCTTCGCGGACCAGTTCAGGGGCACGCTCGAAGGGGCTACCGTGCCCGCCCCCGCCCGCGGTCACATGTCGGTGGCGGGTTCCGGCGGTCATCGCGAAGTGTGGTTTGGATTCCAGCACGCGTTCGCCGGGCCCACCGGGGTCCAGCACATTGAGCGAGGGCGTCCCTTGCGCACCGCCGGCCAGACCGTAGGGCAGGAACTTCCGCCGGTCGGATCTGATCTGCACGCTGGCTTGGGGCGACAACAGCGTCATATCGCGGAAGGTCGCCAGGCCACCGCGCCAGCGGCCCGCCCCACCGCTGTCGGGGAGGTAGCCGTAACCGTCGATGCGGATGTGACCGGAACGTTCGAGCTCCTCGATCGGGGTATTGGTCAGATTGGCGCCCAGTGAGCTGATCCCGTCGACGCCATCACGGTCGGGACGGGCGCCCCACGCTCCGGCCAGGGGATCCCACAGCACGACGGACTCCCCGTCGGCTCCGACGACGCCGATCGCGATCCCGTCCGGCCCGCCCTCTCCGGCGGCGGGCACCCGATCGGGGAACACGGGGGCGAGTGCCCCGAGCACCGCATCGATGATCCGGAAGCCCACGAGACCACGGGCGCCGCGCGCGGAGGGGCGCCGCCCGTTGAGGATCGATGCCTCCGGGATGACGAAGGTGAACGGACGGTAGAACCCACTGTTGGCGGGGATGTCCGAGGCGAGGACACCCTGCAGAGCCGCGTAGGCGGCGGAGCGGGTGAACGAGGCCGTGGCGTTCAGCGCGGAGTCGACCTGCGGCGACGAGCCGGTGAAGTCCAGTTCGATTCCGGACTCGGACAGCGTGACCCGCACCCGGATCGGGATCGGCCCGGAGCCGAGGCCGTCGTCGTCGATGTGGTCGGTGAACTCGTATGTGCCGGGGACCGCCTCGGCGAGCGCGGCGCGTAGCAGGGTTTCGGAGTAGTCGAGCAGCTCGTCATTGAGCGACGCGAGTCGTTCGACGCCGTGTCGCGCCGCGAGGGCCCGCAGGCCCTCGGCCCCGGTGTGGCAGGCCGCCAGCTGGGACTCCAGGTCACCGCGCAGCAGCTCGGGTTCGCGGACGTTGCGCAGGATCAGCTGTAGGAACGTCTCGTTGATCACCCCGGCCTCGGCCAGACGCGACGGCGGGATCTGCACCCCTTCGGCGAAGATGCTCGTCGACTGCACGGCCATGGAGCCGGCCGCCCAGCCGCCGACATCGGTGTGGTTGACGACCGTGACCGCGAATCCCACCAGGGTTTCTCCGGCGAACACCGGGGCGACCGCGAAGATGTCGGGCAGGTGCATGCCGCCCCGGGACGGGTCGTTGAGCAGGTAGATGTCTCCTGGCCGGATCCCGTCGCCGAACTCGGCGAGGATTTCCTCCATCGCGTCCGGAACAGACCCCAGATGCACCGGCAAGGTGTTGGCCTGGGCGATCACCCTGCCGTGGGCATCGCACAAGGCGGCGGAGAAGTCCATGCTGGACGCGACGAGCTCCGAGTGCGCAGTGCGCACAATCGTGATCGCCATCTCGTCGGCGATCCCGGTGACGGCATTACGGAAGACCTCGAAGGTCACGGCATCGCGGATCATTCGGCACTCCAGGTGATGACGATGTTGTTGAACTGGTCGCGGTGTACTCGGGCGCCGGGTGGGACGAGGGTGGTGGCGTCCATGTCCTCGATGACCATCGGTCCGTCGGCCGGCTCGGTGCCGAGGTCGAACCGACTCACGACGGGCGTGGACACGGTCTCGGCGAACCGGCATTCCCGGATGGTGGCCTCACGGCCCGCGGCGACGGGGAGGCCCAGCACGTTCGCGATCGAGACGGGGGTAGGCAGTCGACCACGTACCCGAAGGTTGACCAGTTCGACGAGCTCGTCCGTGCCGGCCCGGCCGTAGGTGCGCTTGTGCTCGGCATGGAACCGCTCCCACACCTCGGCGAGCAGGTCTTCGGTGAAGTCGCCATCGGGCACCCGGATGCGCAGCTCGAATCGCTGGCCCCGGTAGCGCATGTCCAGCAGCCGATCCACGACCGCGTCCGCCCCCAGCTCTGTGCTCACCGTCGCGGCGAGCCGATCGAACTCCGCGGCCAGCGCGCTCACCTCGGCGAATTCGGGCCGGTACGGGGCGAGCTCGTGGCGTTCGGTGTCGGCGACGAGCAGGCCCAGGCTGCTGAACAGACCCGGGTGCACGGGCACGATGACAGTCGAGATACCCAGCTCGCGAGCCAACTCGGCAGCGTAGAGCGGACCCGCGCCGCCGAAGGCGACCATCGTGGCCTCGCGTGGGTCGCGGCCGCGTTCGCTCGTCACCGCCTTGACCGCGGTCGTCATGTTCGACACCGCCACCTGGTATGTTCCGCGCGCGGTAGCCGGAACATCGGCACCGAGTCGCTCGGCGACCGGCGACAGTGCCTTCACGGCCCGATCGGGGTAAATCGGTACGCGGCCACCGGCGATGGCCTGTGGACTCAGATATCCGAGCGTCACGTTGGCGTCGGTCAGGGTCGGCAGCTCACCGCCGAAGCCGTAGCAGGCGGGGCCGGGGCTCGCCCCGGCACTGGCGGGCCCCACATGGAGCGCGCCCGCCGCGTCGACGGAGATGATGCTGCCGCCCCCGGAGCCGACCTCGGCGATGTCGATCGATGGTGCCCGTACCGGATACCCGGCACCGGAGCTGAGGCCACGGGCGACGTTCATGCCGCCACCGACCTCGTAGTCGGCCGAGACGAACGGCTCGCCGTGCTCGATCAGGGACGCCTTCGCCGTTGTCCCGCCCATATCGAACGCGACCACGCTGGACAGACCGATCAACTGTGCCAGCTTCTGCACGGCGGTGACACCGGCTGCCGGACCGGACTCGATGATCTGCACCGGCCGTTGCGCGACGGAGGCCGCATCGAGCAGACCTCCGCTGGACTGCATGACCAGCAGCGGGGCTCTCACCCGCGCCGCCCGCAACCCGGCTTCCAAACGGGTGAGGTAACCGTGCACCGCCGGACCGACATAGGCATTGACCGTCGCGGTGCTCGTGCGCTCGAACTCCTGTGGCTGCGGAGAAACATCGACCGACGCCGTGACATAGACATCCGGCAGCTCAGCTCGGAGCAGCTCGGCGACTCGCCGCTCCTCGTCGGGGCGGACGTAGGAGTTGATCAGACACACGGCCACCGCTTCGATTCCGTCCGCGCGCAGCCGCGCGGCCACAGCACGAACCTCGTCGTCGCCGGCCGGTGGTTCGAGACGCCCGTCGGCGGTGATCCGCTGGTCGAGTTCGTACCGATTCCGGCGCCGGGCGAGGGGCTCGGGCTTGGTCCACGAGAGGTCGTAGAGCACCGGCCGCCGCAGCCGTCCGAGCTCCAGCACGTCGCGGAAGCCGCGAGTCGTGACCACCGCCGTGCGGACGCCGGTCATCGACAGGATCGCATTGGTGGCCACGGTCGTGCCGTGCAGCATCGCGGTCACGGCTTCCGGCTCGGCCCCTGCCAGGGAAAGCACCTGGGTGGTCGCCGCCACCACGCCCGCACCATAGTCGGGCGGAGTGGACGGGATCTTCATCGGGACGACTTCTCCGGCCGGGCCCAGGGCGATGATGTCGGTGAATGTGCCGCCGATATCGGCACCGACTCGCCAACCGGCCGGTCGAGGATCGTGACTGGATGCCACTGAGATCTCCTTCACTGCAAGTAATTGAGATCACAGTAGAAGCTAACTGAGATATCAGCAATAGTTGTTGATGTTTTTTATGGAGTAGTGTGATGCAGCAGAACGGTGGTGGCTACGCACAACCAGCCGCCACCTGCACATTCACGGGCCCGCGAATGCATCGAGTCCGGTCAGTCGAGACGAAAGCTCCCGCAGCCGGTCGGCTTGATCGGGATCGGGGGCGTGGTCGCTGCCCCGCTGATCACCTCGGCGCTGTCGGTGGGTTCGGCGATGTCGCAGTTCTCGAAGTACACCCCCGATCCCCGCCAATCGGCAGGCGCGCCTAATTGTTTGTGCAGCAACGATATTGACGCAAGGAATGCGGCAGGGCTGCCCACTGCCGTGAAATCCGGCGCTCGGAAACTACCGCACTCAGCCGCACACTATGCGCGGCTGAGTGCGGTAGCGAGCTGGCGCGATGTTGCTTCCGCCCGAGGGGCGACTCGTGACGTCAGCGGCAGCGCGCCGGAGATGTAGATCCCAACAGGACGACCTCACCAGGCGCAATGCCGACACTTTGCGCGGCTACTTGCGTCAGCGGATGCCTTCCGCCCGTGGTCTGACTCGGAATTCCAGGGCGGTGCGTTCGTCCGATACCGGGCTCGAGTTCTGGAGTTCGAGGCCGGCATCGGCTGCGAGGCCGGTCAGTTCGTCGACCAGGTCCACAGCCCGAACCTATCGATCTGAACCGGCGATGATCACTTCGCTGCTGACCGGCCGGAAGCCGCACGCGAGGAACGCGCGCAGGGAACGCGCATTGCCCGGCGACACAGCGGCGAAGACGGTTTCACCGGCGGGGACCAGTTTGAGTGCTTCGTGGATGAGCGCGCGTCCGGTGCCGTCGCCGTGGTCGGGATGGTGTAGTTCCACCGAGATCTCGGTCCGTCCAACGAGTCCGGAAGCGATGGTGACCAGTCCTCGGTCATCGCCGTGAACTCGGACGCCGGTGCGCAGACTTCGAGCGTGGAGGACCCGTGGATGGTGGTCGAGATCGTCGCGGATCGGGAGCCTGCCGTTGCCCTGGCCGCGGTGGGCGAGGGTGACGTCGAGGGTACCGATTTCGCCGGTGGCCCCCGCGAGGCGTTGCAGGACGCTGGGCAGCAACGCGGCTCCGAATCCGTCGAGGTGGAACTCGGCGAAGTCCGTCACCGGCCGGGAAGTCGCAAAGATCGCGTAGCCCGTGAACGAGACGACCGCGTGCATGCCCTTCTGGGGGGCGGGCATGAAAATGACCTGACCATCCGCAGGGGGAAAAGCGCCATCGGCGGCGGCGAGGAACACCGGCAGCAATGGGTGCGGCGAGACTGATGCGGTGGTCTCGTCCAGTTCGGGCAGCGGCTCGTCCTTGTAGCGACGCATCAGCCGGTCATCGTGGTGCATTTCGATCGCCATGCCGCCAGACCATGCCATCGCGCGCCGACTTGCGCTGCCTACGCGCCGATACACCCGCCGCCGTACCTTCCAGCGCTGGCGATCGATTGCCGGGGCCAGCCGGTTGGTGACCTCGGCCAGCGCCTGGTCGGAGGGTGTGAAGTAGCAGTGGACGTTCTCCGGCTTCTTGTGTCGGGACTTCGCCATCAACAGCAGCGGACGCGCCCTGCTCGCCGAGGTGGGTCAACGCCCAATGCCGGAATTCGTGCAGGTCCCAACCGGTTCCGGGGCCTTGGAGTGCGGTGTGGGCGTCGAGCATGGCGCGGGAATGGCCGTATTGCGTGTGTTCGGCGTCTGCGCGGAAGAATGTTCGATCACGGGGCGACGTCCCGCAGATGCTGCAGCCCCGCATCGGTGCGGGTGAACCCGCAGGCATCGAAGTAGAACGCTCCCAGTTCGGGCCGGAAATCGACGTGCAGCCATTCACACCCCGCGCCGCATCACTGGCGTGGTGGACGAGTTCGGTGCCGATGCCGCGATGCCGCGATGCCGGTGCTCCGGGCGGACCTTGGTATCCAGCAGAAACGCGTGGTCAGCTCCATCCCACGCGACGTTGACGAACCCGATCAACAGCCCGCGCGTCGACGGCGTCGACATCAGTGCGGCGATACTCACCGCCCCCGAGGACTGCCCGAACACGGTGATGTTGTCCGGGTCGCCGCCGAATGCAGCGATATTGGCGTGGACCCATTCCAGCGCCGAAATCTGGTCGAGCAGGCCAACGTTGGCGATGCCGTCCTCCAGGCACAGGAACCCCTCGGCACCGAGACGGTAGTTGATGGCGACACAGACGACACCGTCGCGGGCGAACCGGCTGCAGTCGTAGATCACGTTCGAACCACCGTCGAAACCGCCGCCGTAGATCCACACCATCACCGGCTGCCGCACCGCCCCCAACTCCCGCGACCAAATGTTCAGATTCAGATAGTCGGCTCCGGGAACGATGGGATAGAAGGCATCCATCGGCGGATCCACGACCGGCTGAGGCGGCGTCGGGCCGATGGTCAGCGCATCACGAATGCCGGCCCACGGCTCGACCGGCCGGGGCGCGAGATAGCGGGTGACGCCCGTCGGCGCCGCCGCGAAAGGAACGCCCTTGAAAGTGTGCACCCCACCCACGACACACCCGCGAACAACGCCGGCCCGGGTGGCGACGATCGACTCACCGGCGCGCCGGCCGCAGCCGGCGCTCACGCCGACACTTGCGCCGGCGAAAGCCCCGACCACACCGCGCAGAAAACCCCGCCGTCGCATTGGTGCTCCCTCCACATCAGCTTTGGACATCATGTCTCAATTGTTTGATACACAAAATCTCGAGTACGTAAGCCGTCGAAAGGAGATTGACATGTTCGACAGCTCATCCGATCCAGTCGACTTCGGCACCTTCGGCCGCTACAGGGAAACGCCGGCCAACGAAATGTCGCCGGAAATGCGCGACGCGTACGAGTACACGCGGCAACTGCGCGGCATGATTCCCGGCCCGCACAAGATCTGGCTGGCCAACCCCAGACTGGCCGAGGCAATCGTGCCAACCGGGGCGTATTTCCAAAAGGATTCGTCGCTGTCGAAGGCGGAGATCGAGATCGTCACGAACGTCATCAACGGCCGCTGGCTCTCCACCTACGCCAATTACGAACACGAGAAGATCGGCGTGCTAATGGGCGGCCTGGAGCCGCGGCAGGTCGAGGCCCTCATCGCTGGACTTCCGACCTCGTTCGACGACCCACGCCAGCAGATCGTGTACGAACTCGCATCAACCCTGGTACGGCCGCGCGTGGTTCCCGTCGGCATGTACCACCGGGCCGTGGCCACGATCGGCGTGGCGGGCATCGTCGATGTCACCGTGCTGATGGGCTGGTTCACCAGTGTTTCGCTCACCCTGGCCGCCTTCGACGTCCCGTCGAACGCGACCGGCCTGACGGAGGAGGAATAAGTCATGAAGCAGCTCCCCATGCCCTTGCCGTTGCCCGAATCGATCCCGATTCCGAGAGCCGATCCACCGGCCGAGATGGACCTCGTCGCGGTGCCGACCGGGGTAAATCACCGAACCGCCGCATACGCGTACGCCGGCGGGTCCATCTTCGACAAGCGCGAGTTCTACATCGGCGCCGCGCTCATTCAGCACCCGCAGGGTGATCTTCTGGTCGACTCCGGTTTCGGGCGCGACATCGCGAAGCAGTTGGCCACGATGCCCCGACTGTTCCGGAAGATGACCAAGTATGACCTCTGGAAGCCTGCTGTCGATCAGCTGGAAGCGGCAGACTACGACGTCGGCCGGCTGTCCGGGATTCTGCTGACCCACGCGCATTGGGATCATATGAGCGGCATCACCGATTTCCCTGATCTGCCGGTCTTGATCTCCCCACGCGACCGAGCCGCGTTCTACAGCCGAGAAATGTTCGGCAATTTCCGCGGATTCTTCCAGGAAATCCCGTTCAACTGGCGGGAGTTGAGTTTCCCGGGCGGGCCGTACCTGGGTTTTCCCCGGCACCACGATGTGTACGGTGACGGCTCGATCGTCTGTGTCCCAGCCCCCGGCCATACGCCCGGCAGCGTGATCGTCTTCGTGACACTGCCGAATCAGGTGCGCTATGCCCTGGTGGGAGATCTGGTGTGGCAGCGCGAGGGACTCACCCACCGCGTGGAGCGTCCGCTGCCGATCAGGCGGCTGGGCGACTTCGATGCCGAGGGCAACCGGCAAAACATCCTCCGCATGGTTTCGATCATGCAGCGCATCCCCGACCTGATTGTCGTGCCGGCCCACGATCAACGGGCCTTCGCGGAGATGAGCCAACTGCCGAACGTCACGACCAAGGGCCTGACCCTTTCGATCCGTGCAGACCGCTGAGAACCACAACAGTGTGTGCTTAGGCGCCGGCGGCGAGGTTTGTGGTCATGCGGAGCTTCTCGCTGTCCCCGCCGGAACCGACCGGCACTACTGACCACCGGCTACCGAACTTCGTTGTCTTTGTGCGGTTACTACCGGACCCCCTTCAACCGGACTGGGTGCATGGTCTCCCGCGACGACTGGGCTGAGCAGTTGCGTCGCGATGTGCTGGTACGCCTGGACACACTGCTGACCGAATAGGGTCTGACCGCATGGCAGTCCTCTCCCGCCCCAACATAAGCCTGGCCATCGGAAGCCTGGCGATCGTACTCGGTGTGGCCGTTGCGATTTCGATGCTCGCGACCCTGGCCTTCGCGGCGATCGGCCACCCCGAATGCGCGACCATCCCCGAAGATGTGGGTCCCTGCGAATACTGGGCCCGCGTGGCGTATTACGGGCCGTTCATCATGTTGTGGGGAACGGTCGTCCTCGCAGTCCCGGGAGTAACGGTGTGGCTGGTGGTCGTCGCCGCGCTCGTTCTTTTCGCAGCGCTACGCCATCGCCGCGAGTCGTCACCGCCACAAGTCACCGCGAAGCGCCCCCGCCTCATCAGCGCCTCGCTGAACCGCTTCGTCGATGATGGGGACCTGGACTGGATCTGCTGGTCCTGTGAATACGAGTTGCGCGGCGAAAGCGTCGGTATCGACGACTCCGGCAACCCCGACCTTCAAGACGTCGTGAACGGAGTCCTCGACTACGCCCGCGAGTGGTCGAACCGCTACGACATCACCATCGAGTGGACCGTTGACGGTGACCCACCCGACGACGGAACGGTCGAAGACGCCATCGCCGCTCTGGGTGTGACTCTGCCGACTCGAATCCCGGACTGACCATTGCCGCACCCGCCGACGTGGGTCATCCTCGACAGCTCGCGCAGTCGGCATGCCCGTTTCCGGTAGATCGCATGGGAGTTCGGCTGATGCATGAGAGCTGACGCTCGGCTGCGACGTGCGGAGGGGACCCAGTTTTCATGAGGTTTCGTAACTGATTCGTTTCGTATGCACCAACCAAACGAAAACGAAACTACAGCAGGCGGATCGCCAGGGTTCAGGAAATCTTGACCCCCGATAATGTTCACTTATCGGGGGTTAGATTTATGGAGTTGGCGAGTGGATGGTCTTGGGGTGGCACGCATTTCGTTTCGTCTTAATACGTTGGATTCGACGAAACCAACGCTACGATTCTCTGATGTCCAACGTTTGCAACTACCCCGGATGTGCTCGACCGATTACGCGCGGGGGTGGGCCGGGGCGGCCCTCGGAATACTGTGATCACCCGGAGCACACCCGATGGCGCGCTTGGCGGGAACGGCAACGGCAGCAACAGGAGTCGCAGCCACCGGCTGCTGCCGTCACTGTGACGCAGCAGGGGCCGGCGACGGTGGCTCGGTTGCGCGCAGATGAGCTGCTCACGCAATTCCGTGGACTGGCCGATCAATTGGGAAACACGCTGAATGCGGCGGTGGCCGAACTGTCCACGCTGGCCGATCCGGCGATCGCCGAGGCGCAGGTACAGGCCGTGCAGGCGGATGCGGCACGACGCATCGCGGAGGCGGAGGTCGCGACGGTCGCCGCGGACCAGGCGCGACGCGAGGCTGAGGAGGCGCGCGCTGCCGCGGAATCGGCCGCCGACGATGCGGCCAGCGCGGCCGAACATGCGGAATCACTGGTCGCCGAGGCCGATACGGCGCGATCGGATGCACTGCGTGAGGTCGAGCGGGTGACCAAACAGGCCGCCGACGATGTCTTCGCGGCGCGCAGCGAGGCCGATGCCGAGATACGCACCATCCGCCGCGAAGCCGCCGACGATGTCGAACGTGCGCGGCAGCAGGCCACCGAGGATGTGGAGCTGGCACGCCGGAAGGCGGCGACGGAAATCGAACAGATCCGGCGTGAGTCCGCCCAGCAGATCACCGCGGCCGGTGCCGAACGCGATCTAGCGGTGCAGCGCGCCGCCGATGCCGAGCGGGCCATCGAACGCGCCGAACAGGCCGTGGCCGAACGCAATCAGGCCGTCGCGGAGGCACGCACGGAACTGAACCGATTGCGCGAGGAATTGAACCGATTGCGCGAGGAGCTGGATCGCACGCGCGGTGAACTCGTCGAGGTGCGCCGCGCGGCGAGTGCGGAGGTCGCGGCGGTGCGCGCCGAATCGACGGCCGCACTCGAGCAGGTACGGCGTGAAGCCGCCGAACGGTTGGCCACACTCGACGAAGCCCGCGCCCAAACTTTGGCCCGCGCCGAACGCGCCGAACGCCAGCTCGACCATTTGGTCGCCAGCCGAGCCGGATCGGTATCCGAGGGCGCCCCCGGTTAGTGCGCAGGGGTTGGGGTCCAGATCTGAGAAAGCCGGCGTTTAACGAATCATGTTCTGTCTGTCGATGATCGGCGCCGGCAACACTAGGGTCTGTCTCGAAGTCGACGTGCTGAGATCCCGGCTCTGCGACTGCCCGAATTCTGGCGAAAGCCTTTCTGGCCGTGCCTATTTCGGTTTCGGTGGCGGCGGCTCGGGGGGAGCATCGTGGGGCCAACCGGAGCGATTCGAGCAAGTCGCTCGGTTTACTCCCGCTTCTATCGGAGGAAGCCGAGTGCGAGGTCGACACCTTCGATCTCGCCGAGCAGTCCTCGCGTTCAGGAGGCGAGGGAGACCGCCGGAACGGGCTCCCCGGTCGTCAGCGTCTCCTAGCCGCGCACGGGCTCGTAGCGGAGGAGGACCGCGCCTGAGGAGAAGGTGCGGTTCTCCACCAGCTCCAGCTTCAGCCACTTGTCCAGTGACGGGAAGAACGGCGTGCCGCCGCCGATCGCGGACGGCGTGACCAGCACCTGGAACTCGTCCACGAGGCCGGCCCTGACCAGGGGCGCGGCGAGCGTGGCACCACCCACCTCCAGCAGGCCGTCGGTCTCGGCCTTGAGCCTCCGCGCGACCTCGACGACGTCACCCCGCTCCAACCTGGAGTTCCAGTCGACCGACTCCAGGGTCTGCGAGAACACCACCTTCGGCATCGCGAGCCACAGCCGGGCGTACTCGGCCTCTATCGGGGGCACACCGGGTGCCTGGCCGGCGGTCGGCCAGTGGGCCGACATCAGCTCGTACAGCTTCCGCCCGTACAGCGACACCGCGATGTCTCGGGTCCGGTCGTTCCAGAACTGGTGCAGCTCGTCGTCCGGCGCGCTCCAGCCGAGGCCGCCATTCGCGTCGGCGATGTAGCCGTCCACCGACACGTTCATGCCATAGCTCAACTTTCCCATGGCAGTACAGACGGCCCGGCCGCCGGAAACTCATCGAAGCGGGTTGGCTCGGAATTGCTGGCATCGTCGACCAACTGCTACCGCAGGGACCAGGTAGCTACTGGGGGATTGTCCGTGCCGTAATAGAGGATCACTGGGGTGATGTCCTCGGTCGTGTTGAATACGACGGCGCCGGTCCGACGCTCCCCAGCGTCGTGCACCGTACGAAGCTCGAGGAGTCAGTAGGTCGCGCAGGTGTTGGGCACGGTGATCGTGGCGAGGCAGATCCGCACCGCGTCCGCCGATCGCACACCGCTCGCCGGTGCCGGAAGCACCCGAACCCGACCCGCCGACCGCTACAGCAGATAGCTTCCCGAGTCGCCCCCGCGTGAAAGGATCATCACACCAGGACCATTCGGCGAGTCGGGTTCCGCGGACACCCGATTGCGAGGCCTGTAAAGAATCTGAAGCGAGGAGCGGTTTGGTGGAAGCGACATTCGATGTGGCTGGGCAGGTGGGACATCACTATCGCGCGGATGACTATTACGAGGTGGGTCGGGAGAAGATCCGCGAGTATGCGCGAGCTGTGCAGGACTTCCACCCCGCGCACTGGAGCGAGGACGCTGCCGACGAGCTCGGGTACACCGGTCTGATCGCGCCGACCACGTTCCTCTCGACCACCGCGATGTTGGCCAACCGCCGGCTACTCGAGACCGTGATGACCGGCTACGACATGTTCGTGCAGACCGATCAGGTCTTCGAAATGTACAAGCCGGTGCTCACCGGCGACCGGTTGGTCAGCGATGTCGAACTCTCCTCGGCGCGCCGGATCGCGGGCAAGGACCTGCTCACCATCACCAACACCTTCACCGACCAGACGGGTGAGGTCGTGCAGATCATGCACACGACCGTTATGGGCATCACCGGCGCGGACGTCGATACCGGCATCAGCGACGCGATCGAGCGCGTGGCCATGCACGGTATTGATGTGCCCTCTCGACCCGCGACCGCTGGCCGCACAGCCGCGGCGGCGGATAGGCGCACTGCGGCGCACCCGGCTCGGAAGACCCGCCCTGACCAGTCCACAACCGCCCCGACGCGAGTCCCGCGCACCCGAATCCGATTCGAGGACATCACGGTCGGTGACGAGCTTCCCACCCGGATCGCGCAGCTGACCCGGGGCGACCTGGTGAACTACGCCGGCGTCGCCGGTGACGCCAATCCGATCCACTGGCACGACGACATCGCCGCGCTCGCGGGCCTCCCCGACGTGATAGCGCACGGCATGCTCACGATGGGCCTGGGGGCCGGCTTTGTCACCGAGTGGCTCGGTGACCCAGGCGCAATGACCAGGTACGCGGTCCGGCTCTCGAACTACACGATCGTGGAAGCTGCCTCCGCCGGAAGCGTCGAGTTCACCGGGCGCATAAAGTCGATAGACCCCGACACCAGGACCGCCGTCATCGTCGTCGTCGCCAAGTCCGCAGCACGCAAGATCTTCGGCCTCGCCACCGCGGATGCTCGCATCGCATAGGCCGAAAACAACGGCACCAAAGGGTTCGCGAGCCCCCGTGAGTTCGCATCTGAGGGTGAGCCGGATCGCCTTCGGCGGCGCGAGTCGGCGGGAACCGGGCTGGTTCCGACCGGTCAGAGACCGGCGGAGGCGCGCCCGGGATCGGCCCCGAATCCCCGCAGTAGCGTGTCCACGATCAGCGTGGTCAGGGCGTCGACGTCTGCGTCGGCGGTTCCGCCCTGGGTCACCTCGTGAATGAGCGCGTAGTAGCAGCGTCGCGCCCACTCGACGTCGATGTCGGACCGCAGGAGTCCGGTGGCCTGCGCGCGACGGAAGAGCCGGTCGCACTTCTCCAGCACATCGGCATGCACCTGGGCGATCTCCGGATCCGCGGAACCGGCGGCCCGGGTCATAGCGAAGCCCCAGCCGATCTTGACGCGGAGCACATCCGCGGTGACTCGGTAGAGAACGACCAGGGGTGGCGCGGTCTCGGACACCGCGCCGTCGACGGCGGCGGCGAACTGCTCGGTCGCCCGTCGGGTCAGGGCGTCGATAAGCGCCTCGCGAGTGGCGAAGCGCCGGTGCACGGTGGTGCGGGCGACGCCGGCGGCCTCGGCGATCTGTTCCATGGTGGCCGTGGGATCGCCCAAGAGCACGCGTTCAGCGGCCGCCAGGATTGTGTGCACCGTCCGTTCCGCGTCGGCGCGGAGCGGCTTGCCGCCGATGCGGAAGTGTTCGTGCTGCATTGTCACCAAAAAACACTACAACACGGTAGCTGAATCGTTATAACTTGCAACATTGATGTTGCAAGTTGTAGCTTCGTTGCGTCGACAATGATGCAACGAGGAGGCATGGAATGGATCTGCAGCTGAGTGGGCGAACCGCCGTGGTGACCGGGGCCAGCAGGGGGATCGGGCTCGCCACCGTCGCGGCGCTGACGGGCGAGGGCATGCGCGTGGTCGCGGCCGCACGGACGGTGACGTCAGAACTAGCGGACCTGGGGGCGATCGCGATCCCGGTGGACCTGGCAGCAGCCGACGGACCGGCGCGGCTGGTCGAGGCGGCGCTGGCGGAGCTAGGTGAGCTGGACGTGCTCGTCAACAATGTGGGCGGGGGGGGACGGCGAAGCGACGGGCGGATTCCTGTCCTTCGACGACGAGCAGTGGGCGCAGATCTACGGCCTGAACCTCTTCGCGACGGTCCGCACGACTCGGGCCGCGTTGCCGAGTCTGCTGCGGCGCGGCGGCGCCGTCGTCAACGTCTCCTCGAACGCAGCGCGGATCCCGCACGCCGGCCCGGTTCCGTACACGACGGCGAAGGCGGCCCTGACGGCGTTCGGGAAGGCCCTCGCGGAGGAGTTCGGGCCTCAGGGCGTTCGCGTCAACACGGTGTCACCCGGGCCGGTGCGCACGGCCATGTGGGAATCGCCCGACGGCTACGGCGCCCAGCTCGCCGCCTCGCTCGGGCTGGCGCGGGAGCAGCTGGTAGCCGGACTGCCCGCGACGATGGGCATGACCACGGGGCGTCTTGTGGAGCCGACCGAGGTCGCCGCACTGATCGCCTACCTTGCCTCCCCGCTCGCGGCGAGCATCACTGGAGCCGACCACATCATCGACGGCGGGGCGATCAAGACGGCATGACGGGGTGCCGTTAAGGATCGTGTCAGGAACGGCAAACGAGGCTGATCGACCAGGTCAGCGGTCGTTGAGGATCGTGAACGACCGTGCCCGTGTCAGCGGCGGTTGGTTCCCGGATCGAGGAGGCTGGTGATTCCGCGCATGGCTGCCGGTGACGGTTCGAAGTAGCGGCCCGCCTCCTCGATCCGGCTTCCCACAGATAACGGGTCCACCTCGCGCGCCGCCGGAGCGGTGTCGCCGCAGGCCGGTTCTCATGATGCGACAGATAACAGGGTGTTATCCGTGGTAACCGAACTCGTCGGGCAGTGCTGCTATTAACCATGCGATATGCGGCATGAGCGGTATTCGCCTGGCGCTGATTTTGTTGTGCGTCAGCGCCGTCCCTTGAAGGTGTGGCGCAGGTCGCTCACCCAGGCGTCGGGGTTCTCCCAGGGGATGAAGTGGCCGCCGTGGTCGTGGGCGTTGACATTGACGTGGTTGAACCAACCGGCCTGCGGGCCGGTCTTGAACGCCCGGACACGTTCGTCGGCAGTGTGGATGCCGGGCGGGTTCTCGTACGTGACGAAGGTGAGGCCGACCGGGGCCTGCACGACCGGGGTGCGGTCGTGGGCGGGAGCCCAGGGGTAGCGGTTAGCGTTGGCGTAGTAACGCATCGACGTGGCGATGGAGTTGTTCACCCAGTAGATCGTGGCGTGGGTGAGCAGGTCGTCCTTGGTAAAGACGGACTCGACGTCACCGCCGTTGTCGCTCCAGGCTTTCCAGCGCTCCAGCAGCCAGGCGAGTAGTCCGGCGGGTGAGTCGCTCAGCCCGTGGGCCAGGGTGGCGCCGTCGAGCATGTGCACGGCGAGGTGGGACGCCGATCGGTGGTCCAGCTCGATGATGCGGGCGCGGACGTCGGCGGGCTGGTCGTCGGTGAGGGGGCGATTGCGGGCGAGGTCCCAGGCGCGGGGGCCGGTGAAGAAGTCGAGCGGCAGCCCGGACCCGATGTGGATGCCGTACAGCTCGTCGGCGTACTTGTGGCCGAGCTGGCTGGAGACGATCCCGCCGATGTCACAGCCCCCGGCGGCGTACTTCTCGTATTCCAAGGTCTCGGTCATCAGGGTGTGCCAGAGGTCGGAGACCTTCCAGAAATTGACGTCCGGAAAGCTGGTGAGCGGGCCGGGGAAACCGAAGCCGGGTAGGGACGGCACGATGACGTCGAACGCGTCGGCGGGGTCACCGCCGAACGCGGCCGGGTCGGCGAGTGGGTCGATCACCTTCGACCAGTGCCAGAACGTCCACGGCCAGCCGTGGGTGAGGATCAACGGGATCGGGCGGGGGCCGCGGCCGGGCTTGCGCATGAAGTGCACAGGAACACCAGCGACGCTCACCTGATAATGCTCGTAGGTGTTGATGGCGGCCTCGGCCTTGCGCCAGTCGTAGCCGTCGCACCAGTAGACGACCAGCTCATGGAGATAGCTGGTCGGGACGCCGTAG
The DNA here is from genome assembly GCF_040674855.1 of Nocardia sp. NPDC049707. NCBI lineage: Bacteria > Bacillati > Actinomycetota > Actinomycetes > Mycobacteriales > Nocardiaceae > Nocardia > Nocardia sp. NPDC049707. The sequence goes on along the minus strand of NZ_JBFANN010000002.1, from coordinate 99,275 downwards.
GACCAGTCCTCATTCCCCTCGTCCAGCGGCGGACGGGTCAGTGTGAGACGGCCACGCAGGTCATCGAGGACCTCATCGGACACATGGATCGGGGTGGGCTCCAAGGGGAAAGCATGCGGGGTGGTCATGGCGTGGTTCCTTACTTGGGTGGGGGAAGCGGTGTTGTCGGCCTGCCGGGCGGTTGGGCGGCGTAAGGGGGCCGGTCGGGCATCGTGGGTTCTGTCGCTCATCCGGCCCCAAGCCGTTGACGCCCAACTTTACATAAATAGCTTATTTAAGAAATTTATATAAGTCTCGGATATAGTTGCTGTGTGGACGACATCGATGATTTCGACGTGGACGCCTTCGCCGCGGTGATCGAGGACTTCAACCGCGTCTACATCCGCATCCCGGTACGGGAGAAGCTGCCGTTCACCACACTGTCGGTGCTCGACACCCTGGCTCACCGGGGCTCGGCGCGGCTGACCGACCTGACCGAGACCGAGCAGCTGACCCAGCCGGGCATCACTCAACTCGTCGCGCGCTTGGAGCGCGACGGGCTGGTGCTGCGCCGTCGTGACCCTGAAGATGGACGGGCCGTGATCGTGCACCTCACCGAGGCAGGCCGGCGGGTGCGGCAAACCCGCCACGACGACCGGGTCCGGCACCTGGTTCCGATGGTCTCCGAATTGAGTCCCGCACACCGTCAGGCAATCGCCGCCGCGCTACCCGCCCTCACCCGGCTCGCCCAGCTGGATCGAGAGCGCTGACACGCAAGATCTAGCGACCTACCGCTCGCTCATCGGCTTTATCGAATCTTCGAGGAAACGGCAGCCGCGCAGCGTGGCTGCCGTGCGACGCGCCCGGCGGGGAGCGGCCGTCGCCGTCACCCGCTGAGTGTGAGTCGGCTGGTCATGTTCAGTTTCACCTCGCCGTAGGGCAGGACGTGTTCCCAGAACAGCGGTGTCACCCCGCGTTTGTCGGCCGCGGTGACACCGTCACCCGTCCGAAGCGTCCAGGGCGAACTGTGTTTCAGCGGTTGTTGCAAAACGGCTCGACGGTTTGCAACAAATCTGGTCGGGGCCGGTGGGCGAGAGCGGTGCTCTTGCATATGTGGCCGAACTATGAGACCGTCGATCTCGAGAGAGAGCATCGCTCTCGCTTGAATTCGGATAAACAGGAGTTCTTGTGCACGAATCACGCACGCGCATCGGCGCTTTGGGTCTCGCTCTGGCCGGCATCCTCTTCCTCGTCTACGAAACCGTTGCCCCGCGCACCGACCAGGACACCCTCGAGGGCGCCGCGTCCTGGGCCTCGACCGGTTGGGCGGTGGGTCACATCGGCGCCATCATCGGCCTCATCCTCATTCCGCTCGGTTGGACCGCGCTGCGAAATCACCTGGCGGACACCAGAACCGAGCGGCACGCTTACCTCGCCGCCACCGTCGGCTACATCGGCTCGGCACTGTCGATCTCCTATTACGGTGCGGAGGTATACGGGCTCAGGGCCATCGGCGCACGAGCTGTTGCCGATGGCGACGCCTCCCTGACGCAAATCGGTGCGGATTTTCGGATGAGCCCGATCGCGGCGACGGTCTTCGCTATCGGCCTCGCCCTCATTGCCGTCGCCGCGATCCTTGCTGCCGTTGCCATCTGGCGGTCGGGGACGTTGCAGCGTTGGAGCGCGGTTCCACTGGCCGCCGCGATGGTGCTGTACTTGCCGCACTTCTGGCTGCCGCATGCGGTGCGCATCGGCTGGGGCGCACTGGTGACCGTCGGCGCGGTGTGGATCGCGGTCGAGCTCTGGCGTGCCGCGTCGCGCACTCCCGAACTCCAGGCAGCGTGAAGCCCTCGCCCTTCCTCGAAAGGTACGGTGCCTCATGGCTGTTATTCATCACACGACCATGTCGCCCAGCAAACTCGAGCTGCTCACCGCCTAGTTGCCGACCCGGCCGTGGTATCGAGACAGCGGGCGCGCCCCGGAGCTGAGCAAGGCCGGCGGCTTCCGGCTCGACGATCCGGCGGGCGCGGTCGGCATCGAATTCGTGCTGGTGAACGACAGCGCTGGACCGGCACCGATCACCTACCACGTGCCGCTGACCTACCGCGGCGCACCACTCGACGGTGCCGAGGGCGCTCTCGTCGGCGCCACCGTCCACGGTGTGCTCGGACAACGGTGGATCTACGACGCGACCCGGGATCCGGTAGCGGTCGCTCAGATCATCGCGCTGCTGGCCGGGCAGGTGCAGCCGCAAGCGCAGAGCACGAGCGATGCCCCGGATCCCTCCGTCGTCGTCTCGATCGGCGAGCCCACCTGCGCCGCAACGGAATTCCGCTCGACTCTGGATACACCGATCCACACCGATATCGTCGTTGGCGATGATCGAAGCGTTCGGGTCGAGCGGGTCCTGCGTCCCGAGTCGGCAACCGCCCCGAACTCCACTGCGGCACCTGGTGAACCGGCCGCGGACAACCAGCGCCCTGACGCACCGAGTTCCAATCCGACACTCGCCGACTCGGCGGCAGACAGCCAATCCGCTGCACCGACTTCCTGTGCGACGAATGCCGCTCAGGTAACCGTCCCGTGGCACATCGCCAATGGTTCCACCGTCCGTGGCATGGTCCTGGCGATCGACTGACCACATCCGAGCAGCGCTGGTGGTCCGGGATGGCCTTACGTCCTCGGCTACTCCTCGATTCGGGCTGCACGCGCTCATGGTCACCGTCCGCGGAGTCGTCGACGTGACGCGGACGGCGGGCGACCGGCGGCGTGCCGGCGCGAGGGCAATGCGCTGAATCCCGCTCGTTGTCAACCGATGCCGTTGTCCACGAGGGAATGACGCGTCGGCGACCTACCGACTCCAGGTCTATACCGGTATCGAGCGGCGCCTCGACTTCCCCTCCGACAATACGATCCGCGCTGTAGCGGTACCCGGATCGGTTGTGGAACTGGAGATTTGGCGCGAAGAAGCCGATGCGGTGGTGCGATGTCCGCGGCGAAACCGTCGACGCGCCCACGGTGGACTTCGGCACTTGCGGTCGGCATGTCACTCATCGGGTTCGGCTGTGCCCCTGCTCGGCATCGACGGTTGGCTGGTCGAGCGGAACCGCCGGGCGTGGCGGCTGGTGGTCGAGGCGCTCTGTCAGCGGTTCGTGATGATCGTCGTGGGCTGACTGCTGATGCGTCACCCGTTGCGCGGGAACCTGCTTGCCCGACCTATGCAGTTGATACTCATGGCCGGGGCATTGCTCGCCTGCGGTATCGGGGCGCTGGCGCACGGCGCGCCACACCGCGACACGCCCAGTCGAGCTGAAATATCGAGACCATCGAAGCAAATATTCGGTTATCCGAATACTCGGGTCATACTATTGAGCTATGCCCGAAAACGAGAGTGCGGGTCGTGGGGGTTCGCTTGCCGACGGGGCGCGGGTGGCGGTACTGGTCGCTGGTATCGGCTCCGTGGTTCTCGGCGTGCTGATAGCCGTGTGGCCGGACAAGACCGAGCGGATGGCGGAGCTACTGTTCGGCCTCTATCTACTACTGAGCGGAGCGATGCAGCTGATCATCGCGGTGGGTGCCCGGTTCGGGGCGTCGCTACGGATCTTCGTATTCTTCAGCGGCGTCGCCTCGGTGGCATCGGCAGTGATGGCGTTCCACAGCGCGAATTCGATACTGCTGCTCGCGGTATGGATCGGCCTCGGCTGGGCCGTGCGCGGGATCGCGCAGGCGACCGTGGCGGTGTGGGCCGACAAGTTGCCTGAAGGTGGCTGGCAAGAGATATTCGGGCTGCTGACCATGATGGTGGGATTCATCATGATCGCCCTGCCGTTCGATTCGCTGGACGTACTCGGCATGGCGGCAGGTGGCTGCGCGATCGTGATCGGCATGCTCGAGATTCTCACCGTTGCGCGTGGCCGCAGCGAGGTCGACCCGGTCGCGGACACTACGCCCCTGCCGGTGGTGCCGAACTGATTGGCGCACAGTCGACTCCGGCGCTATCCCAGGCGGCGCGGGCGCCCCGATGCCCGGATAGCACGGTCGCGACCACGGGCCTGCTCGCTCCCGGCTCGACTTCTCCGACTACGGATTGCGGCAGTGCTCGGGGGTTGGAAACTCGAGGACAACGTTGGGTGGCGAAAGGTGAATGGCGCGTTGAACATTCGGCGTTAGTTGGGGCGGGATCGGCGGTGGTTCAGGGGTAGGGCGGACCATCGACGAGATGGCGGTCGGACTGGCGTTTGCTGCGCTGACCTGGGCGTAGGCGGCGTTTGGTGGTCAGCGGCAGATATCCAGCGGCACAGTCGAAATGAGGTTCGCTCGCCAACGATGGGGGGTTTCGCGGATGTAGTGGTGAGCGAAAATTTCGGTAGGGTTCGGCGGCGCGGGCAGGGGCATAGTGCTGTCGCGACCGGAGATCGATGTGACGCCGAGGAGACTGTGGTGGGTGTCGTTACTGTCCGCGAAGAGCAGGCGATTCAGCGGTTGACCGACCGCCTGGTCGACGACTACCCGGCCGATGAGGTCGAGAGCGTGGTAGGCGCGGCGCGGCAGCGGTTCGAAGGCCATCCGGTGCGGGAATTCGTCCCGATTCTGATCGAGCGGATCGTACTCAGGGAACTGGCGGCATCGACAACCGATGCCGAGTCGGAAACCATTGCCGCGCAGCCGAACTCGAATCCACATCCCGATCCGTCGCCGGGGATGGGTCGAATCGTCGCGGTCGGCGGCAAGTTCGTCGCCGATAAGCGACTCATGGCACTCGCGGCAGCGGCCCTGGTCGTCGTCCTCGCTCTGGTGGTCGCCTTCGCGGTGCGACAGCCCGACCAGTCCGCTCCGACCAGCGCGCCGGCAGCGCTGACCACGGTGCACGGTGTCGTCGGTTCGGAGAAGATGGCCTTCTTCGAAGATCCGCGCGTCGTGGAAGCCCTGGCCCGCAAGGGGGTCGAGGCACAGGTCGATCCGGCCGGATCGCGGCAGATCGCGACGTCCACCGATCTCGGGAAGTACGACTTCGCGTTTCCGTCGAGTGCGCCTGCGGCGGAACGGATTCAGCGGGCGCGCAATATCAGCACGAAGTACACCCCGTTCTCCTCACCCATGGCCATTGCCACCTTCCAGCCCATCGCCGACCTGCTGACGGCGGCGGGCGTGCTGCGTCCCGGTCCGGTCCCGACCTTCGATATGGCCCGCTACCTGGAACTCGTGCGCAGCGATGTCGAGTGGGACAAACTCCGCGACAACACCGCCTACCCGGTGCACAAAAACATTCTGGTCTCCACGACCGACCCGCGGACCTCCAACTCCGCCGCCATGTACCTGGCCATCGCGAGCCACGTCGCCAACGACAACACCATCGTGCAGGGCCCGGCCGCCGAGCAGGCCGTGCTGCCCACGGTGTCGCGGCTGTTCGTGCGCCAGGGCTACACCGAGAACTCCACCGACGGCCCGTTCCGCGAATACCTTGCGGCAGGGATGGGCCCGACGCCCATGGTCTGGATCTACGAGGCACAGTTCGTCGAGGCGGCCATCCGCGGCCAGATCAAACCCGGCATGGTCTTGACCTACCCGTCCCCGACCGTCGTCTCCCAGCACACTCTCGTGCCCCTCACTGCACCCGGCGATCGCATCGGCCGCCTGCTGACCACCGACCCCGACCTGCAGCGCCTCGCCGCCGAACACGGATTCCGCACCAGCGACCCCAGCCAATTCGCCAAGGTCACCGCCGATAACCACGTACCGGTGGCCGGTGACGTGGTCGACGTGATCGACACCCCCACCATCGACACTCTCGAACACCTCATCGACATCGCCACCAAGTCCTACAACTGACGTCGCTTCCGGCGCCACAAACCCGTCACGCGGCCGCATACAGGGGGTTCGGCGGCCGAGACGGCTTTGTGGCGCCTTTCGTCAGGGCATTGACCGGCGACCCATATGTCCAGGTCATGACCGATTGCCGAGGCGGCGCGATCGGAGGATCGTGGAATACAAAAGCCGACATATCGGGTCTGGTCGAGTAGCGCGGGGCGGGGGATTCGAGTAGCCGCACACTCGTGGCAGTGTGGCGCACTCGGGCCAGGCTGGGGGAGGGGATGAAGAAAGGAGCGTCCTCATGAGCGGGATGTTCACCAGGACTGCCAGATATGCGGGTCCATATCGGTCGTCACCAACAGTCGGCACGCACGGGATGGTGGTCTTCGGGACCGGCACCGACTGTTACTTTTCGCATCGGCCGATGTTCTTCTCGCCGTATGACTTTCAGGTGCTGCTCGATATCGAGTTGGATGAGCGCGGTAGTCGGGCCCTCGGCGCCGACCGGCGCACCGGATTCCGCGGCGGCCATGCCTTCGAACCGGCGGACCTCTCGCTCGGCGACCTGGATCCGAGCACGGACCATCCGCGAACCACATTCCGGGGCAATCTGATTCGCGGCCACCTGGATCGCGGTGGCATCGTGATCGCACGCGACGTCGTGGCCACGGTGCGTAACGTCATATCCTTCGCACAGCTCGATCCACATCCCCTGCGCGCCGCGGAACTGCTGACCCATCTGTGCTTCGGCCGGGCAGGCAAAATGTATATGGCGCACCGGATCGCGCGGCGGCCCAGTTTCGATCAGATCGTCTCGGCCCGGCTCATCCCCGGCACCGTCACCGACATGCTCGGCACCCCACTGCCCGACGATGTCACCGAATTGGTATTCGATCAGGCACAACCGATCATCCTCGGACAGCGCGATTTCACCGGCCAGCGATTGCGGGTCGGCGAGATCGCCGTGGCGGCATTCCATGCGACCGACGCCATTGGCGGGCACCAGAGCTTCCTCGTCGACATCGCCGTGGAGCGACAGCTCTATTTGGAGGTCGCCGACCTGTTGTGATGTCAATGCGCCGGAATTAGCTGTTCGGGGCGGACGCGATGGGCGAGTATCGCCCATCCAGACCACTCACAGCCCGTAATACCCTGCCAACCAAGGGATTACGTTAAGTCCGTTGTCTCCCGCGCCGCTCCTACCGGAACCCGAACTGCACCAATTCCTCAACGACTGGCTCGCAACCGATCAGGACGCCCGAATTGGTCTGGACCTTCTCGCGGGTCATCCTTTACACCGCCCAGAACAGGGCTACCCGGTGCTCGACGCCGACGTGGCGCGGTTGTCGGCGTTCATCCGCGCCCGCCTCGGTCGCGACGGGCACTACAGCTTCGCGCTCCCGGACCTGGGCGGTCCGCCCCGCCCGCCGCGCTACCCCGACGCACCCGACCACGAGTCCGTTGCGATGAGTTCGGGAGCATGTTTTGCCGATTTGATCAGCGCCTGGCGGGCGAGCCGATTGGACGCTGTGCAGGACGGAGATGATCGGTGCCAGATGTCGACGGCACCGCCGGCATCTCCGGCCTGATTGCCGAGACAATGGGAGCGGCCCCTCCGCACTGGCCGCGGAGGGGCCGCTGCCTTATCCAGCGGTACCCTGGGCTTCCGGACCGGGGACTACTCGCCGAGCCGCTCCTCCGCGTAGACGACCATCGCGTCCCGCTGATACTCGGCCAGGCCCTGGGCGATCTTCTCGTAGTTCGCCTTGAACCGCTCGTCGTCCACATACATCTGCCCCAGGCACTTGTACGCGTCCCGGTTCGGGGTCCAGAAGCGGCATATGCCCTGGTACTGCGTGTCGATCTCCGCCTGGACCGCCACGTCGTCGACCGGGGTGCCGGCGGCCATGAACTCGGCCATACGGATCATCGCCGCGGTCAGCTCACGCTGCATACGCTCGACGTCCTCGGCAGTCATCGTCGCGGTGTTGCGCCGAGACTGCTCGAACTCCTCCGGCCAGTGCTCGCGGGCCTCGTCGTCGTACTGCGTGTGATCGAAGCCCTCGAACAGGTTCTCCGGGCGGTTGATCTCGACTGTCATTTCCGTCTTCCCTTCGAGTTCGGCGATGGTGCGTGCCACCGTGTCGGCCATCCGCGCCAGGCGGTCGCGCTCTCCCAGTAGGCGGATGTGCTGCCGTTTGAGGGCGGCGAGCGTGTCCGGCTCGGAGTCGACCGCCTGTGCGATCTCGGCAAGGCTCAGGCCGAGTTCGCGCAGGACGAGGATCTGCTGCAAGCGCAGCAGTTGCTCCTGCTCGTAGTAGCGGTAGCCGTTGGCGCCCACGCAGGCGGGCTCGAGCAGTCCGATGTCGTCGTAATGCCGCAAGGTGCGCGCGGTGACGCCCGACATCCTCGCCACATCCGCGATCGACCAGCTCATAACGCTTCCCATCGTTCCGGGAGACCGGTCCCTCCGGCCTCGTCTTCGACCGTAAAAGTTGCCGCTACGTGAAGGTCAAGCGGAAATGCGCCGAATCAGCCGAGAATTCGATCCGCCCGTCGCATCGATGACGACGACAAAATCGTCATCATCCCCGCTGGCACCGACAACCCAGACGTTGACGTCATCGCGGCCGCCGTCGAGTTCTAGGAGGTCCCCCGCCGCTACCGCATCATCCCGGAGTAGCCCGATGTCACCGTCCGCGGCGACGCGAAGCCGGGTCGGTCGCCGGCTGCCATCGCCCCAGCGCCTCGGCCGACGCCCTGGTGTACTTCGCGAGGCTGCACACCGAAGCGTGCCCGGACAACGCCATCAGCATCGGCGTGGACGCGCCGATCTCGGCGGCGTGGGTGAGGTTTCGACGACATCGGCGGTGAGGTAGGCGGCTGGTAGCGCACATATTCTGAGCGCATGGTGCACGCTTTGCTGTCCTTCGCTGTCGTCGCCGGTTTGCTCACTCTTGTTCCCGGCCTGGATATGGCGCTTGTGCTGCGGGCTGCGGTGAGTCGTGGCCGCCGTTACGCGTTCGCTACCGCTGTCGGGATCGGAAGCGGCACACTGGTGTGGGGCGCTGCCGCTGCAGTTGGTGTCTCGGTGCTGTTGACCACGTCGGAGTTGGCCTACACGGTGTTGCGGATCGCGGGTGCGATCTATCTGGTGTGGATGGGTACCCGCATGATCCGTGATGGACTCCTGTATCGGGGGGCGATACTGCAAGACGCGGTGGACGATTCGCCGCAGGGCGTGTTCGGTGCCTGGGCGCGTGGGCTGGGCACCAATCTGCTCAATCCGAAAGTCGGTGTGTTCTACGTGGCTATGCTGCCGCAGTTCTTGCCCGCCGGTGTGCCGCATCTTCTGATGGGTTGCGCGCTTGCGGTCGTGCACAACGTCGAGGGCATGCTGTGGTTCACCACGATCATCACCGCTGCGGGCCTGGCGAAGACGTGGTTGAGCCGAGATACGGTGCGGCGCGCAATGGATATGGTCACAGGAACGGTTCTGGTCGGATTCGGCCTGAAGCTTGCTACCAGTCATCAGTGAAGGGCTACACCCGAAAGCCTCGGCCTTGGGATCGACCCGGTCGATGGATCCGGTCGAGAGTGGTTGTTCGCGCCGGATGGCCATTACCCGGAAACGGCCCAGGAATCCTGAAGCTGGCCTCAGCCCCGAAGTGGACGCCGGAATTCTGAAGCGGATCCGCGTATGGGGTGCTGTCAAGGATCGTGTCGGGAGCGGCAATCGATTGCGACGGACGCCAAGGCCGCTCAAGAACCGGTCCAGCATCCGGTGATCAACGTGCGCGGCAGATAGTCGGTCTCGACGGGAGGTTGCCAACCCTCGCGGCGGTAGGCGAGAGCGGTCAGAGCGAGCGGCACGAGGGGAAGCAGAGCACGAGGCTTGCCGAAGGGGCCGGGCACGATGCCGCACTGGACCAGTGACTCGGTCATCTCCGTGAAGGGGTCGGGCACGGTGCCGTACTGGAGCAGCAACTCGGTCAACTCTGTGCCGAAGGCCTCCTGGTCACCGGCGGCCAAGGCGCGCAGGCCGCGCAGTGCGGTGCGGTGCGGCAGGTCGTCAAAACTCTCTCTCACCTGGACTCGGGAAAGCGCGGCGTCGATAGCGGCGACCACTGCTTCCCTGGACGGCGGGTAGCCGTCGTCCTCGTTGCCCGTGTCCCCGATGACGTAGGCCATCAGGCCGTTGACCAGCTCGACGTTGGGCTGGCCGCCCATGTCGCCATCGAATATCTCCCGAGCGAAGTGGAATGCCTCGCCATGCCATTGCGCTTTCTCGGAGAGGATCGCCAGGCAGAAGGCGTCCAGCCACTGGTTGGCGGAGACAGGATCCGGATCGTACGAGGTTTCCCGCTCGTATCGCATCCCGAAGTTTGCGTAGTCAAGGAAGACGAAGAAGGTGGTGTTGTTGAAGTAAGCGGCGCACTGCACGCCGCCGGCGGCGGCTTCGGTGGCGTTGTCGAGGACCGCCTTGACCTCTGGAGCGTCGAGATCGGGGAGGACGACGGAAAGAGCACCCAGATAGTCGAGGAACTCATCCGAGATCTGCCACCACTCGGAGGTTCCGATCGGACCGGCCTTCCCCATGGAGTGGCACACGCCCTGGATTCGCTCGGCGAAACCATCGCGGGCCGCTACCAGCACGGCTTCATCCATCCGGCAACGCTCTATCCGCATCTCTCACCCTTCATCTACAGGTACGTGTCGATCATCCTAAGAAAGGGGCGGAAACGGGGATGTCCCTGGGGGATTCGTCAACGCTTCCCCCGCCGCAGTGAGCGGCCTGCTGAAAGCCCTTGGCGTTCTCAACGTTCCGGGCCGAACATCGGCCATGCGACAGCACGTCCAGCAGATGTCTGCGTCCATCGTCGCCGACGTACTCCTCTATCACTACGTCACGACCACGAAACTCGCCGCCGAGGAAGCGGCGGCCTGGAGCCGCTACATCACCGCGCCACGATTCCGGTCACCGAGCGACTGGAGTCTCACTCTGCGGAACCAGACCCGTCTCACCCCCACGGGTGATTCGCCAACCGACAGCCCGACTCTACCGTCAGGCCATGATGGACGAGCGAGCGACAGTGACGGTGCCGCGACTGATCGAACTCGACGCGCTGCGCGGATTCGCGCTCGGCGGAATCCTTCTCGTGAATATCGAACTCATGTCGAATCCCGCCGGATTCGCCGACGGACCCGCGATCGCCCTGTTGCAGGCGTTGTTCCACAACAAGTTCTACGTCCTGTTCTCGTTCCTGTTCGGATACTCCCTGACCATGCAGTTCCGGTCCGCTGAACGGGCGGGAGCGAGTGCCCTGGCCCGCACCGCGCGACGCTGCCTGGCACTCATGGCGGTCGGGCTCGCACACGTGGTTTTCTTCTTCACCGGGGACGTGCTGTTCGGATACGGTGCAGTCGGTTTGACGCTGTTGGCGCTCAGTCGGATACGACCGCGCACGGCGTTGTGGCTGGCTGGGGTTATGTACGGAATCGGGGCAGCCGGCATTGCCTTGGTCGGAATACTGGGCGGCGAGCAAACGGTGGATCCGGATGAGACGGCTCGTATCCTCGGGATCGTGCGGGACGGCTGGGGGACCGCCGCCGAATGGCGCTGGGAATTGTTTGTGGACCGGCTGCCGTTCTTCCTGCTGTTCGGGCTGTTCAATGTGCTGCCGCTGTTCCTGATCGGCTTCGCCGCGGGTAAGGCTCGCCTCCTGGAGAATCCGGACCGCTACCTGCCCGTGCTGCCCCGCATCCAGGTCATCGGATTCACTGTCGGCCTGCCGATTTCGGCGCTCGCCGCAATCACGCATTGGCTGCCACTGCGGGCGCTCACACCGTTGGCCGATCCGTTACTGGCCGCCGCGTATGCCGCGACGCTATTGCGAATCATTCGGCGCCGCCCCGAGGTTGCCGAGGTGTTCGCCCCGGCCGGGAAGATCGCCGCGACGACCTACATCACGCAATCCGTCGTTACCGCATTCCTTTTCACCGGGTACGGATTCGCCTTCGCCGGACGTCTGGGCGATTGGACCGTCATGGCTGTCGCGGTGGCGATCTACGCCGCCCAGCTCGCTGCGGCCCGGCTGTGGACCCGCCACTACCGGTACGGGCCGATCGAATGGGTGCTGCGCGCAGTCACGTACGGCCCCAAGCAGTTACGTGCCGCGGGTAGCGTGGCACCCTGACACTTGCCGCCCGGAATCCAGTGTTGTTCACTCCGAGCATGCAGATTCCCCGGCGATTTCTGCCATAGAAGTGCATGCTCAGCATCGCTTCCGCCGCTGCTGGACACTCGCGTGCCAAGCGTGGGTCAGCGATCAGCAGTGACCTTCAGCGCCTCCAGCAGAGCATGAGCGAATTCGGTCGGGGCTTCCCGCACGCCACTGTGTCCGCCAGGGAACTCGACCAGCGGTCGGTCCAACTCGGTCGCGAGGGTTTCCGCGGTGCGATAGGGGAGTTGGCCACGGGTTTCCCGGCCCGCGGCCAGCACGAGCCGGTCCACGACGCCGGCGAGTGCGGCCGTATCGGGCCGGTAGCTGGTGACCGCGCGCAGTTCGTGCGCGAACATCAACGACGCGTTGCCCATGAGACGTCCGAGCATTTCGGCGGTGCGGGCCGGTACCCCGGCCGGATCGGGCAGCGGCTTCGAGGTGACGCCCACCGCCTGCATGAAGCGTGCGCCCGCGACGGCGGGTCCCTGGTCCCGGGCGAGTTCGACCACCTCCTCGACCATGGCCCGGTGCACATCGGCATCAGGCAGGACCGCGAAGCACGGCGGTTCGTGGGCGACGACCAGGCGCAGTCGTTCCGGATGGCGGGCGAGCAGGTCGAGCGCGACCACCGCGCCCCCACTGACACCGGCGACGTAGGCGAATTCGCCTGCGGGCGTGAGGTGTTCGAGCAGACGGTAGGCGTCGTCGCTGAACACATCCATGCGCTGATCCACCGGTTCGGCAGCATCCAGGACGCTGCGTGAGTAACCGCGCGGATCGGCGGCGACGACGGTGAAGTGTTCGGCGAGAGCGTCGGCGATCGGATCGAAAATCCCGGCGTCGCCGCCGCTGCCCGGCAGCAGAAGCAGCACCGGGCCGCTACCGCGCACCTCGAAATACAGGGTGGCGCCGGGCACTTCGATGGTTTCGGATCTCACTGCGATGTCGCTTTCTCGTCGGTGGGCCAATGGGTGAGGGTGATGTGCAGAGCGTCGATAATGCGGTCCCAGGAGACGGCGGTGGAGCGGGAGTGTCCGAATCCTCCGTTCGCCTCCAGGTTGGCATAACCGTGAAAGGTGCTGCGCAACAGGCGAACCGCGTCGGTGATATCGGGTTCGTCGAGGCCGTAGGCGCGCAGCATCCCGTAGGTCAGGTCGATGGCGCGCCACCCGCCGCTCCAATCGGCGGCAACGGCGGGATCCATCGGCATTTGAGTGGCGGCATAACGGCCGGGATGTTCCAGGGCGTAGTGGCGCCACTCGTCGGCGAAGGCCGCGAGCGCATCCCGTCCGGCGCGCCCGGCCACTGCCGCGGCGATGCGCTCGGTCTTCTCGTCGCCCGCCAACATGGCCACTCGGTTGCGCAGGTCTTCGAGGTTCTTGATGTGCGAGTACATGCTCGCGTCCTTGACGCCGAACTTCCTGGCCAGCGCGGCGACGGTGATGTTGTCGAATCCGACCTCATCGGCGAACTCCGCGGCTGCCCGCGTGATCCGCTCGGCGGTCAACCCGGCGCGTGGTGACATCGCAGCCCCTCTCCGGACTAATACTCTTAGTATATATCCTAGGAGTATTAGGTTCGCAAGTGGTCGAGCCCTGACAACCTTCGCCTGGACCATCCCCGCCGGGCATCGCAGCTATGTCGAGCCGTGGAATACCGACTCGATCCGCGTCGCAGAGTTCGACGGATACCTCCGCGAAGGCCCGTTGCACAGCTACCGGAAATCGGCGGTACTCGACGCGACATGCTCCGCTACGCCACTACGCCACTACGCGACTCACGCCCTGAACACGACACCGCCGCACCCGAGCGGGGTGCGGCGGTGCGGTCGGGGCTCAGCGGACGAAAGTCGATGCGCGGTCGGACAAGTCGAGCAGCATTTGCGGGATGACGCCGAGCAGGACGGTGGCCCCCGCGGTGAATGCGACGACTGTCGTGGTGAGGAATGGTGCGGCGACGGTCGGGGCATCCGCGGGTGGGTCGGTGAAGAACATCAAGACGATGACGCGGATGTAGAAGAAGGCGGCAATGGCGCTGGAGATGACACCGACGATCACCAGATAGCTGGCACCGCCGGAGGCGGCGGCTTGGAAGACCGCGAACTTGGCGACGAAGCCACCGGTGAGGGGCAGGCCCGCGAACGAGAGCAGGAACAGTGCGAAAACCGTTGCCAGCCAAGGGGAGCGGCGGCCGAGGCCGGCCCACTGGGACATGGCGGTGGCTTCGTCACCGTCGGTATCGCGAACCAGGCTGACGACCGCGAACGCGCCGAGCGTGCCCAGGCCGTACGTCAACAGATAGAACAGGATCGCCGAGGTACCCGCCCTATTCGCCGCGGCCAGACCGGTCAGAATGAATCCGGCATGCGCGACCGAGGAGTAGGCGAGCATGCGCTTGACGTCGGTTTGGGTAATCGCCATGACCGCACCGATCACCATGGTCGCGATGGCAATGGCGGCGAGCACCGGACGCCAGTCGTCGCGCAGACCGGGCACGGCGATCTGCAGCACCCGCAGCAGCGCACCGACCGCGGCGATCTTCGTCGCCGCGGCCATGAATCCGGTCACCGTGGTCGGCGCGCCTTGATACACATCCGGCACCCAGGATTGGAACGGTACCGCGCCGATCTTGAATAACAGCCCCACCGCCAGCATCGCCACCCCCAACAGCGCCAGCGTGGTGTTCTGCGGATGCTGGGCTATCACATCGGCGATACCACCGAGCTTGACCGTTCCCGCCTGCCCATACAGCAACGCGACACCGTAGAGGAAGAAGGCGGACGAAAACGCCCCGAGCAGAAAGTATTTCAGCGCTGATTCCTGCGACAGCAGCCGCTTGCGCCGCGCCAGCCCGCATAGCAGGTACAGCGGCAGCGACAACACCTCCAACGCCACGAACATCGTCAGCAGATCATTCGCCGCCGGAAACAGCAACAACCCACCGATCGCGAGCATAGCCAGCGGGAACACCTCGGTCGTCGCGACACCCGCACGCACAGCGGCCATTTCACCGGCACTGCCGGGCACCGCGGAGGCCTGCGGGGTGAACGCGTCCACACCATCGCCGACGGCGGCCGCGGCCACACTCCACGTACCGGGACCGGAGCGCGCCTGCGGCCGCGGCTCCGCACCGCGCTCCGCCATGAACAGCAGGGCCAGAATGGACACCACCAGAATCGTGCCCTGTAGGAACAGGGTCACACCGTCGATCGCCACCGCACCGACCATCGCGGTCGCCTCGGTCCCGGACAACCGCACCACCGCGACCAGCGCCGCGACCAACCCGGCCAGCCCGAGCGGCACCTGGATGGCATACCGGTGGCGGCGCGGTGCGAACGCCTCGACGAGTACCCCGAACACCGCCACCCCGAAGACGATCAGCATCGGCGATAGCTTGGCGTATTCGATGCTGGGCGCGGGCACACTTGCCGCGAGCAGACTGCTCATTTGTGGGCACCTCCGTGATCGGCCCCCGCTGCGGGGATCGCGGGCGTCTTCGGCGCCGGATCATGGACGCCGATGGTGCTCAGTGTCTGACCCACCGCGGGATTGATGAAGTCCAGCACCGGTTTCGGATAGGTACCGAGGAATAGCAGCGCCGCGATCAACGGCACCACCACCGCCAGCTCGCGCGGCACCAGATCATAGAGCCGTTCGTTGCCTTCCTTGACCGGCCCGGTCATCATCCGCTGGTACATCCAGAGCACATACAGCGCGGCCAGCACCAGCGCTCCGGTCGCGATCACCGCCGCGAATCCGTAGCGGGTGAATGTGCCGAGTAGCACCAGGAATTCGCTGATGAACGGAGCGAGCCCGGGCAGCGACAGCGTGGCGAGACCGGCGATGAGGAAGGTGCCCGCCAGTACCGGCGCCACTTTCTGCACCCCGCCGTAGGCGGCGATGGCCCGAGTTCCCCTGCGCGATACCAGGAATCCCGCGATCAGGAACAGCGCCGCGGTCGAGATGCCGTGGTTGACCATGTACAGCGTGGCCCCGGTCTGCCCCTGACTGGTCATCGCGAAGATGCCCAGAATGATGAATCCGAAGTGCGAGATCGAGGTGTAGGCGATCAGTCGCATCACATCGGTCTGTCCGATAGCCAGCAGCGCACCATAGATGATGCCGATCACCGCGAGCGTAATCACCAGGGGCGCATAGGTTCCCGAGGCATCCGGGAACAGCAGCACGCAGTACCGCAACATACCGAAGGTGCCGACCTTGTCGACCACCGCCATCATCAACACCGCACTCGATGGTGTGGCCGCCACCGCCGCATCCGGCAGCCAGGTGTGCAGCGGCCAGAGCGGCGCCTTCACCGCGAAGGCGAACATGAACCCGAGGAACAGCGCATTCAGCACCGCCGGACCGGCACCGAGTTGTCCGGCATTGGCCGCGGCGACGACGGTGCGGAAATCGAAGGTGCCCGACGATCCGGGTCCGAGCCCCTGCCGCGCGGTGAGTACATACAACCCGACCACCGCGGCCAACATGATCAGACCGCCGAACAAGTTGTACAGCAGGAATTTCACCGCCGCCCGGGAGCGCTGCTGGCGATGTGCGACATCGGCGCTGCGCGGCCCGAAGCCACCGATGAGGAAGTACATCGGGATCAGCATTGCCTCGAAGAACACGTAGAACAGCAGAATGTCCAGCGAGACAAAGGAAATCAGCACCATTGCCTCGACGAGCAGCGTCAACGCGACATAGGTATGCGACACTCGACGCCCGCTGCCGACCTCGCGCTCATCGTTCCAACCGGCCAGGATCAGCAGCGGCACCAGCGCCGCGGTGAGCAGCACCAGCACCAGCGCGATCCCGTCCAACCCCAGCGTGTAGCCCGCGCCGAAGGCCGGAATCCACTCGTGCGATTCGACGAACTGATACTGCGCCCCACCAGGTTCGAAGCGCACCGCCAAGACGATGCCGAGCACCAGCACCGCCAATGCGACACCGAATGCCAGCCCGCGCGCGAGGGTGCGCCGCGACGCGGGCAACACCAGCACCACGACCGCGCCGACGACCGGCAATAACCACAACGTGGTCAACCAGGGAAAGTCACTCACCAAAGCCTCACTGCCAGCAGGGCTGCGGCCACCAGGGCCGCGCCGGTGAACATGGACAGGGCATACGACCGTACGAAGCCGGACTGCACCTTCCGGATCCGCGCGGACAGTCCGCCGATCACTGCGGCGGTACCGTTGACGATGCCGTCGATGCCGCGGTTGTCGAGGAAGACAAGGAACCGGGTCAGATACGCACCCGGGCGCATGAATACGCCCTCGTTGAACGTGTCGCCGTAGAGATCCTTGCGGGCCGCGATGGTCAGCGCCGATACCGCTTCCGGTGCGGTCTCGGGCACCTCATGCTGCGCGAACTGGTTGTAGGCGACGCCGATTCCGACGGCGACCACGAGCAGTGCCAGGGCGGTCACCACGCCCGCGGGCACGACCTCTTCGCCGTGATGGGCCCCGACAACGGGTTCGAGCCAGTTCTGCAGTGATGACCCGAGGACGAACAGCCCACCCGCGGCCACCGATCCGATCGCGAGCAGAATCATCGGCCCGGTCATCACCGCCGGTGCCTCGTGCGGATGGGTATCCGGTTGCCAGCGACGCTCGCCGAAGAACGTCATGATCATGACGCGTGTCATGTAGAACGCGGTCAGCCCGGCACCCAGCAGCGTCACCGCACCCAATGCCAAACCGCTTGCGCCGCCTTGGTTGAACGCCGCCTCGATGATCCGATCCTTGGAAAAGAATCCGGCGAACGGTGGCACCCCGATGATGGCCAGGTAGCCGAGCCCGAAGGTGACGTAGGTGACCGGCAGCAGTTTGCGCAGTCCGCCATAGCGGCGCATATCGGTCTCGTCGTCCATCGCGTGCATGACCGATCCGGCACCGAGGAACAGCCCGGCCTTGAAGAAGCCATGGGTGAGCAGATGCATGATGGCGACCGCGTATCCGGCCGGGCCGAGGCCCGCGGCCAGCACCATATAACCGATCTGGCTCATGGTCGACGCCGCCAGTGCCTTCTTGATGTCGTCCTTCGCGCAACCGACGATCGCACCGAACAGCAGCGTCACCGCGCCCACCAGCACCACGCCGAGCCGCGCATTGGGTGCGAGATCGAAGATCGGCCCGGAGCGCGCGATCAGATACACGCCAGCCGTCACCATGGTGGCGGCGTGGATGAGTGCGGAGACCGGTGTCGGCCCCTCCATCGCGTCGCCGAGCCAGGACTGCAGTGGCACCTGCGCGGACTTACCGCATGCGGCCAGCAGCAGCAACAGCCCGATCGCGGTGAGCGTGCCCTCGCTCGCCTTCGGCGCGGTTGCGAACACCGCGCCGAAGTCGATCGAACCGAATGTCGCGAACATGGTGAACATGGCGATCGCCAGCCCCATATCACCGACCCGGTTTACCACGAACGCCTTCTTGGCCGCGGTCGCCGCGGTCGGCTTGTGGTACCAGAAACCGATCAGCAGATAGGAGGCCAGACCGACGCCCTCCCAGCCCAGATACAGCACCAGGTAGTTGTCCGCCAGCACCAGCAGCAGCATGGCCGCCAGGAACAGATTCAGGTAGGCGAAGAACCGCCGCCGTCCCGGATCGTCGTGCATATAGCCGACGGAATAGATGTGGATCAGCGATCCGACGCCGGTGATCAGCAGTGCGAAACACACCGACAGCTGGTCCAGTTGGAGGCTGAAATCCACCTTCAACCCGTCGACCGGTACCCAGCTGAACAGATCGCTGTGGATCGCACGGGCGGCACCGGCCCGGTCGAGCATGTCGAAGAACGCGACGACGGCGAAGCCGAACGAGGCCAGCGCGGTGGTGCAGCCGAGCAGATGCCCCCACTTATCGCTGTAGCGTCCGACCAGCAGCAGAATGGCGGCACCGGCCAGCGGCAGTGCGGGCAGCACCCAGAGCGTTGCGGTATCCACGTCAGAACTTCAGCAAGTTGGCGTCGTCGACCGAGGTCGAACGGCGGGTGCGAAAGATGGTCATGATGATGGCGAGTCCGACGACGACTTCGGCCGCGGCCACAACCATGGTGAAGAACGCGAATACCTGACCGTCGAGATTCGAATGCAGCCGGGCGAAGGTGACGAAGGCGAGGTTCACCGCGTTGAGCATCAGCTCGATGCACATGAACACCACAATGGCGTTGCGCCGCAGCAGCACACCGGCCGCGCCGATGGTGAACAGCAGGGCGGACAGGAACAGGTAGTTCTCAGGATTCACCGTTTGCCTTCCTCGTCTGCCTCGCGGGCGGGGTTTCGGGCTCGTCGGCCTCCGTGGCGAAGGTCGGGGTCTTGCCGACCGAGATGACCGCGGCCTCGGTGAGCGCCCTGGTGCGGCGGTGCCGCAGGATGGTGCTGACCGACAGCTCCTCGAAGGATCCATCTGGCAGCCGTGCCGGAATATCGACCGCGTTGTGCCTGGCGTACACGCCGGGCGTCGGCAGCGGGGTGGCGCGATCGGAAGGCCGGGCCGGGTCATAGGCGCCACGGAACCTGCGGCGCGAGAGCTCCCGCTGATCAAGGCGCGGTCCGAAATTCTCCCGGTGCGCCAGGATCATCGCGCCGATGGTCGCGGTGATCAGCAGTGCGCCGGTGAGTTCGAAGGCCCACACATATCGGACGAAGATCAGTTCGGCGAGTTGGCCGATCACGTCTTGATATGCGAACCCCTTTGCCGGATACGTGATTCCGGAGTTGCGGATGCCGTTGGCGATACCGCTGATCAGCAGCAGCCCGAAGCCGAGCCCGACCGCGCCCGCCGCGAGCCGGTGCCCGCGCAGCGTTTCCCCGAGCGATTCGGGGGAGTCGACGCCGACGAGCATGAGCACGAACAGGAACAGCATCATGACCGCGCCGGTGTAGACGACGATCTGCACGACGCCGAGGAACAGCGCGTCCTGGGCCATGTAGAAGGTGGCGAGCACGATCATGGTGGCGGCCAGGCAGATCGCCGAATGGACGGCCTTGCCCGCGAAAACCATACCGAGCGCGGTGATTACGGCGAACGGGCCGAGGATCCAGAATTGGACGGCCTCGCCGGTCGAGGTGTGGGTCAAGGGCTCGGCGGCCAGGATCAATTCGGTCACCGCGCGCCTCCTTCCGCGCCCGCGGCGGCGGGCGCCCTGTTATCCGAACCGCTTTCACCGCTCGGGACATTGCCGCGGTAGTAATCGCCTTCCGTCGCACCGGGGTACATCGCGTGCGGCGGTGCGGTCATACCGGGCTGCAGCGGAGCCAGCAGCCGGTCCTTCTCGTAGATCAGATCGGCGCGGTTGTCATCGGCCATCTCGTACTCGTTGGTCATGGTGAGCGCCCTGGTCGGGCATGCCTCGATGCACAATCCACAGCCGATACAGCGCAGATAGTTGATCTGGTAGACCTGTCCGTAGCGTTCGCCGGGCGAAAAGCGTTCGGTCTCGGTGTTATCCGCGCCCTCGACGTAGATCGCGTCGGCGGGGCAGGCCCATGCGCACAGCTCGCAGCCGATGCATTTCTCCAGACCATCCGGATGCCGATTGAGCTGGTGGCGGCCGTGATAGCGGGGTGCGGTCGGCACCTTCTGTTCCGGATAGGATTCGGTATTGGGCTTTTTGAACATGGTCATGAAGGTGACTGCGAAGCCCGTCAACGGTTCCAGCAGTCCCGGCTCGGGTTCCGGCCGCCGCGTCGATGGATCCGGCAGCGGTGGCGTCGGGAAGCCGAGGAAGACCGCCGTGCCCGCTTCCTGGGCGGGTTTCGCTACCGTCGGCGGCGTATCCGGTGCGCGCCCGGCCCGCAAGAACATCGACACCATCAGTCCGGAAATGATGATTCCGCTGATCACCAGCAGCGGCGTCTGGATCTGGTAGCCCTCGTTCTGCAGCATGCGGGCGCTGGCGACCAGCATGACCCACAGCAGTGCGGTCGGAATCAGCAGCTTCCAGCCGAGATTCATGAACTGGTCGTAGCGCAGGCGAGGCAGCGTGCCACGCAACCAGATGAAGACGAACAGGAACGACCACATCTTGGCGATGAACCACAGCGCGGGCCACCAGCCGGAATTCGCACCGGCCCACAGGTTGATCGGGAACGGTGCCCGCCAGCCGCCGAGGAACAGCGTGGTGGCGAGTGCGGAAACCGTTGCCATATTGATGTATTCGGCCATCATGAACATGGCGAATTTGAGCGAGGAGTATTCGGTGTGGAAACCACCGACCAGCTCGCCCTCGGCCTCGGGCAGGTCGAACGGCGCACGGTTGGTCTCACCGACCATCGACACGCAGTAGATCAGGAACGACGGCAGCAGCAGGAAGACATACCAGGTGCCCTCCTGCGCCTTGACGATGCCGGAGGTGGCCATGGTGCCGCCGAGCAGGAACACCGTCGCGAAACACAGCGCCATCGCGATCTCGTAGGAGATCACCTGTGCGGTCGAGCGCAACCCGCCCAGCAGCGGATAGGTCGAACCGGACGACCAGCCCGCCAGCACGATCCCGTATACGCCGATCGAGGTGATGGCCAGGATGTAGAGCACCGCCACCGGCAGATCGGTAAGCTGCAGCGCGGTTCGGTGGCCGAGTATCGACACCTCCGGCCCGATCGGGATGACCGCGAATGCCATGAATGCGGGCACCACCGAAATGACCGGCGCCAGAATGAAAATCGGCTTGTCGACGATGGCCGGGACGATATCTTCCTTCAGCGCCATTTTCACGCCGTCGGCAACGGCCTGCAGTGTGCCCTTGGGGCCGACCCGGTTCGGGCCGATGCGCATCTGCATCCAGGCCACGATCTTGCGCTCCAGATACACCGCCATAATCGGCGTGAGCAGCAGGAAGGCGAAGATCGCCAGGGATTTCCCGATGACGAGCCACAGCGGGTCGTGGCCGAAACCGGCGGTAGCGTCAGACCCGGAGGAGGCAGCTTGCGTCACCACGGAGGGCCAAGCGGACGCCGTAGTGAACACAGAGAGATCACTCATGGCGGTGTTCCTTCATCCTCTCGTCGGCGCGGTGCAGGTGCACCACACCGCCCGGCTGGGTGGCGAGCTGTTCGTTGACCGTGCAGCCTGGCGAGTTCAGCGGCAGCCACGCCACCCGATCGGGCAGATCGGTGATCAGCAGCGGCAGCGTGACGGTGCCGCGATCGGTGGCGACGGTGATCGAATCGTCGTCGGCGGCACCGATTTCGGCGGCGGTGATGGGCGAGAGCCGCACCACCGGCGGCCGCGCGACACCCGCCAGATTCGGCTCGCCATCCTGCATACGCCCCTGATCCAGCAGCATCCGCCAACCGGACAGGATGGCCGTGCCGGGAATAGGCTTGGTCACCGGATGCGGCCGGTGCGCGGGCGCGGGTACGGACGGACCGTCCCAGGTACCGAGTTCGGCGAGTTCGGCGCGCGCGGATTCGGTATCGGGCAGTCCGAGCGCCACCTTCATCTCGCCCGCGATGGCCTGCAGCACCCGCTGATCCGACAGCGGTGCGGGTTCGCGGCGCACCATCGAATCACCGAGTGCCGCCTCGAATTGCCGTGGCCGCCCCTCCCAGGTGCGGAAGGTCCCGGATTTCTGCATTGCCGAGGCCACCGGGAAGACGACATCCGCGCGTTCGGTGACCGCGCTGTGCCGCAGCTCCAGGCTGACCACGAAGCGGGCGGCGTCGATGGCCTGAAGTGCCGCTTTGGGGTCCGGGAGATCGGCGATTTCGACACCGCCGATGATCAGTGCGCCCAAGGTCGGCGCGGCCTCCAGGATGGAGGCCGTGTCGCGACCCGCGGTGACCGGCAGGTCCGCGACATTCCAGATCGTGCGAACCTGTTGGCGCGCTCGGGGATCCACAACGGGTCGGCCACCGGGGAGCAGGCCGGGCAGCGCGCCCGCCTCGACGGCACCGCGTTCACCCGCCCGCCGCGGCACCCAGGCCAAGGCCGCACCGGTTTCGTCGGCGAGCCGGACCGCAGCGGACAGTGCGCCCGGAATCCCGGCCATTCGCTCACCGACCAGTATTACTGCACCCGGCTGACGCACCAGCTGCGCGGCCGTTGCCGAAGCGGCTGCGTCCGTAGTTATTTCACCGGTGCGCAACGCATCGAGCAGGTGCGGCTCGGCCCCTGGCACGGCTTGCAGCAGTGTGCCCGACATCCGATCCAGCCCGCGCGAAGAATAAGCGGCGAGCGAGAAGATCGGCATACCGCGCTTGCGTGCCGCTTTGCGCAGCCGCAGGTAGATGATCGGCGACTCCTCTTCCGGCTCGAGCCCGACGAGCAGTACGACCGGCGCGTTCTCGAGTGCTTCGTAGTCGACGGTGACACCCTGTCCGGCGACACGAGCGGCGAGGAAGTCTGCCTCTTCGGCCGAATGCACCCGGGCGCGGAAGTCGATGTCATTGGTGCCCAGGGCAACTCGGGCGAATTTGGCGTAGGCGTAGGCGTCTTCCTCGGTGACGCGACCACCGACCAGCACGCCCGCACTGCCGAACGCCGATGCCAAACCTTCGGCCGCGGCGGCCAATGCCTCGGACCAGGATGCGGGTGCGAGGTTGCCGTCCCAACCGCGCACCAGCGGTGTGGTGAGCCGGTCGCGTTCGGTGGCGTAGGCGAACGCCCACCGGCCCTTATCGCAGTTCCACTCCTCATTGACCTGCGGATCGTCACCCGCCAGGCGGCGCAACACTTTTCCACGCCGATGGTCGGTGCGCTGTGCGCAGCCGGACGCGCAGTGTTCGCAGACGCTCGGGCTGGAGACCAGATCGAACGGGCGGGCCCGGAACCGGTAGCTGGTGCCGGTGAGCGCGCCCACCGGGCAGATCTGCACGGCATTGCCGGAGAAGTAGGAGTCGAACGGTTCGGCCTGTGCGGTGCCGACCTGCTCGAGGGCACCACGATCCATGAGTTCGATGAACGGATCGCCGGCGATCTGCTGGGAGAAGCGGGTGCAGCGGGCGCACAACACGCAGCGTTCCCGGTCCAGCAAGACGGCCGTGGACAACGGAATCGGCTTGGGGTAGGTGCGCTTCACGCCGTCGAACCGGGTTTCGGGCCGACCACTCGACATCGCTTGGTTCTGCAGCGGGCATTCACCGCCCTTATCGCAGACCGGACAGTCGAGTGGGTGATTGATGAGCAGTAGCTCCATCACCCCTTCCTGGGCCTTGGCGGTGGGTGGCGAAGTCAACTGGGTGCGCACGATCATGCCGTCGGCGACGGCCATGGTGCACGACGCGACGGGCTTGCGCTGCCCCTCCACCTCGACCAGACATTGGCGGCATGCGCCGACCGGGTCGAGCAGCGGGTGGTCGCAGAAGCGCGGGATCTGGATCCCGATGAGTTCGGCGGCCCGGATCAGCAGCGTGCCCGCTGGAACGCTGACCTCGGTGTCATCGATGGTGACGGTGACCAGGTCAGCGGGCACGATTCCGGTGGTTTTGGTATTCACGGTGGCAGCCCCGCCCGTCACCCGGCCAGCACCCCCCATCGAATCGCTGCGCGATGCTGTACTCATTTCACTCCTTCGGCCCAGGCGGTGGATCGCGCGGGATCGAACGGGCAGCCGTCGAGCCGCAGATGGTCGACGTATTCCTGGCGGAAGTACTTCAGCGAGGAAATGATCGGGCTGGCCGCACCGTCGCCGAGTGCGCAGAAAGATTTGCCGTTGATGGTGTCGCTGATATCGAGGAGCTTCTCCAGATCCGATTCGGTGCCCCGACCGGCCTCGATCCGCTTCAGCAACTGGACGAGCCAATAGGTGCCCTCACGACAGGGCGTGCATTTACCGCAGGATTCGTGGGCGTAGAACTCGGTCCAGCGCAGCACCGCGCGCACCACGCAGGTGGTGTCGTCGAAGATCTGTAATGCTTTGGTGCCCAACATGGATCCGGCACCGGCGACACCCTCGTAGTCCAGCGGCACGTCGAGATGTCGGTCGGTGAACAACGGCGTCGACGAACCGCCGGGCGTCCAGAACTTCACCTGATGTCCGGCCCGCACACCACCGGCGTAGCCGAGCAGTTCGCGCAACGTAATGCCCAGTGGCGCTTCGTATTGTCCGGGCCGGGCAACGTGCCCCGACAGCGAGTACAGCGTGAAACCCGGGGATTTCTCACTGCCCATGGACCGGAACCAGGCCGTGCCGTTCAGGATGATCGGCGGCACGCTAGCAATGGATTCCACATTGTTGACCACCGTCGGGCAGGCATACAGACCCGCCACGGCCGGGAACGGCGGTCGCAGTCGAGGCTGGCCGCGCCGACCTTCCAGCGAATCCAGTAGCGCGGTTTCCTCACCGCAGATGTATGCACCGGCACCGGCGTGCACGATGAGTTCCAAGTCGTAGCCGGAGCCGAGAATGTTCTTTCCGAGGAATCCGGCCGCATACGCCTGGGCGACCGCGGCCTGCAGCCGCCGCAGCACCGGCACGACCTCGCCGCGCACATAGATGAACGCGTGTGCCGCCCGAATCGCGTACGCCGCGATGATGACGCCCTCGATGAGGGTGTGCGGGGTGGCCAGCATGAGCGGAATGTCCTTGCAGGTACCGGGTTCCGACTCGTCGGCATTGACCACGAGATAGTGCGGTTTGGTGACGCCATCGGGTCCGGGCCCTTGCGGGATGAAGCTCCATTTCATACCGGTCGGGAAGCCAGCGCCGCCGCGGCCGCGCAGACCCGCGTCCTTGATGGTCTGGATGACCTGATCGGGCTCCATGCGCAATGCCTTGCGCACCGCCTGATAGCCGTCGTGGCTGCGGTAGTGCTCGAGGGTCCACGACCGTGGGTCGTCCCAATACCGGGTGAGTACGGGAGTCAGTGTCATCATGCCTCACCCGGCTTCGGTTCCGGAGCTTGCATATTCTGTTCCTGTGCAACCCGCAGACCGGCAAGTGTCGCCTCGCCCGCCGCACCGTCGAGCACCCCGGGGCGTTCGTCGGGGAATCCGGCGAGGATGCGCGCGGTCTGCTTGAACGTGCACAGCGGTGCGCCGCGGGTCGGTGTTACCTCCTCGCCGCAGCGCAGCGAATCCACCAGTGCGGCAGCCGATTCCGGGGTCTGATTATCGAAGAACTCCCAGTTGACCATCACCACCGGCGCGAAATCGCAGGCCGCATTGCATTCGATGTGCTCGAGGGTGATCGACCCGTCCGGTGTGGTCTCGCCGTGCCCGATGCCGAGTCGGCGCTGCAGGGTCTCGAGAATGGCATCGCCACCCATCACCGCGCAGAGCGTGTTGGTGCAGACACCGACGTGATAGTCGCCGGTGGGGGTGCGCCGGTACATCGAGTAGAAGGTCGCCACCGCGGTGACCTCTGCGCCGGTCAAGTCCAGCTGGTCGGCACAGAATTCGATGCCGGTGCCGGTGACGCAGCCCTCCTCGGCCTGCACGAGATGCAACAGCGGCAGCAATGCCGAGCGTGGCTCCGGATACCGGGCGATGATCTCCTTGGCATCGATCTCCAGGCGCTCGCGCACATACCGCGCGAACGGCTGCGGCCGGGTGGACAGCTTCAACAGGATCTTGGGCCCACCCGTCTCCCGACCGCCACCCCTCATGGAATCGCTATGTGATGCAGTACTCATCGGTCAACTCCGCCCATCACCGGGTCGATGCTGGCGACGGATGCGATGACATCGGCGACCATGCCGCCCTCGCACATCGCCGCCACCGCTTGCAGATTCGTGAACGAGGGGTCGCGATAGTGCACCCGATACGGGCGGGTGCCGCCGTCGCTGACCATATGCACACCCAGTTCGCCGCGCGGCGATTCCACCGCCACATACACCTGTCCCGCCGGGACCCGGATGCCCTCGGTGACGAGTTTGAAGTGATGGATGAGCCCCTCCATGGATGTGCCCATGATGCGGCCGATGTGCTTGGGGGAGTTGCCGAGTCCGTCCGGACCCAGCTGCAGATCCGCGGGCCAGGCGAGCTTCTTGTCATCCACCATCACCGGACCCGGCCGCAATGTGTCCAGACACTGCTCGACGATCTTGAGCGATTCCTTCATCTCCGCGACCCGAATCCAATAGCGGCCGTAGCAATCGCAGCCGGTGGTGGTCGGAACGTCGAATTCGTAGTTCTCGTAGCCGCAATACGGCGCGGCCTTGCGCAGATCGTGCGGCAGACCGGTCGAGCGCAGGACCGGCCCGGTGATGCCGAGCGCCATGCAGCCGGTGAGGTCCAGGTAGCCGATGTTCTTGGTGCGTGCCTTCCAGATCGGATTCTGGGTGAGCAGATGATCCATATCGCGCAGCCGCTTGGGCAAGAGCTGCAGCAGCTCGCGGACCTTGGTGACACCGTCGTCGGGCAGATCCTGGGCGAGGCCGCCGGGCCGGATGTAGGCGTGATTCATGCGCAGGCCGGTGATGGTCTCGAAGACATCCAGAATCAGTTCGCGTTCCCGGAAACCGAACAGCATCGGGGTGAGCGCGCCGAGCTCCATCCCACCGGTAGCCAGCGCGACCAGATGTGAGGAGATCCGATTGAGTTCCATGAGCATGACGCGAACGATGGTGGCGCGCTCGGGGATCTGCTCTTCGATATCGAGCAGCCGTTCGACGCCGAGGCAGTACGCCGTCTCGTTGAAGAACGGGGACAGATAGTCCATTCGGGTCACGAAGGTGGTGCCCTGCGCCCAGTTGCGGAATTCGAGATTCTTCTCGATACCAGTGTGCAGATAGCCGATGCCGCAGCGGGCCTCGGTGACCGTCTCACCCTCGATTTCCAGGATGAGCCGCAGTACGCCGTGCGTGGACGGATGCTGCGGACCCATGTTGACGACGATGCGTTCCTCACCCGCGCCGTCGAGGGTTTCGGTGACCGTATCCCAGTCCTGGCCCGCCACCGTGACCACAGCGGGTTCGGGCCCGGTGTCGTTGTGGACGCCGGGCCGGGTGTCGATGTCGCTCATTACTTGTACGCCCTCCGCTCGTCGGGCGGCGGAATGCGCGCGCCCTTGTACTCGACCGGGATCCCGCCGAGCGGGTAGTCCTTGCGCTGGGGGTGGCCACGCCAGTCGTCGGGCATGGTGATGCGCGTCAGCGAGGGGTGGCCGTCGAAGAGGATGCCGAAGAAGTCGTAGGTTTCCCGCTCGTGCCAGTCGGTGGTCGGATACACACCGAACAGTGACGGGATATGCGGGTCGGCATCCGGTGCGGATACTTCGATGCGCAGGCGTCGATTGTGGGTGATGGACATGAGGTGATAGACCGCGTGCAATTCGCGGCCCGCGTCGTCCGGATAGTGCACGCCGTTGACGCCGAGGCAGAGCTCGAAACGCAGTGCGGCGGAATCGCGTAACGCCGCGGCGACGGTCACCAGATGTTCGCGCCGCACGTGCAAGGTGAGCTCGCCGCGGAAGACGATCACCTTCTCGATGGCGGTCTCCCAGCTGGTGCCGACCGCGCCGAGCGCGCCGTGCAATGCGGTGACGATCTCGTCGAAATAGCTGCCGTACGGCGCGGGGGTGCTGCCGGGCAGTGTCACCGGCCGGACCAGGCGGCCGTAGCCGGAGGTGTCGCCGGTGCCGGTGACACCGAACATGCCGCGCCGCACGCCGATCACCTCGGCCGATGCCGAATCCGCTTCCGGCGGTGTGCCTTCCGGTCCTGCAGTGGCCGCGGCGTCGATGTACTCCTGCGGCGTGCTGGTTTCGGTGTTGTCGGGGGAGTCGAAGGTCATCGCAGCAGACCCTCCATCCGGATGGTCGGCGTGGACGCCAGTGCCGCCGCTTCGGCGGCACGGATGGCCTCCTCGCGGTTGACGCCGAGTGGCATCTGCTGGATCTTCGCGTGCAGCGTCAGGATCGCGTTCAGCAGCATCTCCGGGCGCGGCGGGCAGCCGGGCAGGTAGATGTCGACCGGCACAACATGGTCCACGCCCTGCACGATGGCGTAGTTGTTGAACATGCCGCCCGAGGACGCGCAAACGCCCATGGCCAGCACCCATTTCGGTTCGGTCATCTGGTCGTAGACCTGACGCAGCACCGGTGCCATCTTCTGGCTGACCCGGCCCGCGACGATCATCAGATCGGCCTGCCGCGGTGAGGCGCGGAACGCCTCCATACCGAAGCGGGCGATATCGAAACGTCCCGCGCCGGTGGCCATCATCTCGATGGCGCAGCAGGCCAGCCCGAAGGTGGCCGGCCACAGCGAGCCCTTGCGCAGATATCCGGCGAAATCTTCGACCGTGCTCAGCAGAAAGCCGCTGGGCAGTTTTTCCTCGAGACCCATGTTCGACTAACTCTCACTTCCACTGTGCGTGCGGCCCGATGCAGCGAAATGCCTTGTGGGCCAGTGCGTATGGGCGATCAGTCCCAGCTGAGACCGCCGCGGCGCCATTCGTAGGCGTAGGCCACCGAGACGTTGAAGATGAACAGCGCCATCGCGGCGAGACCGAAGAGACCGAGCGCATCGAAGTGGACAGCCCACGGGTAGAGGAACACGATCTCGATATCGAAGATGATGAACAGCATGGCGGTGAGGTAGTACTTCACCGGAAAGCGTTGTCCGGTAACGTTTCCCGGCCCACCTGCGACGGCGTGCGGAGTCGGTTCGATGCCGCACTCGTAGGCCTCCTGTTTGGCCCGGTTGTAGCGCTTGGGGCCGACGAGGGCCGACAGGATGATGGAGAACACCGCGAACGCGGCGGCGATCGCGCCTAGGACCAGGGTGGGCATCTCGATATTCACGACTGCACTTCCCCTCCTTGCGAGCTGTAGCTGGCGGTTGGGCGTCATGTCCCCCGACGGCGCCGGGAGTGTGATGGTCGGCGTCGGAATCATGACGGCAGCTTCCGAGGCGGGCTGACGTCATTGTCCGCCTCGGTCAGACTCGCCCCATGGCCTGCTCGCACCACGCGGGTCTGTCATATCGAGGCTCGCGCTCATGTGAGCTACGGCACAGCCTACAACTGACACGGCGGGTCGACCATTTATTCGATTGGGTCTTTGATCGAAAACGGGACTGCTATTTATGACTGAATCGGGGGTAATCCGACCTGCCGGATCGCTGAGTGATTGCACCGTCACGTGACAGCAGAATGCCCGCGTCCTCGGAGGACGCGGGCATGATGTGGCGCTCGGGGCAGATTCGGTCAGGCCGCGGTGCGGTTGTGCAGCAGCGCGACGACGGCCTCGGTGAGCCGGATCGGATCGATCGGATGGGATACGGCGGCCTCGGCGCGCGACCAGTTCGCGAGCCAGGCATCATCGGGGCGACCGGTCAGTACGAGAACCGGTGGGCACTGGGCGATCTCGTCCTTGAGCTGCTTGGCGATGCCGAGCCCGCCCGCTGGGGCGGATTCGCCGTCCAGGATGGCCAGGTCGATACCGCCCGCGTCCATCTGTTCGATGACCACGGGTGCGGTCGCCACCTCGAGGTAGTCGAAGGCGGGCAGCTCGGGGTCCGGGTGCCTGCCCAATGCCAGCATGACTTGGCGCCGGGTATCGGCGTCGTTGCTGTAGACCAGGACCCGCAGTGGGGTGGTACGAATCGCGTCGGTCACGCAGGGATGGTACGTCGGGGCGGGGGTGCGGCGTGGCACGTTGGCCCAGATTGTTCAGTGCACGTCGCGCTGTCATCGGTCGGCGGCGCGGAATGCGCGTGCGGATAAGTAATCGAAAGCCGTTGCCTGCGGATGGCAGCCGGCGGAGGGTGACCGCTTACAGGTCGCCCTGTTCGCGGCGGCAGTCCTGATCGCGTTGGCGTTCTTCCTCTTGGCGGCGGGCCTCGCGGCGCTGGGATTCGGCGCGTTCCCGCAGGCCGCGTAGAAAGGCTTCGTCATCGTCCGGATTCTGCGGGACATAGCGGCCGGGCCGGTCGTATTCGGCGTAGCGGGCGCGGGAACGCGGGGCGCCCTCGTGCAGTGGGCGACCCGCGAACAGCCACAGCAGTGCGCCAACGGTCGGCACCAGGATGACGACGATGAGCCACGCCATTTTCGGCAGATGCCGGATCCCCGCATCGGGGCAAGTAACGATGTCGACCAGGCAGTAGACCCATAGGGCCAACGTGAGCAGGCCCAACACTGCGTATGGCATCGGAAATCTCCTCGGGCGCA
The DNA here is from genome assembly GCF_040674855.1 of Nocardia sp. NPDC049707. Classification (NCBI taxonomy): domain Bacteria; kingdom Bacillati; phylum Actinomycetota; class Actinomycetes; order Mycobacteriales; family Nocardiaceae; genus Nocardia; species Nocardia sp. NPDC049707. The sequence goes on along the minus strand of NZ_JBFANN010000002.1, from coordinate 68,204 downwards.
CGGCAATAGCGATGGCCTGCTCATCCGTGGTTTCCGAAAAATCGATGGTCCCCCCGCCGAATCGGCCTGCATGGAGGATACACACCGCGTTGAGCGCATCAGTCCGGCAGCAGCGGGACCGAGATGCCTTCGCCGCGGCCGATGAGAGCGGCGCGGGTGACGGCGGATGAGCCGAAGCGGCGGCGCAGGTCGTCGAGGGTGGCGTCGAGGGTGTTGGTGGCGCGAGATTCCAACGGCAGGGTCAGTTGGACGGCGTCGGCGTTGTCGAGATTGGTCAGTGCCAGCCCGATGAGGGTGAGGCCACGCTCCTGAATCATGGGCATCGCGCCACTGAGCAAGGTGCGCGCTGCGTACAGGATGGTTTCGGTGTGATCGGTGGCCTCGGCCAGGGTGTGCGAGCGGGTGGCTCGGGAGAAATCGTCGAAACGCATGCGCAACACCACAGTTCGGGTCACCCGCTCGGCCGCGCGCAACCGACGACCGAGGCGGTCGGTGAGGCCGTGTAGGTAAGCCTCGATCTCGTCGGGTGGCCGGTACCGACGACCGAGTGCGCGTGGCGCGCCGATGGAGCGGCGGCGGACACCGGTTTCGACGCGCCGCGGGTCGCGAGCCAGGGACAGGGCGTACAGGTGCCGTGCCGCGGCAGGGCCGAGGATGGCGCGCAACGACGATTCGCCGAGTTCGGCAAGTTGACCGATGCGGGTGATGCCGTGTTCGTGCAGGGTGCGGGAGGTGACCTCGCCAACGCCCCATAGTCGTTCGACCGGCAGCGGATGCAGGAAATCGAGTTCGAGTTCCGGTGGCACCAGGCGCAATCCGTCGGGTTTGGCGACCGCGCTGGCCACTTTGGCCAGGAATTTCGTTCGCGCGATCCCGACCGAAATCGGCAGCCCGACCTGCTCGCGCACCGCATTGCGCAACCGCCGCCCGATCTCGACGGGTTCGCCGGCGATCCGCCGCAGCCCACCCACATCGAGAAACGCCTCATCGATCGAAATGCCCTCGACCACCGGTGTCGTGTCGTGGAAGATCTCGAAGACGGCCCTGCTCGCCTCGGCATAGGCCGACATACGCGGCGGCACCACAATCGCATGCGGGCAAAGCCGCAGTGCCGCACCACCATTCATCGGCGTGCGCACCCCCAACGCCTTCGCCTCATAACTGGCCGCCAGCACCACCCCGCCACCCACGATCACCGGCCGCCCCCGCAACCGAGGATTATCGCGCTGTTCCACCGAGGCATAGAACGAGTCGAGATCAGCATGCAAGATCGAGGCCTCCGCCCGCGCCTCGATCCGCGGCCTGCGCGAACGCGGCGCAATCGCTGAGTGGACAGACTCGGACACGAACATATGTTCGCATAGATCTCGCTCCGCGAGTCGAACTTTTCGGCTGGGTTGCTCGGTTTACGCTCCGAACACATCGAGCCAGGAGGGGAGCTGGTCGGTGGCTAGGTCGCGGCGGTTGGAGATCCCGGTCGAGGACGAGGTGCGAGTGGTGTTGTCGGCGCTGACCGGGGAATGAGCGCCGCTGAGTAGCCGCGATCTCTACTTCCCGATGTCGTGGAAACCCGGGCTCGACGCGTTCGAGATCGCCCTCGGCGGCCGCCTGCAAGCGCCGTTGATAACTCTTCCAGCGATGTCACCAAGTGACATTACTGTGCTAGAGTGATGGCACTCGATGACATCATTTCGTGGAGGGAATCAATATGACAACAATGAAGCGCATCCAATACCACGAATACGGCGGCCCTGAGGTGATGCGGTTCGAGGATTTCGCGCCAGCGCGGCCCGGCACCGACGAGGTTCTGGTCCGTGTGCGGGCAGCGGCAGCGAACCCGATGGACTGGAGCATCCGCAATGGCGAGATGAAGATCATGACCGGCCGGAAGTTCCCGCGTGGCTTGGGTCACGACTTCGCGGGCGTCGTGGAAGCAGTCGGCGACGGCGTCACCCGGCTCGGCATCGGTGATGAAGTGCTCGGCGGCGCAAGCATAAAGGCGGCTGGAGCGTTCGCCGAGATGGTCGTCGCCGAAGCGAAGGGGGTCGTGAAAAAGCCGGCGAGTCTTTCGTGGGAGGTGGCCGCCGCGATTCCCATCGTCGGGCTTACCGCCCGTCAAGCCATGATCAACAAAGGCAAGCTGCAAGCCGGGCAGGCCGTCTTCATCCACGGCTGCCTCGGTGGAGTCGGTCGATCCGCCGCCCAGATCGCTTTGATGCAAGGGGCCTCCGTGGGAGGTAGTTGCCGTGGTACCGCGACGCAAGAGGCACGCGACCTCGGTATCGCCCCGATCGTTGAATTCGACTTCGACGCATCGAAACTCACCGGACGATTCGACATCGTCTTCGACACTGCCGGCACACTGCCGATCAAAGCGGCGCGGACGTTGCTGAAACCTGGCGGTCGCATCATCGCCATCAACCCCACCCCTGCGAAGTTCGCGAGAAGCATTCTGCCGGGGCCGTACCAGGTGCTGATCGCGAAAGCCGTCGTGGCGGATCTCGAGGAGGTCGCACGGGCCGCCGGGAAGGGGGCACTACGGCCGCCGATCGCACGCACTGTGCCGCTCAGCGAGGCGATCGCGGCGCTCACGACGCTCGAACGCAACCGCACACCCAAGGGTGGCAAGCTCGTCATTACGACCGAGTGACCGCCGCCTGACCGGCTGTGGTGCGCTGGAGCGGTTGTCGAGGCATCCGAGCCCTCCGCCTAGTGCCACTGGAACACCCCGGCATGGACGACCCTGGGGCGGGTGCCCGCTACCGCGGCGCTACGACTTCCACAGGTGCTGCGCGACATCCTGACCGCTAACAGGTCTTCCGTACGATGTCTCCAGATGCCATCACTGGCGAGGCGGACGGAGAGTCATGGCACGTTGGGAACCCGGTGCGACGGCGCGCCTGCAGAAGGCGGCGCTTGAACTATTCACGAGCCAGGGGTTCGAGCAGACGACCGCGGCGGAGATCGCCCAGGCCGTCGGGCTGAACCGGCGTACCTTCTTCCGGCACTTCCCGGACAAGCGCGACGTGCTGTTTCTCGGGCAGCAGGAACTCGAGGGCGCGTTGGTTGCCGCCGTCGCGCAAGCACCAGCGGGCGAGTCGCCGATGTCCCTGATCGGTTTCGCCATAGCCCGTGTCGCCGACATGTTCGCGGACACGCCGCGCGAGCACGCGCGCGCACGTCAGACGATCATCGACACGAACGCGGCATTGCTGGAGCGCCAGCATCACAAGAACGCAAACCTGGCCCAGCTGCTGCGCGACGCCCTGCGGGACCAGGGTATCGCCGAGCCCGCGGCCACGTTGGCGGCGGAGTCCGCTGTCACCGTGTTCAACCTCGCCTTCAGGCAGTGGCTGGCCACCAACGAGACGCGGACCCTGTCGGTCATCGCCGCCGAGACGCTGGCTGAGCTGCGCGCACTCGACGTCCGACGCTAACGCACAACGATGATGTCCCCTGAGAGACATCAGCGCGCTAAAGCTGATGTCACTCAGGGATATCAGGAGGCTCCCGTGCATATTCTCGCGATCGGCTCGTCCGGATACATCGGCTCGGCCGTGGTGGCGAACCCACCGGCCCCTCACTGATCGCCGACATCGACACCGGGCACTACTTCTACGCGACGTGCGTGTCGCACACGGGTGGTCGTGACCTCATAGGACCCCGCACAGAAGCTCTTCACCATCTTGTCCGCCTATCCCGTTGCGGCACCGAATCATTCGGTACGAGGAGACGGATTGAGCAGCGCGAACCACGAGCATGCGATCGTTGGCGGAGTCGATACCCACGCCGCAGGGCACCCATCTAGCGCGTCGAACCGCGAGCTATTGAGAGGGGCTACCAGTACTGATGCTGTTTTCCGTCGGTGTCGGCAATGAAGATGACCGCGTCGGCGCCGACCAAGTCGGCAGGGGTGAGCGGGATGTGGCCGCGCACGATCGGTTTGCCCGCGCTGGTCGACGGGGGAAGCGCGGCGCGCAGGGCCGGTGTGGCGAACAGGGCGCGTCGGGTGGTCGCCTCGGCCAGGACGCTCTGGAGGGTGCCCGGATCGCTGTCGAGGCTGGCGTCTGTTGCCAGGAACATGTAGCGCTCGCCGAGGGTGAGCCCGACGAGGGCGCCGGCGCTGCCCCAGTTCGCCTCGTCTTCCACGGTCGGTATCGAGGATTGCATGCGTTGCAGGTGTGCGTTGTGCGCGAAGACCAGGGTCGGCCCGCGCCGGTGCTCCCGGGCAATGATCGCGAGCAGGTTCTCGGCCATCATTTCGGCGCGCAGGCTGAACAGGGTCGCGATACGATCAGGCGCGGGGCTGGCGATGGCCGCGTGATAGCGCAGCAGGCCCAGGGCGGTGCTGGCGTGCGCGACGGCGTGGTCGTAGCCGGTCGGGTCGGCGGGGCGCAGGCCGGGTGCCGCGCGGCGCAGCGCACTGGCCAGATCGTCGGCGACGATGCGCAGGGAGCGAGCGCGGTCGGAGTTGCCGATGGACGCTGCCGGGTCGAACATGGCCGCCTCGTTCGTCCAATCGGTGTCCTCGCCGAGCAGGGCGTCGAGGTCGCGGACTGATTCGGGCCGCAGCGCCACGGGTAGGTAATCGATGACCGAGGACAGTGCGCGTCGCGGGCTCGGCGCACCGGCGTACTCCGTCGGCGCGTCGAAGCCGTAGAAACCGACCCGATCTTGCGGTGCGCGACCGGCATTGTGCGCGCGGAGCCATTCGACGAGTTCGCGGTTGCCAGGCACGGCACCGAACCCGTGGCTGAACCCGGTCGCGAGCACCGTGTCGATCTCCACCGGCGCCCCGGCCACGTAGTCGTCGACAAGGGATGCGGCGAAGGCATCGGTCTCCAACGCGATCGACCGGTACCCCCGTTCGACGAGGTGACCGAGAAGTTCGTTGCGCAGCAACGGGAATGCCTCGATCCCGTGTGTCGGTTCACCGAGGGCGAGCAGGGTCGGCGGCTCGGTCCGCGTGGCGAACAGTTCGTCGAGGGCACCGCCCAGGCTCGCCGGGTTGTCGAGTTGGCGGCCGATGCCACGCAGTGATATCGCGGTAGACATGAATACCCCTTCCAGAATGAGCTACCGTCGACAGTATCGTTGAAGATTCGAGTGAAACTTCTGCAACTTCTACCTGAGATTCAGACATGAAAGCCTCAATCGGAGGTGCAAGCTGCGGCCCATCGACCTTGCCCGGGAACACGGGTTGTCCGCACAGGCGATCCGCAACTACGACGACGCGGGCATCCTTCCGCCGACCGAGCGCAGCAAGACCGGCTACCGGCGGTACACACCTCTGCACGCACAGGCGCTACGTGCCTTCCTCGCATTGCGCGGTGGCCACGGACACCAGCGGGCAATGGAGATCATGCGCGCGACCAACTGCGGCGACACCGAGTCCGCGTACCGGTTCATCGACGCCGCACACGTCGCGCTGCTCGCGGAACGCGACACCCGCACCGAGGTCGCAACGGCCCTCGGCAGCCTGTCCACTACGACACCGCCCCAGGTCACCGGTCGACCGCTGACCGTGGGCGAACTCGCGCGCCGACTCGGCGTGCACCCCGCCACGCTGCGCACCTGGGAGACCCAGGGCATCCTGCGCCCCGGACGCGACCGAGCAACGGGTTATCGCGAATATGGACCGGACTGCGTACGCGACGCCGAGATCGCACGACAACTGCGCCAGGGCGGCTACCTGCTGCACCAGGTCGCCCAGTTCATCGATTCTCTGCGCAACGCGGGCGGGGCAGACGCGTTGACCCTCTTCCTCAACTCCTGGCAGGACCGGCTGACCACACGCAGCCGCAACCTTCTCGCCGGCGCCGCGCAGCTCGATGCCTACCTCACCATGCTCGATCAGACACAGCAGGGGTGACCGACGATGTAATGAGGGCAGGGACAGGATCCTGGGACTACCCGTGCAGCGCTGCCGAGGGAACGCGCTTGCGCACCCGGTGAACCGCACTCGACTCGACATGAGCTCACTCCACTCAATGCGAAGACGAAGCAGCCTGGTCGGTGTCAGCGTCGAGCCGACGGCCCGGTCACGCCTGTTTCGATGCCAGCTCGATCACCGTGATGTCGGAGGGGGCGCCGACGCGGACCGGGGGTCCCCACGCGCCGGCGCCGCGGGTGACGTAGAGCTGGGTGTCACCGTAGCGCTCCAGGCCTGCGACGGTCGGATTGGCCAGGCCCGCAATGAAATTGCCGGGCCATAGCTGACCGCCGTGGGTATGGCCGGACAGTTGCAGGTCGACGCCGAACTCGACCGCATCGTGGATTTGCACCGGCTGATGCGCCAGCAGTACCGCGGTACGCGCAAGATCACGGTCCCCGAGCGCGGCGGCGAAATCCGGACCCTGCCCCATGCGTTCACCCTGGAGATCGTTGACACCGGCGAGGTCGAAATGCGGTAGTTCGGTTCGGCTGTTCGCCAGTAGCCGCAGTCCGAGTTCTTGCACGTGCTCGATCCATTGTTCGGCGCCGGAGAAGTATTCGTGGTTGCCGGTGACGAAATAGGCGCCGTGACGCGCGTGCAATCGCGACAGCGGTTCGACCGCCGAGCGCAGGTGTTCGACGCTACCGTCGACCAGATCGCCCACGACCGCAATGAGATCCGGCTGTGTACCGTTGATCGTCTCGACCACTCGCTCGGCGAACCCGCGGCCCAGAATCGGGCCGAGATGCATATCGCTGACGACGGCGATCCGGTAGCCGTGTGCGGCACGCGGCAGCTTGGCCAGCGGTACTGTCAACTGCTGCACTCGTGGGCCGTTCAGCACGACGTTGGTGCCGTAGCCGACGGTGGTCACGGCCGCCAGCGTTGCCGCGGCGCCGACCGCGCGAGAGACGAAGAGTCGCCGGGAAACGGGCGCGGGATCGTCTCGCTGCGCGGTTTCCGGAACCGGCACGTCCGCGACCGCGACCTCGGACCTGTTCGAATGCGTGATCCAGCGCCGGAGCAGCGGCCGGACCAGCTCGCCCACCAAGAGCCACAGCACGAGATAGAGGAACAGCGCGCCCCACAGATAACCGGGCCAGGCGATGATCTGGGTGATCAGGAACGGAACCCCGGCCGATTCGGATACGAATGCACCGATCAACAGCGCTGTCCCCGCGACGATCACCCCGGTCCCCGCTCGGCGGCCTATCGACCCACGCTCGGTCGTCTCCCATACGAGCCGCCGCCAGAGATACCAGTGCGCGCCGACCACGCCCGCAACCACGATTCCCGCACCGACGACGATTCCCACGACAGCGATCACCACGTCCACCGCAGCACTCTATGCCCGGTCGGGGTGGCCGAGACCTCCCTGAGCCGGCGACACCGGAGTTCCGCATGCTCGGGATGCCCGACATATCCAGCGCAGATCTACGGTATGACTACGTAGACATAATCCGAGCCAGCTACCCTGGAACTTCAGAGATGTCCAGTCAGTTGATGAGGGAGTCGGCATCGTGCGTGGATTCGGGGATTTGGAGGCGGTGATCATGGACCGCATTTGGGATCGGGACGCGGAAACCACAACGGTCCGCGAAATCTTCGACGAACTGGCCGCCGAACGCGACATTGCCTACACCACGGTCATGTCGACCATGGACAATCTGCACCGCAAGGGCTGGTTGGCACGCGAACGCGCGGGCAAGGCATATCGATATTGGCCGACGCTCACCCGCGAGGAACACAGCGCGCGACTCATGCTCGAGGCCCTCGGCTCCGGCGGTCGCTCGGATCTGGTGCTCAGCCATTTCGTCGATCGGATCAGTGCGGAGGAGTCGGCCGGACTGCGTGCCGCGCTGCGTCGGCTCAGCTCACGCAAAACGCCCGAGGCGCCGTGAACGTAGCCGTCAGCCTGATGATCTACGGGAGCATGGTGGCCACCTTCGGTCCGACCGTGCTGCGCAGACTCACCTGGCGCGGCGTCGCACCCCGGCTCGGGGTGCTCGCCTGGCTGGTCGCGATCGCGGGCGCACTGGGTGCGTGGGCCATCGCGTCCGGCATGCTGATCGTCGAATTCGCCACCTACTGGCATCCCGCCGATATTTTGCACGACTGCTACACCGCGCTGGCCACGCCGATGCGTCTGCACGGTGACCTGCTGATCCAATTGGGCACCCTCACCAGCGCGGCCCTGGTCGCCGCTGCGCTCGTCGGCATCCTGACGCATGTCACACGGGCGATGGTGCAGATGCGACGTAAAACCATCGCACACGCGCGGGCCGTCCGCATGGTCGGTCGACGTGTGCCCGGTGTCGGTGCCGTCGTGCTGGATTCCCCGGAGCGCCAAGCCTATTGCGTGGCCGGACGGCCCGACACCATCGTGGTCACCAGCGCGGCCGTCGACGCACTGACCGAGCAGCAGCTCGCCGCGGTGCTCGCCCATGAGCACGCACATCTGAGCGAACGGCATGCCGGACTGCTCCGCTTCCTGCGCGGTATCGCGATCGCCCTGCCCGGGATGCGTCTTGCGACCGACGGGGAGCAGGAAATCGGCCGACTGCTCGAGATGTGCGCCGACGATACGGCGGCGCGCAGGCACGGGCGGGAGCCGCTGCTCGGTGGTCTGCTCGCGATCGTCGGGGCGACCGAACCGCTCCCGGCGGGCGCGTTGAGTGCCGCGGCTACCGCCGTACTGGTTCGAGCCGAGCGGTTGGTCGCACCGGTCGGTCCGGTCCGTCGCGCGACGAACCGGACCGCATTACTCGCCGTGATGGCCGCGACGGTGGTCGGCCTACTGGAAATCGCGGTCGGAGTACTGTTCTGCAGCACAGTGGGTGCCTTCGACCAATATGTCCTCGGGCCGGGCGCCGGCGACACCGAACTGCTCCCCGCCGAGCATCGCTCCGAGTAAGCCGAGCAGCGGGCTGGATCTCTCCCATCCTGGTCGTCGATGGCCGCAGCCCTGGGCCACACCGGATTCACGGTCCAGGTGGCGTAGTAATCACACCTCGGTGGGCCCCGAGGAGGTCACACCGATGCCGCCGGTGATTCCGGACGGGATCCCGCCGTCTGTTGAGTCGCAACCGGTTTCGGCATCCGGGCGCCGAGTCGGATCAGTCCCGGTGCCACCGCGACGGCGGCGGTCACGGGCGCGACGGGCGGACGCTCCACCCTGCCCGCCGACCTCCAGCCCGTCCACTGATCGATCCGTCCATTAGGCTGCGGCGGTGGCGGATGGGCGAGTGCGGAATCTGATCGACACGGTCGCGTGGGTGCGCATCGAGGGCGGCCGCATCCTGTGTGCGCGTCCCAAAGGCAAGGACATCTTCTACATCCCGGGTGGGAAGCGTGAGGGCGCGGAGTCCGATCTGCAGACGCTACTGCGCGAGATCGAAGAGGAGTTGACCGTCGCGCTGCTTCCGGAAACCGTCGCCCACGTCGGCACGTACGAGGCCGCACTGCACGGATCCGCCGATGACGTGGTCGTTCGGATGAGTTGCTACACCGCTGACTATCACGGCACCCTCGCGGCCAGCAGCGAGATCGAAGAGGTCGCTTGGTTCTGCTACGCGGATCGCGCGCTGGTGCCGCCGGTCGATCAGCTGCTGTTCGACGACCTGGTCGATGCGGGCCGATTGGCCTGAGGTGTCCGCGTATCCGCCGTGCGGGATACGGTCGATGGCATGACCACGGTTCGCTCACTGTTGCGTTGGGCCGCATACGCGTTGGTTGCGCCGGTGATCGCTCTCGGCCCCATCGCGAGCCGGTTTCGGGTCCCGCGCCGGCTGCTCGGCATCTTCATCGCACCACGCGATGCCCTGGCGGTGCGGGCGGTTGTGCATTCGGTGCTGGCCGGTGCACTCGGCCTGCTCACCTGGTTTCTGGCCTTCCTGGCGACCATCGCCGCGGTGCGCGGAATTTTCTATCCGCTCATCGCGGACAACGATCTCGAACACTCGTGGGGTGGTCCGACGCTGGCCGGGGCCTGGGCGGTACATGCGCTGCTCGGGGTTGGGCTACTACCCGTCTGGGGACTGGTGCTGGCCGGACTCGGCGCGGTGCAAGTGCGCCTGACCCGCCGGTTGCTCGGCCGGCACGGCCCGTGGTGGCCGATTCCGGTATCGCTGCTGCTGGCCGCCGGTGGCGTGCTGCTCTTCATCTCCTGGTGGCATCAAGCGTGAGTCGGCGTGATGATGCGGCGCATGCGACACAACCTTTCCAGCGAACTGGGGTGCCATTGAGAATCGTGCCACCAGCCGCAAACGAGCTGGTTTGTGCTGGTCGGGGATTTCGCTGTATCCGCGTGCGAATCGGCCGCTTTCGGTGTAGAACCGCGGCACGCGAGCCCCGATCGTGTGGCCCTGCGCTTGACCGCCGCCAACTCGAGCTCATTGCCCACAGGGAAAACGCCTTGGTCGACCCCGCAAACTGGCCGTCCGCGACAATGCTGAAACCGCGCTGACGGCCCTGCGCGGCGAGGAGGCGTTGGCCGGAATGCTGGCCGAGCGTGGCGAATCCGCCCCGACCGCTGCGTCACGCCACTGACGGCCATGTCTCGCGCACGCGCCCAAGGTATTTCGGCGGACCGGATGATCGAGGAACTACCGATTGTCCTGGTCGGCTGCCTCCCCGACTGGAAGGTCGACGGCATCACCGGCACCACATCAGCACCGAGCTGGAATACCGGTAACCGCGATCAGGTCGCGACCGGGGCCCGCCCCGCCCGGGCGATGAGGTGCTGCACCAGGTTCAGCAGCACCTCCTTACAGGAGGCGCGGTCACGCGCGTCGCACAGCATTACCGGGATGTGATCGTCGAGATCGAGCGCGTCGCGGACCTCGTCGACCGTGTATACCGGTGCGCCCTCGAAACAATTGACCGCGACCGTGAACGCCAGCCCGCGACGTTCGAAGAAGTCCACGGCCGCAAAGGAATTGCCGAGCCGACGGGTGTCGGCGAGTACGACCGCGCCCAACGCGCCGCGGGACAGTTCGTCCCAGAGAAACCAGAACCGGTCCTGCCCCGGCGTGCCGAAGAGGTAGAGCACTAGGTCGCGGTCGATGGTGATACGGCCGAAGTCCAGCGCGACCGTTGTCGTTGTCTTCTGTTCGACGCCGGACAGGTCGTCGACTCCGGTGCTGACCTCGGTGATCAACTCCTCGGTGCGCAGCGGCGCGACCTCGCTGATCGCCGACACCATGGTCGTCTTGCCGACGCCGAAACCACCGGCGATGAGAATCTTGACCGAGGCTGCCAGTTGCGGTGTCGCACCGGGCCGGGTCGGATCAAAGCTTTCGGATGCCATCCAGTACCGCTCGCAATATGTTGAGATCGCCGGGACCCGCCTCCGGCTGCACCGGCGCCCGGAAGATCAAGTGGCCCTCGCCGATCAGATCGCCGACGAGAATCTTGGTCACCGCCAAGGGAAGTTTCAGATAGGCCGCCACTTCGGCGACCGACTGCGGTGTGCGGCACAGCCGCACGATGTCCGCATATTCCGGATCGGTCCGCCGCAGCGTGGGCGGCGGATCGGCCGTGACAACTACGGTGAGCATGTCCAGGTCATGGCCTGCCCCCATCACCCGTCCGCGGGTGACCGCATAGGGCCGGACCAGTGGACCGGCCTCATCGTCGAACCATTGCCCACCGCTCTGCGTCATGGTAAGCGCGCAGGGGTGGATAGAAAGGTGCCGACGCGTTGGACGGTGACATTCATTTCATAGGCCACCATCCCGAGATTGGCTGATTCGGCCGCCTGGAGCGCCAGGCAGGCGTTGTCGCCCGCAGAGGTTACGAACAGCACCGCACGATCGAGTTCGATCACGGCCTGGCGAACCCCGCCGCCGTCGAAACGGCTGCCCGCACTGCGGGCCAGGCCGTAGAGGGTGGAGGACATGGCGGCGAAATGTTCAGCGTCCTCGCGGGTCATGGCGGTGGAGCGGCCGAGCAGCAGCCCGTCGGTGGAGAGCACCACCGCATAGCGCACGCCGGCCAGCCGATCGACGAGATCGTCGAGCAGCCAGTTGAGATCACCGGGGCTGGAAGAAGTCACCGTTGCCTTCCTGTTCGTTCGAGTGTTTACCGCTCGGTGCCTGAAGTGTGCCGGATTGCTCGGCGGCTGCCACCTCGGGCAGCACGGCATCGGGGATGGTGCGGCGGCCCTGCCTGGTCCCGTTCTCGATGGCGGCCATCAGATCTCGGGCCTGCTCCGCCGAACGTTCCCGCTCCGGCGGCTGCTCCGCCGCGGGCTCGGCCGGAGCCGGCTGCGCCAATTGCGGTGCGATGCTGGCCTGCCGGTGGCGGCGCGGCAGCGCGGGTCTGGTGTCCGCCGGGGTCGGTTGGGGTGCCTCGAACGCGGGACCCGGCGCCGGTGCCTCGACGGCAGGTGGTGCCAGCGGCGGCACGGTGAGCACCGCGGATTCGGTTTCGGCGCCACCGAAGGGGGAGGAGTCGACGAAGGGGACCGGATGCCGTCGCCTGCGTGCCGATTCCAGCGGCTCGGGATCCGATGTCAGAGCGGCTTGTTCATTGGCGAGCAGGGCCGACGGGATGAGTACGATGGCGCGGATGCCGCCGTAGTCGGACTCCGACAGCCGGATCGATGTCCCATGCCTGTGGGCCAACTGCGCGACCACGAACAGGCCGAGCCGGGAATCCGAGGACAGCGCCGCGACACCGAAATCCGGTGGATTGCACAGCATCTCGTTGACCCGCGCGATTTCGGACTCGGTCATGCCCATGCCCTGATCGCTGATCTCGATGACCACGCCCTTGCCGACGACATTGCCGCTCACCTCGACCCGCGACTGCGGCGGCGAGAACGAGGTCGCATTGTCCACCAGTTCGGCGAGCAGATGGATGAGGTCGGCCACCACCGCGCCGAGCACGTGGGTTTCGGGCAGCCGGGACACCCGCACCCGTGCGTAGTCCAGGGTTTCGCCGACCGCACTGCGCACCAGATCGATCAGCGGCACCGGATTGCGCCACTGCCGACCTGGCCGACCGCCACCGAGAATGATCAGGTTCTCGGCATTGCGGCGTTCGCGGGTGGCGAGGTGATCGAGCCGGAACAGGGTGTCCAGCAGGGCTGGATCCTCTTGGCGCTCTTCGGCTTTGTCGAGGATCTCCAGCTGCCGATGCACCACGATCTGGCTGCGGTGCGCGATATTCAGGAACACCGCCTTCACACCCTCACGGGTGCGCGCCTCGGTCACCGCGCCCGCGACGGCCGCGGCATGCGCGTGCTGGAAGGCCTTGGCCACCTGGCCGATTTCGTCATGACCGTAATCCAGTTCCGCGGATTCGGCCGCCGGATCGATGAGTTCGCCGTCGCCGAGCCGGCGCATCAGCTCAGGCAGCCGCTCATCGGCCAGCGCGAGTGTTTCACCGCGAAGTCGTTTGAGCCGGTTGATGACTCGGTTGGCCAGTACGATCGCGATCACGAACGCCAGCAGGCTGACCACGACGACACCGCCACCGGCCCACGCGGATCGCGCGGTGGCATCGGCGGCCGTGTCCTCGGCCAGCTTCTGCGAGTACTTGTTCTGGGCGATCCACACATCGATCAGCCCGCGGTTCACCTCAGCGGCCGCGCTCTGCCACTCCTGGGTACTCAATGGCAGGGCGGGTGGTGTCGACTGTTTGGTGGTGCTGCTCGACGAGCTGGACGAAGCCGACGAGCCGGAGGTGGTGCTCGCCGCCGTCATAGTGCGTTGGGCCAGTGCGTTTTCCATGGCGGTGAGCTGTTGCCAGGCCTGGCTCGCCATCAGCGTGTGCAGGCTCTCCTGCTGCTTGGGATCCAGTTCGCCGGCGAGATTGGCGGCCTCGGCGTGATAGAAGCCGATCTGATGCAGGTACTCCTCCAGCGGAATGGGAGTCGGCCCGTTCGCACTGATGATCATGCCCCCGAGCGCGGTGCTGCGCGACATCGCCTCGGTCACCAGGAAAATCCGCATACCGTCGGCGATATGCACGCCGATCTCGGCATCCGGCGCGGTCCGCTCGGCGATCTCGGTGCCGTAGGAGATGACATCGAGCAGCCGGTTGTAGAAGTTGTATGCGTCCGGGACGGGCAACGTACCGGCATCGGTGAGCGTGCGGAGCTGATTTATCGACGTCGACAGCGTCACGAAGTTCGCGGCGTTGTCGCCGATCTTCGAATCGTCCACCGCCCGTAGTCCGGCGGACGCCTCGATCAGGCCTTTCAGCGCACCGTCGAGGCGCATCCGGGACACACCGAGTGCGGGGGAGGCAGTCTCGTCGCCGGTCAGCGCGGCCAGTGTCAGCTGACGTTCGCTTTGGACCGCCTCCAGCAGTTCGCGGATGGAGGGTATGGCCTGCTGATTCTGTGCGGCCCAGTCCTTGGCCTTATTCCCCTCGGCCACCAGATATCCCGCCGCACCCACGCCGACCACGAGCAGAGTCAGGCTCGGCACGAGCGCGATCGCCAGAATCCGCGTTCGGACCCCGAGCCTCGCTCTGAACATCGCAATAACCTAAACCATTTGTGACCATTTTGTTGCTCGAGTCTCGCTGAGCGGGAGCGGATTTGACATCGCGAACGATGCCCGGGTGCGGATGAATCGATTCGGTGGCGATTCCCCGGGTGGACCCGCGACCGAGATCACAGCCCCGCGAAGCGGCCGATGGCGACCAGGACGGCAATGATCAGGATCGTCGTGGTGATCGCGATATTGCGGGGTTCGCGCAGGCGGATGTGCGAGCTGATCGCGCCGATCATCACCGCGGCGAATCCGACCGCCGCCAACGGGGTGAGTACCGGTGCGATACCGGTCCACCACGGGACGATAATGCCGATGGCGCCGAGTAATTCGGCGTAGGCGGTCATGCGCACGATCGCCTTCGGGTACACCGCGACACCTGTCTGGCCCGTCTCGACCAGCTTCTCCTTGGACTGGGTGGATTTCGCGATCCCGGATGCGGTGAACACGACTGCAAGCACGATTTGCCCGATCCAGAGTGCGATATTCATCGTTCCTCCCTCGATGGGGTTCAGGTGCCCATGAGACAGATCGGGCCTCGTGAACGTGACAGTTTCCGCCGAATAGGCGTGGTCATCCGCCAACCCCGGGCAGTGGCTATGACGGCGATCGCGCGCGGCGTATGTTGTGTGTATCCCGGGGTTACTGACCAGTAGGAGGCACCGATGTCCGCGCCGAATGCCGACGTCTTCGAGCGCCTGAGCTCGCTCGCCGCAATCGCCGATCCGGACGCTCGTGCGCGCAGAACGATCGCCGAGACCTTCACCGGCAACCCGCTCGGTACGGTGCCGGTCGGCACCGCCGACGATGTGACGGCCGCATTCGACAAGGCCAAGGCGGCACAAGCCCGATGGGCAACGCGCTCGGCCAAGGATCGTGCCGCGGTACTCGAGCGATACCGCGAATTGGTCATCGAACGGCGCAAATTCCTGATGGATGTGATCCAGGCCGAAACCGGTAAGGCGCGTTGGGCCGCCCAGGAAGAGATCATGGGCCTGATGTTCGCTGCCCGCTATTTCGCCAGGGTCGCGCCCGATCTGCTCGACGCGCACCGCGTGCCCGGCGCGTTCCCGGTGCTCAATCGGGCGACCGTGCGCCACCAGCCCAAGGGCGTCGTCGGTGTGATCGCGCCGTGGAACTATCCGATGCTGCTGTCCATCGGCGATTCGATCCCGGCGCTGCTCGCGGGCAATGCGGTAGTCGTCAAACCGGACAGCCAGACCCCGTTCTCCGCACTGGCCAGCGCCGAACTGCTGTACCAGGCCGGATTGCCGCGTGACCTGCTCGCCGTCATTCCAGGACCGGGCACCGTGGTCGGCACGGCCATCGTGGACAACTGCGACTACCTGATGTTCACCGGCTCCTCCGCGACCGGGCGCACCCTGGCCGAACAGTGCGGGCGCAGGCTCATCGGCTTCTCCGCCGAACTCGGCGGCAAGAACCCGATGATCGTCACCAGCGGCGCGAAACTGGATAAGGCGGCCAAGGCCGCGGTACGCGCCTGCTTCTCCAATGCGGGTCAGCTGTGTATCTCGATCGAACGGCTGTATGTGGAGAAGGCGGTCGCCGCGGAGTTCACCGAGAAGTTCGTGGCCGCCATTCAGGCCGCGAAACTCGGTGCGGCCTACGACTATTCGGCCGATATCGGCAGCCTGATCTCCGAGGCGCAGCTGGAGACCGTTTCCAAGCATATCGCCGACGCCACCTCCAAAGGCGCTCAGGTGCTCACGGGCGGCAAGGCGCGCCCGGATCTGGGACCGCTGTTCTTCGAACCCACTGTGCTCGCCGATGTCACCGACGAGATGGAATGCGGCCGCAACGAAACCTTCGGTCCGCTGGTCTCGATCTACCCGGTCGACAGTGTCGAGCAGGCGATCGACCTGGCCAATGACACCCAATACGGTCTGAATGCGAGCGTTTGGGCGCAGACCAAGGCCGCGGGGGAGTTGATCGCCGAGCGGCTGCACGCGGGCACCGTCTGCGTCGACGAGGGTTATGCCCCGGCCTGGGGCACCACCGCCGCGCCGATGGGCGGTATGGGCATCTCCGGTGTCGGGCGCAGGCACGGTCCGGACGGTCTGTTGAAGTTCACCGAACCGCAGACCGTTGTGGTCACCCGATTCATGAATCTCGATGCGCCACGGGTGTTTTCGCGGGACACATGGCAGCGGTTGCTGATGACGCTCGCCCGCAGCTTGCGTTTCCTCCCCGGCCGGTAGCCACCGGCCCCCGCCGTCCCGGTCTGCGGCGGGACAGCGGGGCTTCGCGGTGTCGGCCCAGGGCTGCGGCCCCCTGGCCGATCACCCGTTCATCGCCCGCGGACGCACCGTCGTGTGAGCTGACATTCACAATCTCATGATGTGGCGTACGCAGATAGGTTCAGTCGAGAGCTCGATGGCAGACCGACCGTTCTCCATTGAAGATGCAAGTGGGGTGTGCGCGCACGGTCTACGCTGCTGATATGGCGAGGGTTTCGCGACGAGCCAAGGTAACCGACGTGCACGAAGTGGCCACCGGCATGCCGTTCGTCAACCGGGTCGACGGGCCCCACGGCAATGCGGTCTACCAGGTGGGCGGCAAATCCTTCGTCTTCTTCCGCAACCCGCGACCCGACGCATTCGACCCGGTTACCGGTGAGCGTTATACCGATGTGATTGTTATCTGGGTGCCCTCGGAGTCCGACAAATTGGCCCTGGTGCAGGATCCGGATTCGCCATTCTTCACCACCCCGCATTTCGACGGGCATCTGTCGGTGCTGGTGCGCGGCAACCGCATCGGCGAACTCAGTAAGCAGGAGTTGGCCGAGGTCATCCAGGATGCCTGGCTCAGCCGGGCATCGCGCAAACGGGCGGCGGACTGGCTGGCCGCACACAACGTCGCGGACTGAGCCGAAAACCGCGATGCGCCCGCCACTTTCGGCGTGCGCATCGGTGTCTCGGACTACTTGTTGAGGAAAATGCCTGCGATATCGGCTTTCTTGATCGGGGTGTCCTGGTTGACCTGGGCACCGCAGAGCAGGTCCACCTGAATCATCGTGCCATCGACCGCGGTGCCCGCGGGCTCGTGATCGTTGTTGGTCTGCTGCTTGATGAACTTGGTGATCGTTGTGCGCTTGGTGTCCTGATCCTGTTTGACGTAATCGCGGCAGCTGGTCTCGCCACCCTGGTTGAGCGCACGCTCGATATCGCTGCAGCCGGCCAGCAGCGCCGCGACCGCCGCGGCCCCGAGTCCGGTCCGTAAAAGCGTGGCTTTCATAGAGATCCTCCTGGCGGTTCGGCGGGCGGCCATACCCGCGACGACGCGGTACAGCCTATGGCAAGGCACGGTTACGGTCGGAATATGCGCAGTGGCACATTCATCTCCGCGGACGTGAGCGAACCATGATGACCGATCAGCATGGACTCCAGCGGTTCGGCGCCGGTGCGCACGACACCGCACAACCCGCGGGCCGCGACCACGAGATCGCCGATGCGCTCGGCGATATGCGGTGCCACAGTCGGGCCGAACCAGCCACGATCGATCGTCTCCGCGCGGGGAACAACATCGAAGTCGGCGCCCAGGGATTCCTGCCAGATCGCCGCCACATCGTTGGTTGCACCGTCGACGGTGAAGACGTGGCGGGCGCGCGGCTCGCCGCCGAGTAGGCGTACGCCCTCGCGCAGTACCTCGGTCTTGTCGTAGTCGACGCGGTCGGCGAGCTCCACCATGCCGTGGTCGGCGGTCACGACGAGCGCAGTATCGGATGGCAGATGTTCGGCGATGGTTGCGGCCAGCCGGTCGACGTGCGCGAGCTCCAAAAGCCAAGCGTCGGAGGAGGGCCCGCGCACGTGACCGGTCGTGTCGAGGTTGCCGTGGTAGGCGTAGACCAACGAGCGTGGGCCTGCGCGCAATGCGGTGACGACGCCGTCGACGAAATCGCCGACAGAGAAATACGGGCGGAATTCGCTGCCGCGCAGCACTGCCCTGGTCAGCCCGGACCCCGCCTGCAGGTTAGGTGCAACCTGGGCCACTGCGATTCCATCGGCCGCGGCGCGCTCGAAAACCGTGGTGGAGGGCTGGAATTGCTCCGGCACCAGATCGTGGAGCAGGTCGATCTTCGGTCCCGCGCCGTGGAGCCGCCAGGTCAGCGGGTTCACCAGTCGGCCGTAGCCGGGTACGTGCATGAGGTATCCGGTGAACCCGTGCTCGCCAGGTGGCACACCGACGCCGAGTGAGCTCAGACTGACGCTGGTCGTGCTCGGGAAACCCGCCGTCAGTGTGCGCTGTGTCAGCGCCGACAGGAACGGTGCCGCATCGGAATTCGCGGCGAGCGCGTCCGCGCCGAGACCGTCGATCAGCAGCACACAGATCCGGTCGGCGACGACGTCGAGACCGAGCCGGTCGACCTCGCCGGGCACACCGAGCCCGGCCAGGAGGGAGGGGAACAGGTCAGCCAGCGAGCCCGTGCCGTAGTGGGGCGTAATGAACACGAACTCGACGATACTCAGGCTTGGCCGGTCTCGAATCGACTTATTTTGCCGTCACGCACAGTGAAGCGCCAAGCGGTGCGCATCGAACCCCAGCGGGTATTCGTATAGTCGGCAACCAGTTCGGTGCCGCCGTCGCCGACGGATTCGACTGCCATGCGTCCACTGCTGCCGAAGATTTCGGAGTCGGTCCACTGGGCGAGATTGCGCTCCACACCGTCGTCGGACATAGTCGCGTCGTCGGTGAGGATGGCGTAGAAGCGGTCCTGATCATTGTCGTTGAGCGCGGCGACGAATTCTTGGACCGTCGGATCGAGCTGCTGTGTCATCGGAACATCCCTCTCGAAGAGTGCGGGTGCGTCGGACAGCAAACCTTTGGCTTCACTCTAGTGCCGGGTGCGCTCGCCGGGGTATCACGCGCCGGGGCCGACCAGCGCGGCAAAGGTGCGCATGATGTCCTCGACCAGCGTCGGCACGGTGGTTCCGAGTTGGGTGCTGCGCTTTTCGAGCTGACCGTCCAGCCATAGCGAGGCCATACCGTGCGCCAGGCTCCACCACATGACGGCCAGGGTGTCGGCCTTATCGGCGGGCAGCAATCCGGCGGCGACGGCTTCGGTGATGGTGCCGACGAGGACGTCGAACGCCGCATCGCCCGCCGCGCGCGCGTCCGGATGCTTATCGGGTTGCGAAAGTTCCGGGCGAAACATGAGGCGGAAGTAGCCGGGATTTTGCTGAGAGAACCGCACGTAGGTTTCGGCTAGCGCGGTCAACGCTTGCAGCGGCGTGTCGGCGGCGGCGCGCGCGTCGGCCATATCGCTGCCGAGCTGTCGGAAACCGCGGGTCGACAGGGCCGCGAGCAGGGCCGAGCGATCAGCGAAATGGTGGTAGGGCGCGCCGGTGCTCACGCCCGCCTCGCGAGCCACCCGCCGCAGGCTCACCGCGCCGAGACCCTCGGTTTCGATCAGCCGCAGGCAGGCGGCGAGGAGCGTGTCGCGCAGCGCGCCGTGGTGGTAACTGGTCCGCGTCACCAATCGAGCGTATTCGACACCCGCTGGACAGCCGAACTATGCAGTGCTTAGATTATCTGAGCGGCGCTCAGATGGGCTGGCCGCATTCCCTCCTTCGAAGCGGGTAAGCATATGAGTTCACGGGTACTCGTCACCGGCGCAACGGGATTCGTCGCCGGATACGTCATCGCCGAACTGCTCGAGCACGGATACACAGTGCGTGGCACGGTTCGCGATCTCGGAAATGCGGATAAACGCGCACATCTGGTCGCGCTCGCGGATCGGCTCAGCGGCGAGCTGGAATTCGTCGCGGCGGATCTGAACGACGATGCGGGGTGGGCCGCAGCCATTTCGGGCTGCGTGTACGTACTGCACGTGGCATCACCGTTTCCGGCGACGCCGCCGGACGACGAACGGGAACTGATCGATACTGCGGTCGACGGGACCTTGCGGGTGTTGCGGGCGTGTGCCGACGGCGGCGTTCAACGGGTGGTGCTGACCTCCTCCATCGCCGCGGTGACCTACGGCCACGAGTCGGATGCGGTGCGCACCGAGGCCGACTGGTCAGTGGTCGAACGCAGCGCTGCCTACCAAAAGAGCAAGACACTGGCCGAGCGGGCGGCGTGGGAATTCGCCGCGGATTCGGACCTCGAGCTGGTGGTGGTGAATCCAGGAATGGTGTTGGGGCCGTTGCAATCCGCGGCGACGAGCACCTCGCACGAACCGGTGCGGCGGCTGCTCGCTCGCGACGCGCCGGGTTCACCGCGGGTGGGGTGGGCAGTGGTTGATGTGCGGGATCTGGCGGTGGCACACCGGCTGGCGCTGGAGGCTCCCGAAGCAGTCGGGAATCGGTATATCTGTGCAGGCGACCATGTCTGGATGGCAGATATGGGGCGCATGTTGGCCGAGGAATTCGGCCCGCGCGGATTCCGGGTGCCGACCCACGTGATCCCTGATGTCCTCGTGCGGGCGATTGCCCTGTTCGACAAGGGGATACGATTGACCTTGCCGACGTTGGGTCGTTCCGAGCTGCTCAGCTCTGAGAAGGCGTGCCGGGAACTCGGATGGTCGATGCGGCCGGTGCGGGAGACGGTGCTGGAAACCGCGCAGAGTTTGATCGAGTTCGGTGTCGTGCCGCAGGCGAAGGGCGCGTCTTCGCGTCGGACAGCCGCACACGTGTAGGGGCGGGCTGTGCTGATCGCGACACTCATTATCGGCACCATCGGGTTGGTGCGACGCTGGTTGGGCAGTCGGACATCGGAGACGAAATCCGATGCGCCGCAATGGCGCAAGACCCTGCCGAGCATCGTCGGAACCGCTCGGTTGCGCCGACCGGGGCCGGTTCTGGCGGCGGTGGTGACCTTGACCGGGATGGTTTGGGTGGGACTGTCGCTCGCGCCATGTTGATCGGCGGTTGGGCGGGCACGCTGGTAGACAGGAGGGGTGACGGCTGCGCGAGGCAAGTTCCGGTTCGGTGTCACCCTGCTCGCATCCGCTTCGCGGGCGGAGTGGATACGAAAGTGTCGCAGGGCTGAGGAACTCGGGTACGACGTGGTCGGTGTGGCCGATCATCTGGGGCTGCCCGCACCTTTTCCGGCAATGATGCTCGCGGCCGAGGCGACCGAGCGGGTCCGGCTGACCACGCTCGTATTGAATACGCCGTTCTACAACGCGACACTCTTGGCGCGCGACGCGGCTACGGCCGATCTGCTCACCGATGGACGGGTGGAGTTGGGACTCGGAGCCGGATATGTCCGAGAAGAATTCGAAACGGCGGGAATCACTTTCGAGAGCGCGGGCAAACGGGTCGACCAGTTGGCGGCAACCGCGGCGACCTTGCGGCGGTTGTTCGCCGATCCGGAGTATCAGCCGCGTCCCGCGCAACCCGCGGGGCCGCCGCTCGTCATTGCCGGTTGGGGCGATCGGCTACTGCGAGTCGCGGCTGAATATGCCGATATCGTCGCGCTGCCCGGTGCGGCCCCGGCGTTCAACGGTGGACCACTGCGGTTCGTCGGGCTCGCCACGACCGATGCGCGGATGGCGTACCTGCGAGAGTTGCTCGGCACACGAGCCGAGAATGTCGAGCTGAATATCCTGCTGCAGCGGGTAATTCCGCCGGAGGAACGTTCGGCCGCACTGGAACTGTACGCGCCGCATCTACCCACCGATGGCGCCGACTGGCCGGAGGAGTTGCCCGCATTGCTGATCGGGACGCCGAAGGAAATGGCGCGGCAGTTGGAACAGCGCCGCGAACGGTTCGGATTCAGCTACGTCTCTGTGCTCGAGAGCAGCATGGAGCCGATGGGCGCGGTCATCGAACTGCTGCGCTGAGCGCAGATCGCTCCATCAGCGGTCGAATTCGCCGGCGTTCACGCCGGCAGTGAAGGCGTCCCACTCGGAAGTGGATCGAAGCGCCGTCACGGTCCACGATCCACCAGCTCACCCGGCACATCTAGCGGATCCGGCAGGAAACATCCCCAAGTAGCCGACCGTCACCAGCTGAAGGACAAAGCCGAGTTTGTTGTAATCACGGCGCCGATCGGCGATCAGCTTGTCGTCCCCATCGTCCAGGTGGAGACACCGCTCCAAATCCACCCGCGACAACCCCGTTATCGACGGCATATGCCTGTGCCACTTCGCAGTTCCTTCGTCGTTTGGTCAGGGAAGAGAGAGCATGTATAATGTGATCTGCATCACATTTCCTCGGGCATTTTGTCGGTAGCGCATGGCATGGTGGGCGGCATGCCTTTTGCCGATTCCGTCGTCGCTACGGATGTCATCCGCGTCCTCGGTGCCAGTGAGCACAATCTGCGCAATGTGTCGTTGGAGATCCCCAAGAACAAGATCACCGTCTTTACCGGCGTCTCCGGGTCGGGCAAGTCGTCGATTGTCTTCGACACGATTGCCGTGGAATCCCAGCGTCAGCTGTATGCGACATTTCCCGCGTTCATTCTCAACTTCCTGCCGCGCTATGAGCGGCCGCATGCCGAGGCGATCGAGAATCTGACGGCACCGGTCATCATCGACCAGCAGCTCGTCGGCGGCGGTCCGCGCTCCACCGTCGGGACGATGACCGATATCTACTCGATGGTGCGGGCGATGTTCGCCCGATTCGGTTCGCCCTCAGCCGGATTCGTCTATAACTACTCGTTCAATGTGCCGCAGGGCATGTGCCCGGACTGCGATGGACTCGGAGTTACCGTGCGCGCCGATCCGGATCGGTTGGTCGACCGGAGCAAATCGCTGAATGAGGGTGCGATTCTGCTGCCCGGGTATGCCGTGGACAGCGGCGAGTGGCAGATGTACGGCAAATCCGGGCGCTTCGATCCGGATAAGAAGCTGGTCGACTACACCGAGGACGAGTTCACCGACCTGCTCTACGGCACCGGCGGCAAGGTGGAGCTGACCTTCGCCAAAGGCACCTGGAAGGCGAATTACGAAGGGTTGGCGGCCAAATTCACCCGCACCCGATTGCAACGCGACACCTCCACACTGAGTGAGAAGACGCGCGAACAGATGCAGAAGTTCCTCACCGAGGGTGTCTGCGCGACCTGTCGTGGTGCGCGGCTCAACCACGCGGCACTGGCGACGAAGATCGGTGGCCGCAATATCGCCGACTGGTCCGGACTACAGATCACTGATCTGATGACGGTGCTCGACGAGATCACCGATCCGGCCGCGCTCGGACTCGCCGCCGCGATCCGGACCGCACTGCAGCGGGTGACCGACATCGGACTCGGCTATCTGAGCCTGGATCGGCCGACCTCGACCCTGTCCGGCGGTGAGGGGCAGCGGCTGAAGATGATCAAACATCTGTCGAGCACGCTGATCGGGATGACCTATGTCTTCGACGAGCCCAGCGTCGGATTGCATCCGCGCGATGTCGGCCGGTTGAACAACCTGCTGAAGGCATTACGGGACAAGGGAAATACCGTGCTGGTGGTCGAGCACGATCCGGATGTCATCCAGATCGCCGACCATATCGTCGATGTCGGTCCGCGCGCCGGTCTGCACGGTGGGCAGGTGGTATTCGAGGGCACCTTCACCGAACTGCGGGTCGCGGATACGCCGACCGGGGCGGGATTGCGCAGGCCGTTCACGGTGAAGGAGACCTTCCGTCAATCGAATGGCGCGTTGCTGATCGAGCATGCGAATGTGCACAACCTGAAGGATGTGACCGTCGCGGTGCCGACCGGCATCCTCACCTCGATCACCGGCGTCGCTGGCTCCGGTAAAAGCAGCCTCATCCGCGATGTGTTCGTCCGGGAGCATCCGGATGCGATCTTCGTCGACCAGTCGGCGATCGCGGCATCGTCACGGTCAACGCCCGCAACGTATCTGGGCCTGATGGACCCGATCAGGAAGCTGTTCGCGAAGGCGACGGGGGAGTCGCCGGGCCTGTTCAGTTTCAACTCGACTGGTGCCTGTAAGCAATGCGAGGGTCGCGGGGTGATCATCACCGAGGTCGCCTATATGGACCCGGTCACCACCCACTGCGACGCCTGCGACGGACGACGGTTCTCCGATGAGGTGCTGGCACTGACCTTGCGCGACAAGTCCATTGCCGATGTACTGGCAATGTCGGCCGAAGAAGCCCTCGGTTTCTTCACCGAAAAGGCTCTTGCCACAAAGCTGCGCACGATGAACGAGGTGGGCCTGGATTACCTCAGCCTCGGCCAGGCCATGAGTACCCTGTCCGGTGGCGAACGCCAACGGATCAAACTGGCAACCCAACTCCAGAACACCGGCACCGTCTACGTCCTCGACGAACCGACCACCGGCCTGCACATGTCGGATGTGGATACCCTACTCGCCCTGATGGACGGCTTGGTCGACCGCGGCAATACGGTGGTGGTCATCGAACACAACCTCGATGTGGTGGCCCACTCCGACTGGGTGATCGACCTCGGCCCCGACGGCGGCAAGGACGGCGGCGAAATCGTCTTCACCGGAACCCCCGCCGAATTGCTGACCCACCCCACCTCCCTCACCGGCGAGTACCTGCGGAAGTACAAGGCCGCCGGGTAGGGATTGGGCTGTTCCGAATTTCCTGTCAGCGCATTCGGTATTGCATGTCGGCCACGAACACGGCAGTCACCGCGCAGGTCGCGGGCACCAGGGGTCCCGGTAGTAATCGCGCAGAAACAACGAAGTTCTCGTAGCCTCCTGGTCAGGGCCGATTAGCTGAGTTGAGTTGCAAGGCTGGCCGTTTGGTGCTCGGCTGAGCTGCCGATGAGGGCCGCCCCGGGTTATCGAGTCACTGGGCCAGCAAACTTCCAGAGGCCATCGACGCCGAGACGGAGAGCAGGGAGCGGGTTGCCGTCATCGTCGTGCGTCGAGTTGGGGTAGCGGATGATGTCGTCGGCGAGGGGGAGCGTCCACGCGCGATCGAGAAGGGCAGGCGGGAGGTAGGTCGAGGCAACGGTGAGCGGTAGACCCCGATCGGTAGCGAAGCAGGCCAGTGCGAGCAGATGCCAGGCGGCGAAACCGGCTGATATCAGGCTTCTTTCGTTCGTTCCCGAGAAGTTTCCGTACTGCCGCAGGGCGTCGACAAGCGCGCTGTTGAACTCGGTCGCCGTACCACTGACGGCAGCCTGTAGCGCCCGGATCGCTGGAGCCGCGCACAGGGTAGCGTACTCGTCGCCCGCCGCATCGGCGGCACTCTGGGCTGCGTGCAAGGTGTCGTGTACTGCCGGGGCGCCGCAGTGGATCTGTTGTCGTCTGCCAGGGTGAAGGGGCCATCACGTTGCCAGTCGTGGGACCACCGGCAACAGGTGATGCTCCCGGGGAACATGTTCCAGATTTGCTGTGCGAGCCGAGCATGGCGACAGCAGCCGGACATCCTGTAATAGCCGAGTTGAGGGTGCGGATGCCTTCGGCTTTCGAAGATCGATCGACGCGGTGCCGATCCCCGAAATGCCGTTGCCGTCACCAGCCGCAACGGCTTCTGCCCTTGGTCGGCCGCCACGGGCCCTGCGTTCCGCGTTGCCCCACAACATGATTAGGGCAATTAACCGATAGCGGCTGATTTCCTTGATCGCTACCATCGAGTTGGTCGCCGGGCAGACACTCCCAGCATCTCGAACCAAGGATGGCCCACTATGCACTGGATGCGATCGAGAGTCTTCGCTGATCCGCCGATGGAACTCACAGACGCGGAACGCAAACGGGGCGAGCGGGCAGCTCGGAAAGCGGCCCGCGACGCGCGGAAGTCCCTGGTACGGACAAAGCGGTACCAGTATCGGCGCTACCGGGAAAAGGCCGGCGACAAGTATCTGGATTGGCCACAGTGGCGCATCACCTATCTCGAGGAATACAGACGCGGACCGCTCCCCGAGTCCACGAGGGGCGGCATCTCCGCAGGGGACAGCTTCCTTGCGAGCTGACGCCGTGGGTCGGGATGAGCGGGTGAGGCCGCTGAAGAAATGCCGTGCATGCACCGGTTGCACTCCATACGATCTGCCTGCTGGCGCAGGCAACCTCAGGTGCTACCGAACCATCCGCTCATGCCGCATACCGGTCGTTCAGTAACGCGGCGTCGACCGATCGACAGTGCGATAACCCGTTCCACTTCTGCGCTGTCGTCGGTGGTCCCACAACTGCAACGTACCAACGCGTTGGCGGCCGAGTCGGCGGAGGAACGGACGTTTGCCGAGCCATCACCGAAATCGCCGCGGCTGAAATACCCTGCGAGCCCTAGGAAATGGGGGGCAACATCCTGCAAGGCGGTGAGCGGGCTGTCAATCAAGCGCTCAGCCAGGATGGTTCGGGCGGTCCGCCGAGAATCGACCACTTGGTGGTACACAATATCGATCGTGTCGACGAAACCGTCGTCGTCGGTTGTCGAAGTCATATGGTCTCCCAATGTCGCAACACGGCCCTGAACAGTACGGTTCGCCCCAGAGGCGGTGCGGTTGGGAACCTTCCCGAGCATGGGAATCGGGCACGCCCAGTGAAGAGAAAAGGCCGCTCCGCCCGTCGGCGCAGCGGCTAAACGGGTTTGCGGGTTTCGTCGAGATCTGCGATGCCCTCTGCGAAGCCGACGGCGGGCTCGAACCTGAGCTCATGGCGGGCACGAGTGATGTCGTATCGCCTTGGCAGGGCCAGGAATTCAACCTCGAATCGGGTCAGCGGCGGACGCCCGGGCAGCGGCAGGGTGGACCAGAGCCATTCGCCGGCACGGGCGAGGGCGAAGAGCGGCCCGGACGGGACCGCCCGGGTCGGCATCGGCGCACCCTGGGCAGCGAGCACGCCTGCCAGAAACTCGCGGACCGGCATCGGCTCGGCGTTGGTGATGAGATACGTGCCGCCGGGCGCACCCTCGCTCAGCGCGGCGGCGACAGCGGCGGCGACGTTGTCGACGTGGACATGTTCGAAACTCGCCATGCCCTGGTCGATCAGGGGCAGCTTGCCGGCGCGAGCACGGGTGGCCAGGTCGGCCAGCTGCCCTGAACCCGGACCCCAGATGAAGGTGGGCCGCAGCACGATCGTCTCGATCGCACCCGCGTGCGCGCGGATCAGCTGTTCGGCGGCGAGTTTCGCCTGGCCGTAGCGCGAGCTGGGCTGGGCCGGAGTGGGCTGGGATTCGGTGATGTCGAGCAGCGGCCGACCGTCCTGCAGCACCGATTCACTGCTGATATAGACGAATCGGCGCACACCGTGCCGCACCGCCGCAGCCAGCACCTCGCGCGTGCCCTCGACGATCGCCTCGTCGAACTCGCGCTGAGGAGCCCACGCCGACACCAGCCCCGCCGCATGAACGACGACGTCGATACCGGCCAGCCGATCTTCCCACGCCGCCACGTCCTCGAGGCTGCCCGGCACGACGGTCGCATGCGGAATGCGCCTGCCCGCACCCCGGACCAGCGCCGACACATCGTGTCCGTCGGCCAGGAGCCGATGCATCACGCGTCGCCCCAGAAACCCGGTAGCACCCGTAAGCAGCACAGTCATCTGCATCCACCCTTTTCGAAAGTAACTTGACCAGTCACCATAGTATGATCGTAACTTGACCGATCGGCATAGTATTCTGGAGACATGCCTCGCCCCCCATCCGATTCCCGGCCGCGCCTGGTAGCGGCCGCCCGTGAGTTACTGCAACGCCAGGGCTATCAGGCCACGGGGCTCAGTGAGATCGTCGCCGCCAGCGGCGCCCCCCGGGGCTCGCTGTACTACCTGTTCCCGGGTGGGAAGCAAGAGTTGGCGGTCGCAGCGATCAGGGAATCCGCAGACGAGTTCACCCGGTTGATCCGGGAAACCGCCGCCCACGCACCAGACGTGTGCTCCTTCTGCGAGCAATTCGCCCTGCACTTGAGCCGAGGACTCGTCGAGTCGGGCTATCTGGGCGGGTGCCCGGTCAGCACGGTCACCCTCGATTCCGCTCCCCGTTCCACCGCACTCACCCTCGCCTGCCGTGACGCCTATCGGCAATGGCGCACCGCGTTGACCCAGGCGCTGGTGCAGTACGGCATCCCGGCGGCGCGCGCCGAACGTCTCGCGGCACTCATGCTGTCAGCAGTCGAGGGTGCCATGATCATCGCTCGTGCTGAATGCTCCACCGTCCCGCTGGACGACATCCACCTCGACCTGGCCGCTCTCGCGATCGCAGCCACTGATTCCACTGCGACCCAAGCATCCAGGGCGACCGAAGCGTAAGGCCGTCCGGCACGGCACGGCACGGCCTGGTCCGACAACACACTCAAAACGGCAAGGAAACAGCCATGCTGTTCATCAGCATCAAGCTCAGATGGCTTCCGATGTACCGAATCGGTTGTGGTGCATGGACATCACCCATTCGGCGACAGGTCATCGGATGGAGAACAGACCCCAGGTGATTGCCCAGGCGAGCCAGGCGCACCCGGCGGTGAGCAGGACGCCGAGCCCGGCGCGCGGCGCTGCGGCCACCCCGGTTCGGCCGCGCCCGGCAGTGGTCGCAGTGACGGCCAGCAGAACAGCGGTGAGTATCGCGAGTCCTTGCAGCATCAGCCACACCAGCGGTCGGCCGGCGACCACCGGGCCGACGGTCTGGGCATCGGCAGCGAAGATCGACTCCACGTACACCACGGTCGCGACCAGCGAGAGTAGCCCGCACAGTGCCAGCAGCCTGGCGGATCGGCGGGCGGGGCCGGGGCGGCGGTTCATCGACGACACCAACAGGTAGCCGAGGAAAACGACCAGCATGGTAGCGAGCACGATCGACTGGACCCACGCCGAGGTCCACCAGCCGTGGCCTGGGTCGATGCTCGACAGGGCCTGAGTCGGAGGCGGTTCCGCCGAGGAGACCGGTGGGGCAACGTTCGCGACCTGGTTCACCCATGCGGTCATGGCATCGAGGTAGCCGGGGGCGAAGGCGCCTTTCGGCGCGCCCGGACCCGCTGAGGCGCCCAGCCGGTCGAAGCCGTCGGTAGTAGAGCGCCCATTGTGGGCGGCGCCCGTGATGAAACGGATGGTGACCGAAGCAGATCCGGTCAGCGTGTCCCGCAGCACCGCAGCACTTTCCGCGGGTGGGGCCTGTACGTCATGATCCCCCCACAGCGCGAGCACCGGGACGCGCACGCCGCGCAGCGCCGGCCGGGGATCGAATCCGGCTGCGGGGAACGCCCCGGTCTCGCCGATCAATCGGGCGGCGGGCCCCTCGACGATGTCCGCGAGCGGACCGGTATCGCCGTGGTGGCGCAGGGTTTCGGCCAGACTCCAGGTCTGCGTGCGCAGGGGAGTGAACCCGGGGGCTCCGAGGGTGACCAGGAATGCGACGCCGCCGGATCTCACGGCCGCCAGCGGTGCGACCCAACCGCCCTCGCTGAATCCCCACAGTCCGACCCGATCGGCCCGCACTCCCGGTGTGTGACGGAGGGTTTCGACCGCGGCGAGCGCATCGTCGGCGAGCAGGGAGAAGTCGCGGTGGGTGCGTGAGTAGTCCGTTGTTCGCTTGTCGTAGATCAGCGTGGTGATCCCGGCCGCTGCGAAGGCGCGGGCCTCGGCGAGGTATTTCGTGCGGGGCCCGGGTCCGGAGCCGCCGACCAGGACGATGCCGGGTGCGGCGGAATGCGGTGCGGCCGAGGCGATCACCGTGCCGTGCAGCGTCAGCCCGCCACCTCCGGTGAAGGTGACATCTGTGCCGTCGGTCGACGGGACAGGGCCGGACTCGGGATCGGCACCGGCAGCCGGGGTGAAGAGAGCGGTGAACGACACCGATACCAGCAGGACAAGTACAAGTGATCGGAGAGAACGCATATCCGGGTGCCTTTCGAAGCCGGCTCAGGTCTCGGGAAAGCCGAAGAGCCGTAGCAGCACGGGTTTTCGCTCGTCGTCGGTATCGTCGGCAGCGGTGCCGTAGCGCTGGACGAGCTGGATGTATTCCTCGAAGAACTCGCGCAGGCGCGGCAGATCCACGCGAATAGTGGCGCGGGAAAACAGGAATGCGTCGGCCCATTCCCCTAGGTCGGGTGCCTGCCGTTCGAATCCTTCGTAGAGCTCGACGAGTTCGGCGAGATTGTTGCGGCTCATTTCCGCACTGGCCGAGCGCATTTCGGCAGTCTGTGCGGTATACGGCGGAAACCGGCGGTCGCCGGGAACAGCGCGCCACCAGCGTTCCTTCCCGGTGGCCAGCTCCGGAACTTCTTCGACGAACCCGTATTTGGCGAGCTGCCGCAGGTGATAGCTGGTGAGCCCACTACTCTCGCCGAGCGCCTGAGCGAGGGTGGTGGCGGTGACCGGTCCGCCGCGCAGTTGTTCCTCGATGCGCCGGCGCAGTGGATGCGCGAGCAGTCGCAGCACGGCCACGTCGGTAATCGTCTGGGGGACAGGCTGATCGGCCACGAGGGTCAGCCTAACTCGTGCAAAGAGGCTTTGCAAAGAATATTTGCAACTCAGTTCGCGAGGACAAACCCTGGACCGAGTGCGCACAGCACGACATCGATGACTGGTTCGCCTCCGGTCCGAAGACACGCCTGCTCGCCCGCATCTTCATGACCTTCGCCATCCGGCGACGGCTCTGCCCGAAGCTGCGTATCCCCAATCCACCCAGGGGCGTCACACCGGACGCACAACCCCAGTTCGGAGGACCGCGCTGGTCCGCCGACTGTTCACCGACGACACATTGCCGCCGATCGACCGCGTCGTGAGTCTGCTGGTCGTGCTCTACGCCCAACCCGCCACCCGCATCACCCTGGCTGCTCCCCGGACAGCGGCCGAACCGCCCGATCGCCACCACCCGACTTCGGCAACGGCTCCGCCGCCTGGGCATCACCGGCGCCGGCCGAGTCGCTTCAACGAACTGCTACGTGAAATCCCCGCACCAGTCTCGCCGACCTCGTCGGCTGCAACCCGAAATTCGCCGCCGAACACGCCTCGCTCCTGGCGACCGACTGGCTCATTACGCCCCATCGTGTCCATCGCCCAGGCCGCGCCAACGCTGGGATGCCGAACACGTCGACTGAACACCTGTCGTACGCGGGCGAACAGCGCTTGAATGGAAGCATTCCCACAGGGAGGTTCGGATGCCCCATTCCGCTCGTGACTTGCTCGACGGGATCCAAGCCGAGCTGGCCCCGCACGACAACGACAACCGCATGGTTCCGTTGATCGCGCTGGGCAGAGCGCCGCGCGGGGTCTTCGCGGCGATCGCCGCCGAGGAACAACGCATCACAAGCAGCGACTGGCGCAGCTTCCACGCCATGGCGGCGCGCGCGGACGAACCGCACGTCAGAGCATTCCTCGACGGCCTCCCTCCGGGCGAGCAACAGGCGCTCGCCATGTTGGACGCGCTCGTGACGGCCGCCGGACCCGACCAGGGGATGGAACTGCCCCGAGCGGGCTGCCAAGCCTACCCAGGCTATGTCGCCTGGTTGGCGCTCAATGCCGAGCCATCCTGCGCCGCAGCAGGTATCTACACGAATGTCGCCGCCTTCGGCCGCTACTGCGGGGCCGTCGCCGACGGCATGCGTACCCACTACGAGTTCGACGACCCGGCCTGCGCATTCTTCGACTTCTTCGCCGCTGACACCCCCGTAATCGAACAGCGAGCCTTCGCCGCAATCCAGGCCGGCCTCGACACCGAACGACTGAACCCGAACGACGCCCACCTATACGCCAGACTCTTCCAGAACTACGAACTCATGTTCTGGAACACCCTCGCCGATGAGTTCCCTGGATAACACCCCGACCGAACCAGCGCGGTGGAACTCGCCGCGCTCCCGCACAGCTTGGAGTCCGTCGCACATCCGATGACTACCTCGCAGAACTCGGCAACAGCCTCCATACCTTGTGCTCGCTGCTCAAAAGCTATGCGAGCGAAGGCTTCTCGATCGACCAGTCCGATGCTGGGTGCGATGGGCGGCGCTATCGATGCTCGGTCAGTTGCTGGGTTCCAGTGATGCGGAGGAGTTCGAGTGCGGAGGCGGCGGGGGTATCGGGTGCCGCGGAGTACACGACCACGGCCTGGTCGCTATCGGGCACGAACAGCGCATCGCAATCCAGGACCAACCGTCCGACCTCGGGATGATCGACAGTCTTGGTTGCGCTGCGCCGGTTCCCGGTGCTCCCTTCGCGCCACAGTCGGTCGAATCGTTCACTGCGCGAACGTAGTTCGGCGATCAGACGGGCCAGGTCCGGATCGTCGGGATAGGCCGCCTTCGCGCTGCGCAGGGAGCTGACCCAGGATTCGGCGGCCGCCTCGGCCTCATCGGGCGTGAAGACCACGCGGGAGGGTTCGGTACCGAGGAAGGACTGCCAGATGATGTTGCGCCGAGCGGGCGACCACGCGGAAAAGTCCCCGAGCAATGCCGCGGCCATCGAATTCCAGGCCAGCACATCGGCTTTCGCGGAGATCACCAGCGCGGGCAGATCCGCCATCCGGTCCAGCAGTCGCAGTACGCTCGGTCGCACCACCATAGTGATGCGGCCTTCCTGCGGCGGCGCCGAACCGGCCAGCCGGAAGAGCAGATCGCGTTCGGGATCGGCGAGTCGTAGGGCTCGGGCGAGCGCGCCGAGGACCGCCACCGACGGCCGCGGCCCGCGCCGCTGTTCGAGCCGGACCACATAGTCGACGCTGACACCGGCCAGCTGGGCAACCTCCTCGCGCCGCAGCCCGGGCACCTGGCGCCGCGGACCGCTGGGCAGCCCGACATCGCATGGCCGCACCCGGGCCCTGGCCTGCCGCAGCAGTTTGGCGAGTTCGGCGCGATCCATAGCCTCGATAATGCCGAAGGGCGCGGGTGCCGGGGTGGTACTGCCAGTCCCAGGAGTTATCGGCCCTGGAGCGAAACGTGCGTGACGGGCCAGGCTCGAGTCATGAGCAACCCGACAACAGCCCTGGTGACCGGGGCGAACAAGGGAATCGGCCGGGAGACGGTCCGGCGGCTGGCCGAACTCGGCTGGCAGGTATTCCTCGGTGCCCGCGATGCGGAGCGCGGCAAGGCGGCCGCGTTCGAGCTCGCCGAACAAGGTTTGCAGGTCGAGTTCGTCCAATTGGATGTGACTTCGGTCGACTCGATCGCGGCCGCCGCCGAGACCGTCGCGGGTCGCACCCCGCATCTCGATGTGCTGATCAACAATGCGGGTATCGGCGGTACGCGCGCCACGCCCGCCGATACCGTGGCCGCCGATTTCCGAAATGTCTTCGAGACCAACGTTTTCGGACCGGTCCAGGTGACCCACGCCTTCCTGCCACTATTGCGCGCTGCCACCCACCCGCGCATCGTCATGGTGTCCAGCGCCATCGGTTCGATTGCCATCACCTCCGATCCGAGCCGGATCGAATCGCAGATACTCGGGCTGGTCTACCCCTCCTCGAAAACCGCGCTGAACATGATCACCACGCAGTACGCGCGTGAATTGCCGCAGATGCGAGTCAATGCCGCCGATCCCGGTTACACCGCAACGGATTTGAACGGGAACTCAGGGCATCAAACGGTCACCGAGGGCACCGACGCCATCGTGCATCTCGCGACTATCGGCCCCGACGGTCCCACGGGCGGCTTCTTCAACCGCGTCGGTCGGGTGCCCTGGTGAGCACCCGACCAGCGGTCTCACCTATCCCGTTGGTGACACACCCACTGCCCGTCTTTGCCACAGACACAAAGGTAGGGGCCCTGGACCTGAGTTTCGCCGACCTCACAATCCTGCCTCGGCCCCGACGGCGGAGGTTGAGCGGCGACGGGACCGGCCACCATGAGGAGGCTCCCGAATAGCGCGAAGAGCGTGGCTGCGAAGAAGTGATTCAACCTGGTACGCATGGGTTGCTCTCCCAGTCGACAGCGGTGTCCGCCGCTACCGGCGAACAGCTACATTCTCGCGCAACGCCGTCTAACAAGGCATCGCCCACCTCGACACAGACCCTAGTCGCCCCCGTGCCCCCGCTCGTGGCAGACCCACTGGCCGTTCTCCCCGCAGACGCAATCGTAGGGGCCTTGGGCCTGAAAATCTCCGGCCTGGCACGCCGGCGTCGGATTCGAAGTTGGAGGTTGAGCCATGGCGACCGGACCGGACACCACCGCCACCATGAGGCTGCCGAACACCGCGGCAAGCATGGATGCGAAGAACTGATTCGACTTGGCGCGCATGGTTGCTCCTTCAGTCGACGGCTATCTCCAAGCGCTACTTCCTCGGGTCTGTTGCCATACGTCGGTTCACGCTGTCGATTGCGCGAGCCAACTCGATCTTCCCATACCGATCGGTCTTGATTACCGCTTTCTGCGGGCCCATTGACGTGCAGCGTCTGACCGCTCACGTAGGACGCCTCATCGCTGGCCAGGAATGCGATCACCGCGACAACCTCCTCGGGCCGACCCACGCGGCCGCGTGGAATCCGCTCGGCCGCGGCCTTCTTGCGTGCCTTGTTGGATGGGCGGTCGTTGCGGTTCGAGACGCTGGAGGGTACGGCGGGTTGGCGCTAGCGCGTGGCCAGCCAGTCCTCGAATTCGGTCAGTTCACCCAGGACGAAATCCGCTCCGGCAGTGTGCAATTGGTCGGCATTGCAGGGCCCGGTCGCGACTCCGAGCGCGTACACACCGGCGGCCCGCGCCCCACGCATATCGCCCTCGTGATCGCCGACGAACAGGTCCGCAGCGTGCTCACGCAAGGCGGCCGCCTTGCCGTCGGACCACAGACCGCCGATGACCTCATCGATGCGCCACCCCAGTTCCGCGACGTGCAGCCGGGCCAGCGGTTCGTACTTGCCGGTCACGATGAGCACCCGCCCACCGCGCGCACGGACGGCAGCCAATGCGGCGTCGGCGCCGGGCATGGCCGAAATGTAGGGCACGATCGACGGATAGATCTGGCGGTAGCGGGTCACGAGTGCCGGAATGAGCTCCTCGGGCGCACCGGCGTCGGACAGCAGCATCGCCAGCGGCGGGCCGAGCCGGTCGGCCAATTCGGCACAATGGAGCGGCAGTCCGAACTCCGTGGCCAACTGCTCGATCGCCTTGCGTACACCCGGGCGGGAGTCGATCAGCGTCATATCGAGGTCGAAGCCGACGGTCCAGGTCATCCCATGACTCTATCGTCGGTGCTCGAACGGCCGCGCGACAGCACCCGCGCGGTTAACCGAACTGGGCACGGCGGAGATATGCCCCACCGGCGATCCGGACTACTTCCGAATCGGGGTGAAGCACCGCTACACCCGCTTTGAACGCGTCATTCCTCGGTGCGGAACTGGGCGCGCTTGTAATCGCCGTATGGTTCGTCGCGTTCGCGCACGGCCTCCCGGAAACCAACGGTGGCCGAACGCAGTTGGAAGGCGTAGCCCTCGCGCGTATGCCGCGCGATCCCGTCGAATACCGTGCTGATCATCGCGGAATTCGTCACGCCTTGCGAATGCAGCGCCGAATTGAGCGCCAGTTTGGCCATCATCAACTGATTGATCGGCATGCGCGCGATGCGCTCCACCAACGCCTCGGTGCGCTCGTCGAGTTCGTCGGCCGGACATGATTCAACCGCGAGTCCCCATTCCTCGGCCTGCTTTCCGCTGATGCAGTCGCCGGTGAACAGCAGGCGTTTGGCGCGCTGATCGCCGAGGCGATGCGCCCACATGCCCGCCGCCGGAATGCCCCATACCCGGGTGGGCGGGTAGCCGATTTTGGTGTCGTCGGCGCAGATGATCTGGTCGGAGTAGAGCGCGATATCGGTGCCGCCGGCAATGGCGAAGCCGTGCAATTTCGCGACGGTCGGTTTGTTGGCATTCATGAGGCTGGCGAAACCGCGGTTGAACCGGCTCATCATGGCGTAGTCGATCATCGGATCCCAAGTGCCCCAGGGATTGTGATTGACCGCTTGCACCACCGGATCGGCCACGGTCCCGGCGGTGTCGGTCGAGCCGCCGATACCGTGGCTGCCCTGTTCGGCGAACATATCCAGGTCATAGCCACCGCAGAAACCCTTGCCGCGTCCGGAGACCAGAATGACGTGCACCCGCGGATCCAGATCGGCCCGCTCGACCGCATGCGCGAGATCGACCGGGGTGTCCGGGGTGATCGTATTGCCCTTCTCCGGGCGGTTGAAGGTAATGCGCGCGATTCGCCCATCGCGCGCATATGTGAGTGTGCGGTACTCCCGGTCGCCGCCGGGTTCGGGCCGATCCCGCCACGGCGAATCGGGCACCTCCGTCCAGTTCTCGTACCAGGCCGCGGGGCGGGTGCCCGCATGGTTCGAAAAGTGGTCGCTATCAGGCTGATTCACGTGGAACTCCTGGTGCACTCGATGCCGTATTCGCGGCAACGGTGCCATCACGCCACTATGGTCGATGCATCGTTGCGCTCGATGCCACCGTAGCGAACCGGAGCTGGCTCAGGCCTCGGGTGCCTGAATTGCGTCGGGGAAGGAGTGGTGTTCGTGCACCACGGACCAGCGTTCGTTCTGTTTGCGCAGCCCGAAGGTGATCCGCAGGCGCTTGGCCGGATCGAGGGCGAAATCTTCCGCAGTGCCGCACAGCAGCAGCGCGTGCGCGAATGCGACGTCTGTACCCGCCTCTACCTCCAGCGAGACGATATCGAATGTTGCACCCGATGCCTGCCATTCGAAGAAGCCGGGCCAGGTCTCCCGATAGGCGTCGATCCCGCGCACGCCCTCATTCGGTGGGGGCACATCGAACATCACGATATCGTCGGCGTGATCGGTGAGTACGCCGGCCAGATCGCCGGTATGCACCGCCGCCGCCCACCGTTCGATCAGGATTCGGATCTGCTTCTCGTCATCGGACATATCGGGTAGTCGTCCTCTCCGCCCCGGCCGCAAGGGGTGTGCGCCGTGGCTCTTACCCAGAGAGCGTGCCGAATTCGCCACGAAGACGCAATAACTCGGAATACATTCGTGCAAGATCCAATGGCGAATTTCGCATCGGTTACCGATCGGCAGAAACCGTTGAGTCAGTTATGGTCGGCATGGCGAGGGGGGAGCGTTTACGGCCATAGCCCAGGTAGACCGCAATGCCGACGACCACCCAGACCGCGAAACGCACCCAGGTCAGCCCGTCCAAGGTGGTTGCCAGCAGTACGCAGCCGATCAGCGCGAGAATCGGCACCAACGGCACCAAAGGGGTACGGAACGGCCGTTCCCGATTCGGTTCCAGCTTGCGCAGCACCAGTACTCCGACACAAACGACGGCGAATGCCGACAGCGCACCGATATTCACCAATTCCACGACGATATCGATCGGCAGCAGACCGGCAATGGTCGCGCAGACGACGCCGAGCAGCAGGGTCAGCCGGACCGGAGTGGCGCGCTTACCGGTTTCGGCCAGGCCGCGCGGCAACAGGCGGTCGCGGCACATCGCGAACATCAGCCGGACCTGTGCGTAGACGATCAGCAGCAGTCCCTTGGTGAGCGCGATGATCGAGGCGATCACGATGACATTGCCGATCCAGCCGATGTGCAGATTTCCGAAGGCGGTCGCGATGGGCGAGGCATTGTTGAGGCTGGCGAACGGTGCGATGCCGGTGAGTACGGCACTGACCAGTGCGTAGAGCAGGGTGGCGAGCAGGACCGTGCCGATGATCGCGAACGGGATATCGCGGCGAGGGTTGCGCGCCTCCTCGGCGGATGCGGCGACCACGTCGAATCCGAGGAAAGCGAAGAAGGCGATCGCGGCGCCGCCGACTATGCCGCCGAATCCGAACGGCGCGAACGGGGTCCAGTTGCCGATATCGATGTGTGGTGCGCCGATCGCGACGACCAGGACCAGCACACCGATCGTCACCGCGACCAGCGCCTTGGTGATCCGGGCCGTCAGTGTCACCTCGCCGACGAGCACCGCCGCGATGACGCCGATGATGAGCACAGCGGGCAGGTTGACGATGCCGCCCTCGGACGGGCCCGCCGTGATCGCGGTGGGCAGCGCAATGCCGAACATGGAGTCCAGCGCCGAGACGACGCTGCTGGACCAGCCGATCGCTACGGCTGCGC
This sequence comes from Nocardia sp. NPDC049707, assembly GCF_040674855.1. Classification (NCBI taxonomy): domain Bacteria; kingdom Bacillati; phylum Actinomycetota; class Actinomycetes; order Mycobacteriales; family Nocardiaceae; genus Nocardia; species Nocardia sp. NPDC049707. Next base: position 29,893 of record NZ_JBFANN010000002.1, on the reverse strand, counting down.
CCGCGATGACGAATTCGAGGAGCAGATTCCAGCCGACCAGGAAAGCCGGCCCCTCGCCGAGAGTGACATAGGTGTAGGTATAGGCACTGCCGGAGACCGGCGCCATGGCCGCGAGTTCGCTGTAGCAGAGCGCGACAAGGACGCAGACCGTTCCGGCCAGGAGGAACGACAGCACGATCGACGGCCCAGCCTTCTCGGCGGCCACGACACCGGTGATGACGAAGATGCCGGCCCCGACGATCGTGCCGACACCCATGGCGGTCAGATCGATGCGGCCCAGGCTGCGCTGCAGGGTCGGCGACCCGGCCTCGGGGCTCGTCGCGGAGTCGGGCAGGCGGCGGCGCCACCGGGTTGGGCTGGTCATCAGGTCCCTTACTGCTTGCTCTGGCTCCGACCGACCGGCGGAGTCGGCTATCCATTGTGGTCTGGGGAGCCGATGCGTGTGACGCCGGGGCGGGCGTGGGCGATCTGCAAGCAATCCATGGGCACGAATGCGTGGGGTGCGGTTGTGCGCCGAGTGCGTGGTTGCCGCGGGTGCACTCAGGGCCCTACCGCAATCACCAGGCAAGCGCGATACTTGGAGGGTCGATCACCAGGCGATGGTGGTGGCAAACGTCGAGAGTGATCTGCCAACGATGCATTCTCAGACAACGGCGACCAGCCGTTACTGGGGATAACAGGTAATCTTGAGGGACGCTCGGGCGAGGCTGCTCGGGTGGGATTAAACGGAACGGATTCCTCAATGACGCGGCATGTCGACGTACTGATCATCGGCGCCGGCCTGTCCGGCATCGGGATGGCGTGCCATCTCACTCGCGAGCAGACCGGACGTAGCTATGCGATCCTGGAGCGTCGCACCGCCGTCGGTGGGACCTGGGATCTGTTCCGGTACCCGGGCATTCGCTCCGACTCCGACATGTTGACCTTCGGCTTCGGCTTCCGTCCGTGGATCGGCACCAAGGTGCTCGCCGACGGGCCGCACATCCGCCAGTACATCGAGGAGACCGCCGCAGAGTACGGCGTCACCGAGCACATTCGGTTCGGGCGCACGATGACCAAGGCGAGCTGGTCGAGCGAAGCCGAGCTGTGGACCGTCGAGGCGCTCGACGAGCAGACCGGCGAGACCGAGATCTACACCAGCAACTTCCTCGCCAGCTGCACCGGCTACTACGACTACGACAACGGATATCGCCCGGAGTTTCCGGGCGAGGCGGACTTCCGAGGGCAGATCGTGCACCCGCAGCATTGGCCCGAGGGATTGGACTACCACGACAAGCGGGTCGTCGTGATCGGCAGCGGCGCGACCGCGATCACGCTGGTTCCGGCGATGGCCGACGACACCGCGCACATCACCATGCTGCAGCGCTCGCCCACCTACATCGCCACCTTGCCCGCCGATGATCCGGTTGCGGTCGGAATGAAATACGCGCGGATGCCGAAGAAGATCGCCTATCGGGCCGGACGGGCGCGCAATATCGCGTTGCAACGGGCCAGCTTTCGGCTCTCACGCACCAATCCCGAATTGTCCAAGAAGCTGCTACTCGCCGCGGTGCGGAAGCAGGTCGGCAAACAGATCGATATGCGGCACTTCACGCCGTCGTACAACCCGTGGGACCAGCGGCTGTGCATCGTTCCGAACGGCGACCTGTTCAAGGCGCTGCGCAGCGGTAAGGCGTCGATCGTCACCGATCACATCGATCGCTTCACCGAAACCGGCATTCGGCTCGCGTCCGGGGAGGAACTCCCCGCCGATATCGTCATCAGCGCAACCGGTCTCACCATCCAGATACTCGGCGGCGCGACACTCGAGGTGGATGGGGAACCGGTGTCGACCCGCGAGCATGTGGTTTACAAGGGCACCCTGCTCGACGGCATCCCCAATGCGATGCTGGTCCTCGGCTACACGAACGCCTCGTGGACACTGAAGGCGGATCTGGCCGCCGAATACTTCTGCCGAATCCTCAACCATATGAAGGCCCACGGCTACACCAAGGTGGTCGCGATCGCCGAAGATGCCGACCGCTCCGATCAGTCGGTGATGGGCAGCGCCCTGACCTCCGGCTATATCCAGCGCGGCGATGGCGTTATGCCCCGCCAGGGCACCCGTGGCCCCTGGCAGGTCATCAACAACTACTTCCACGACCGCGTACTACTACGGAAGGCATCGCTGGAGGACGGGGTACTCACCTTCGACGGTGTAGCAGGTGCCGCCCGACCCGGCCACAAGCCGAGAGGTCAGGAACGCAAGCAGATCGCGTTGGCTGCCACAAATCCTTAGCGCCGGATCTGGCTGATCTGTTTTGTGATTGCAATTTCATTCGATGCAATTCTCCGATCAGTCCGCACACGACGGATCTCCACCTCGAGCCCAGGCTACGAAGTCAGCGACGCTTCGCCAACTCGTTCTCCAGGCCCCGGCACCTGCTGCCGCCGACGCACTCGGCTTCTCCGCCAAGCACTCGACGGGTCTGGGTCGAGCGGTTCGAGTCAGTCACCCGGAGCAGGGTATGCAGTTCGGTGGTGTCGATGATGTGAGCCCGTGTGGGGAAGATTTGGTGGAGCAGGACGTTGTGGACTTCGGCGTCAGGGTCGGCGACGCCATCGGACAGGACGTAGAGCTGGTAGTCGCGGTCGGCGGCGTCGATGACGGTGGATAGGACGACGCCGCTGGTAGTGATGCCGGAGACGATCAGGGTGGTGATGCCGCGCTCGCGCAGCTGCTGGTCGAGGTCGGTAGTGGATATGCCGCCGTAGCGAATCTTGCGCACGATGATGTCGCCGATGTGGGGTGCCAGGCGCTCGTGGATCGCGGCGGCTGGGTCCTCATGGTGCATGGCGCGGTGACGAGCCACCGGGGCGAAGGTTTTGTTGGTGGCGGGGATCGCGTCCCAGTCGGCCTCGGTAAAGCCGACGTGGACGTAGGCGATGGTGCCGCCGTTGGCGCGAACGTCGGCGATGGCCCCTTCCATGCGGCCCAGCAGGGCCTCACAGTCCCCGGCTTTGGGCAGGACGGCCAGGACCGCGGGCTGGTAGTCCATGACGAGCAGGGCGGTATGCCTGGGGTCGAGTGCAGGGGCAGTGCTCACGCGAGTGTTCTCCTTGCTGATGGCGCATGGTCGGGGTTCCGGCTGGCGAGAAATGGGCGGACATCTCGTACGCACTTGGCAGTCAATGGTTTTCAAACCGCTTCCGCCTCGCACGGCATGTGACGACGACGTGGCCTCGGATGGCGCCGCTCGTACCGAGGAAGTCCTGCTGTGCTGGCGAGCGAGCCGATCCTGCGGTCATGGCTGTGCCGGCGTAGTGCGTTGGCCACCAGCAGATCGTCCGGCCGGACGAGGGCCTCGAGGTAGGTGCCGCTGGCTGCATTGAACGCGATCTTGGCCGCGGCAACCACCGCCGACACGACCAGCAGTTGGACGAAACTGAGCCAACCGCAGGCATACGTGGCTGGGACGGTCCGAAGCCAGCTGGCGCCCCAGGGATCGTCTCGTCACCAAGCTCCACACCCTTCTTTTTCGTATGACACAACTCATCGTTGAATCGCTACGAATCAAATCAACGCTGGGGAGGCGAATCAAACAACCAACCTGGCGGCGAGCCACAACCCTTGGTTGTCCTCGTCGGGTCTTGTGTGTGGATCTCGACGTCGTGCGCACTCTCACCCACTCTTGACAGATGCCGATCCATGAGTGAGCATTGCTCTCATTAAAGAACAATGCTCACACGGAGGAAGTCATGAAGCTCTTCTACACCGGCCCGGCCGCCGCGGACCTGCACGAGAACTACGCCAAGCGAGGGCTCATCGATCAGAACGCACCGGTGCGATCGGCCTCCGCCATCGAGATCGACGCGCCGGTGGCCACCGTGTGGCGGCTGATCGCCGATATGCGGGATTGGCCGACTTGGCGTACCGACGCCCATGTGACCGAGATCGGGAACATCGAGGTGGACGCGGAATTCCGCTGGGTCTTGAACGGGATGCGGATCAAGGCCGTGTTCGCGACGGTCGATCCCGAACGCGAGATCGCCTGGACCGGTGTGGCATTCGGCTGCATGCGCGCCATCGACCGGATGCGCTTCGAAGCGCTCGGCGAAAATCGCACCCGGGTAACCATGGAGGAGTCGCTCGCGGGGCCGCTGCTGAGCTCATTCTTCACCTCGGAAAAGCTGCGCGCGGGCCACGAGCAGATGCTGAGTCAACTGCAGACCGCCGCCGAATCGGTGCCGACGCTGTCGCGGGGATAGCGAAACAGCACGCGCCGGGCCGATACCCGGCGCCGCGATGATGTTGGCCGACCGGCTCGGAAACGAAGTTCGCGGATGGTGTTGAGGTCGATGCCGTAAGGCGAGAAGGAAGAACACAGTCGAATACGGGCCCCTACCAATCTCAACCCCCGGCGGATTGATCGATGGCGGGGACGCCCTGGGATTCGGGTGAATCAGGTTGGGGACAACAGGGTTTCGGCAACTGCCTGTATGTGGGCCAGGTAGGTGGCGTGGGCACGTGGGGTGGCATCGGTGCGGGCGAGGGTGCCGCGGGTGAGGGCGTAGCCGATGGTTTCGGCGATGATTCGCGGCGGGACGACAGGGGCGATGCGGCCCGCGGTGTGTAGGCGTTCGAGGTAGCGGGTGAAGCGGCGGATGGGGCGTTCGGCGATTTCCTGCGCGAGGACGGCGATGCGGTCGTCGACGGCACCGCGTTCGTCGATGAGGCGCAGCATGGGTCCGGCATTGCGGACCGCGGTGGCGAAGGCGCCGATGGTGGCGGACAGCATCACCCGGGGATCGTCGGTATCGATATCGGGTTCCTGGGCGGCAAGGAAATCGTCGCGGACCTGGGCGGCGAGGGCGAGGAAGATCTCGTCCTTGGATGCGAAGTAGACATACATCGTCGCGCGGGAAACGCCTGCGGCGGTGGTGATATCGGCGACGGCGGTCTTGTCGTAGCCACGATCGGCGAAGGCCCGGGCGGCGGCATCGAGCAGCGCGCGATGGCGGTCGGTATGAGATCGTTCCCGCGCCGCACGCACCGACCAGCCCGTCTGTGTCATGGCTTCATCGTCGTTGACATTGACGTCAATGTCAACGCAGACTGTCGGCATGCGTGTGGTGGTGGCGAACAGGGGTGAGGTGGCGGTCCGGGTGATCCGGACGGCCCGCGAGCGGAATTACGCCACGCTCGCACTCCATACCGGTGACGAGGCGGCGACCCTGCCGGTGCGCCTGGCCGATGAGGCGGTCCAACTGCCGGGCATCGGTGCCGCCGCCTACCTCGACAGCTGCGCCGTGATCGCCGCGGCCAAGAGCGCCGGTGCCGATGCGCTCGTGCATCCCGGCTACGGATTCCTCAGCGAGAGTGCCGATTTCGCGGCGGCATGCGCATCCGCCGGTCTGGTGTTCGTCGGGCCTGCGCCCGAGGTGCTCCGCATCTTCGGCGATAAGCTGTCGGCACGCGACGCCGCACGACAGGCCGGAGTCCCGGTGCTGCCCGCAACTTCCGTCGGCGCGGATCTAGCGGAAATTTCGGCATTCTTCGCCGACCATCCGGCCGGTGTGATGCTCAAGGCGGCGGCCGGTGGTGGCGGACGTGGTATGCGCGCGGTCCACTCCGCCGAGAGACTCGCCGAGTCCCTCGACCGCTGCCGAGCCGAAGCCCGCGCCGGTTTCGGCGATGACACCGTGTACGCCGAAGCGCTGGCCACCGATGCGCGCCATATCGAGGTTCAGGTCATCGCGGACGGGCACCGAGCCAGCACTCTCGGCGACCGCGACTGCAGCATCCAGCGCCGCCACCAGAAACTCATCGAAATCGCCCCAGCCCCGAATCTCCCTGCCGCCCTGCGGGACCGTCTTCATCGCGACGCCATCCGCATAGCCGAATCGGTGTCGTGCCGTGGCGTAATCACGGTCGAATTCCTGGTCACCGCCACCGACGCCTGGTTTCTCGAGGTCAACCCGCGCCTCCAGGTCGAGCACACCGTCACCGAGGCGGTAACCGGCGTGGATCTCGTGGCGGCCCAACTCGATCTCGCTCGCGGCGCTGCCCTGCACGACCTTGTGTCGGTCACGACGGGCCGTGATGATCGAGCGGACGGCATTGGCGGGGTGCGGGGGTTTGCGGTACAGGCGCGGGTCAATGCCGAGATGGTCACGGGGAGCGGGGAGGTTTTGCCGAGTACCGGTGTGTTGACGGAGTTCGCGGCGCCGACCGGTGTGGGAGTCCGGGTGGATACCGCGGCATGCACCGGAATGCGGCAGGGCGCGCAGTTCGATTCACTGCTGGCGAAGGTTATTACGCAGGGGCCGACGTATTCGGCTGCGGTGCGGCGGTGTTCGGATGCGTTGGCGGAAACGGTGATTGCCGGAGTCGATACCAATACGAGTCTGCTGCGCGCGGTGTTGGATCGACTCGCCGATGGGGTCAGTGTTTCCACTTCCTGGTTCGAGGAGAGCCTCGGCGAACTTCTCGGTCGCGCGGGCGATTACGCGCCCACAGCGGCCGGGCGCGCCGGAGACTCAGCAGATTCCGCGCATATACTCGCCGGGCATCGAAATCCGGCGGTAGCAGATCCGACGGCGACTGGTGATCTACACGTTGCGCTGGAGAACGATGAGCAGGCCATGCGGTCGCCGATGGGCGCAACCGTCGTGAGCTTGGCGGAGCAGGGCAGCATTGTTGCAGCCGGCGCGGAAGTCGTTGTGCTCGAGGCCATGAAGATGCAACACGTGCTGCGGGCCGATCAGCCGCTGCGGGTATCGCGCCATCTGGTGGCACCGGGTGCGATAGTTGATCCGCAGGCGTTGCTGTTGACGTGGGTCGCGGCCGACCATGACGGTCCGGCCGCCGATATCGCGGCGATCGACCTGGATGCGGTGCGTGCCGATCTGACGGAAGTACGGGAGCGGCATCGGATCGGACTCGATGCCCGCCGCCCGGCCGCCGTCGCGAAAAGGCATGAGCTGGGCCGTCGCACGGCCCGGGAGAATATCGCCGATCTCGTGGACGACGACAGCTTCCTCGAATACGGCGCTCTCGCTGTCGCCGCACAGCGACTCCGCCGCAGCCCAGAGGATCTGATCGCCAACACACCCGCGGACGGCTTGATCGGCGGGATCGCCACCATCAACGCGGATCGATTCGGCGCGGAAGCCGCACGCGCACTGGTGATGTCCTATGACTACACCGTTCTGGCCGGTACCCAGGGCATGCGCAATCACGCCAAAACCGATCGCATGCTCGAACTCGCACACGAACAGCGCCTACCCGTGGTGTTCTTCACCGAGGGTGGTGGCGGGCGACCGGGGGACACCGACTACTCAGGCATCTCCGGTCTGGACGTAACCACCTTTCGGGCGATGGGCGCACTGTCGGGTCGAGTTCCGTTGGTGGGCATCGTCTCCGGACGCTGCTTCGCGGGCAACGCGGCACTTCTCGGCATGTGCGATGTCGTCATCGCGACCCCCGACGCCAATATCGGCATGGGCGGACCGGCCATGATCGAGGGCGGCGGACTCGGGATATACGCACCCGAGGACATCGGCCCCATCGACGTCCAACGCCGCAACGGGGTCGTGCACATTGTCGCCGCCGACGAGGCCGAAGCAGTCGCCGCTGCCCGTCGCTATCTCTCGTATTTTCAAGGGCCGCTAGAGGATTGGACAGAAGCCGATCCACGCATCGCCCGACATGTTGTGCCGGAGAATCGGCTGCGCGCTTTTGATATCCGCGAGGTCATCGCGGCGGTAGCCGATATCGACTCGGTCCTGGAACTGCGCCGCGATTGGGGCGTCGGCGTGGTCACCGCGCTCATTCGTGTCGAAGGCCGCCCCTTCGGTCTCATCGCCAACGACTGCCACCACCTCGGCGGCGCGATCGATGCCCCCGCCGCCGATAAGCTCAGCGCCTTCCTGCGACTCTGCGATGCGCACGGCTTGCCAGTCATATCCCTGTGCGACACACCGGGTTTCATGGTCGGGCCGGAGGCGGAGAAGCAGGCGACCGTCACCAAATTCAGCAAGCTTTTCATCGACTCCGCCGCGCTCACCGTCGCACTGGGCACCGTCATCATCCGCAAGGGCTACGGCCTCGGCGCACAGGCCATGGCCGCAGGCTCCTTCCGTGCGCCACGCTTCGTCATCGCCTGGCCCACCGGCGAAATCGGCGGTATGGGCCTGGAAGGTGCGGTCCGTCTCGGCTTCGCCAAGGAACTCGCCGCCATCGAAGATCCCGATAAACGCCAGGAAGCCTTCGATAACCTCGTCCAGCTCGCCTACGCAAACGGCAAGGCCCTGACTGCCGCCACCGTCCTGGAACTCGACGACGTCATCGACCCGGCCGACACCCGGCGTTGGATCCGCACCCTGCGCTGAACCGCGCGGCCCGCGTGTTTCCTAGGCAATGGCGCTGGTCACCGCGTCGACAAGATTGCGGGCCCGCAGGTCTGGGGCGCCTTCGATGATGTAGTTGGTGACGTAGGCGAAGGCGATGCCGGTGTCCGGATCGGCGAAGGCCAGCGAGCCGCCGCGGCCCGTATGGCCGAAGGAATTGGGGCCGCCGAGTACGAAACCTTCGGTGGGGAGCATGTATCCGGTGCCATAGCGGTCAGGCAGCATCAGGACGCGGTCGATGCCCGCGGCCTGCTCGCGGGTCGCGGCGGCGAGGGTTTCGGGAGTCAGCAGGCGGACGCCGTCGACCTCGCCGATGGTCGCCGCGTAGAGCCGGGCGAGACCGCGTGCGGTGCCGATGCCATTGCTGGACGGGATCTCGGTGGCGTGTACCGCTGGATCATTGAAATCGATATCGGCCGGATCGGTGACCTCGAAGGCGCGGTTGACCAGCGCCTGCGGATCACGCATCGCGATGACCATCGGCCGGAATTCCGCCGGGATCAACTCGTCCGGGATCGACGCCAGATCGACCTTCGGCGCGAACACGAGTCGGCTGACGCGGTGCCGTTCGGATTCCGGCAAACCGATGAAGAAGTCGACACCGAACGGTCCCGCGATATCCTCGGCCAGAATCCGCCCGACGGTGCGCCCCGTCGCCCGCCGGATCACCTCACCGACAAGCCAGGCGAACGTGCGACCGTGGTATCCGTGCGCGGTGCCAGGCGGCCAATTCGGCGTCTGCGCGGCGAGCGCATCCACCATTGGACTCCAGGCCAGCGCATCATCCAGCGGTACCGGCTTGTCCAGCGCCGCCAACCCCGCCTGATGGGTCAACAACCAGCGCACCGGGATATCGCCCTTGCCGGCGGCGGCGAACTCCGGCCAGTACTGCGTGACCGGCGCATCCAGGTCGAGCTCACCACGCTGGGCGAGCAGATGCGTGATGGTCGCCGTGACGCCCTTGGTCACCGAATAGACCAGCTGCACTGTGTCGCGTTCCCACGGCCGCGCACCCTCCGGATCGGCCAGCCCACCCCACAGATCCACCACCGGCTGTCCATTCCGATACACCGCCACCGCCGCACCGACATCCCCCAGCTCGGCGAAGTTCGCTGCGAACACCTCTCGGACCGCCTCGAACCCGGACGCGACAACTCCATCGATCACCATGTGCGCCAGCATGTCACACATCGCATCCCGCCCGCGGGACGAGCTACGACGGACGTTCGGAGCGCGGCTGGCCATGGGCCCATGCCGTTGATTGCCGTGCTCGTGTTGGTCGAGTGGCCCTCGCTGGACAGATTCAGTGTGCGACTGCTGCGGGTCGGTCCCCGTGCGTGCGGGCGAACTGGTGCGGTCGGAAGATTTCCGCCGGCATGTCCGAGACATGGTCGGCGGCTGCGACGTTATATGTCCCGAATAGATCCGCAAGACCGAGTACTGCAAACGTCCTTCGAACCGATAGTCGGACCCATGGACTCGCACTAGCATCACGCGATGACGAAAGAACACCGCCGCCGAGTGCTCAGAGTAGGCGAGCAGCAGTACCTCTGGAAGACCTACCATCAGCATGTAGACGGCTGTGAGGAAGTCCTGCGGCTGCGACAACTCGGATCAGTCGCAGGCCTGACGCTGATCTTCCGCCCCAACGGTGAACGGAACGTCTCCGACGGCGGGCCGTCCGCGACCGGTGTCATCTGGATCGGTGACCGTTTGCTGAACCTGAACAAGCCCGGCGTGGTCCGCGCGTTCATCGATGCGGCCGTCGACGCTGGCTGGATGGCCGAGACACGTACAGTCGGCCGCCGCAACGGCTGGGACCTATTCGATGACGCGCACGCCAGAAACGTCAACGGCCTATCGATACCATGAGCACCGAGACCAGACTCGGCCAAGTTCTCGGACGCTCACTAGAAGAGAGAGCGATGCTGATCGTCATAGATGCCGCGAATGTCGTTGGCTCGCGCCCCGATGGCTGGTGGCGCGATCGTGCGGGTGCCGCTCGGCGGTTGCTCATGCGGCTGAGCGCGCTGGAACAGCACCTCACCCAACCCGCCGAAGTGGTCGTCGTGCTCGAGGGGGCCGCCAAGGCCGCGGCATCGGAGGAGTTCGAAAGCGTGCGCGTGGTGCTGGCGGATGGTTCGGGAGACGATGCGATCGTCGACGTCGTGGCCGCGGCCACCGAAGCGGACAGGATCACCGTCGTCACGGCCGATCGCGGGCTTCGCGATCGAATCGAAGCCCTCGGCGCCGAATCGGTGGGCCCTCGCTGGCTGCTGGATCGCATCGACCCCTGACCTGTCGGATCCGACTGGTAGACAAGAAGAACCGTCGCCGAATCCGGAGGTCAACCGTGCCCAACGAACTCGAGGAACTGTCCTATGCGCGTTATCTCACGCCACTGGAGAGCGATCTCGAACCCGAGGGCGACTACGACTGTGTGCACATCACCGGCACCGACATCGATGACATCGAGGCGGGTAATTCCAGGTTCTCCGAAACCGTCTTCACCTCGCTCGCGATCAACCGCGGCAGCCTGCGGTTCTCCCGCTTCACCGATGTCTGGCAGCGCAACGTGCGCTGGGTCGGCACCGATCTGTCCGATACCTCCTGGCAGGACGTCGAATTGATCGCCGGTGCACTGTCCGGCGTCGATGCGGGCGGTGCCAACTTGCGTCGAGTGCGCTTCGAGGGCTGCAAATTCGACTCGGTGAACTTCCGCAAGGCCAAACTGCGCGAGGTGCAATTCGTCGATTGCGTGCTGCGCCATACCGACTTCGGTGACGCCGAGCTGACCAAGGTCGTCTTTCCCGGCACCACCGTGGAGGGCCTGCTGCTCAACCGCGCCCGACTGCAGCAGGTCGATCTGCGCGGCGCGGCGCACCTCGATATCGCCGAGGGGCTCGATGCCTTGCGCGGGGTAACCATCACCCCACTCCAACTACTCGATCTGGCACCCGAGTTCGCCAAGGCGATCGGTATTACTGTCCGCGACTAGTACTGCTTGCGGTGCGGCACGAATTCCAAGGTGAGCAGTGCCGCAGCGGCCAACAGCACCTCGCGCCATCGGATCAGTACGAACCGCTGATCCGACATCGCTCGGAACTTGCGCAGGAATCGGTACAGCGATTCCAGGCGGATCAGCGGGTCACCCAGATGCGCGAGGACATAGATCAGCTTCCCGGTCCGCGATCGCTCCTTCTCGGCGAACAGTTCCGGGAAGGGGGCGAATGCCAATGAGATCCGCTCGATGCCCTGCGCGCGGGCGTGGTCGACGAGATCGATGACCATCCGCTCGTCCAGTCCATTCGGGGCATCCTTGCGCCGCCACGGCACATCCAAGCTGAGCTCGCGGCCCAGCCCGGAGACGCCGTAGCGCTGGAAGCCGGCCACCCGTCCGTCCGCATCCCTGGCCAGCACCAGCAGCATGCCCGGATTCCGCCCGTCCAGCAGGTGATCGAGGATCATCGAGAAGCCACGATTCTGCCGACCGGTACGCCATGCGTCGACGATCTCCAGTAGTTCGGCCCGCAGCGGTTCGGTCAGTTCGGTCTCATTGATGACCTCGGTGGTCACGCCGAAATTCCGGGTGCGGCTCACGGCCTGGCGCAGATTGCGGAAGGAGCGCCCGACCATCGCGAATGTCCCGACATCGATGACCACGTCGCGGCCGACCGGAATCGCGCGCAATCCGCGATGTTCGATCGCTCGATGGCGCCACATCTCGGCCAGGTCCGGACTGGCGCCGAGCACGGCGACCCGCCAGCCGTGATTCGCCGCGAATTCGGAGAAGTGCGTGAGCAGTGCCGGGAACTCGGCGCGATCGCCAATCGGATCACCGGCAACCACCGCGACCCCGAAGCGGGCCCGGTAGCCGATCGCCGCGGTCGAATTCGCGTTGAAGTAATAGGACTTGGACGAATGCAGCGCGAAGGCGGCGAGTGGATCGCGTTGGGTTCGGCCGACGAGTTCGGCGACCCGATACAGCTGCTCGGGCTGGGGCCGACTCGTCTGGGGCAGCATCAGGATGAATCCCGTTGCGGCCAGGAAGACGAATCCGAAGCCTGGATGCGAGGCGCGATAGGCGGCATTCGCCGCCGCCAACACGAAGACCGCTACGGTGAAATGCGGCAGGGTGATCGGCCGACGCAGATGCAGTCCGCGCACCACGAAGAGCCCGGCGATCGATACGGCGATGAACCAGCCGTGGTCCTCCCCGGGCGCGGCTCGACCGGCCTCATAGACCAGCGCGACGCTCATCAGTAATAGGGCAATGGAGATCACCGGGCGGACGGCCGGTGTGGTGGTGATCGAGACATCGCGGTACCCCGCGAGTGTGGAATTCCGCGCCGCCGTTTCCCGTCCCTCAGCCACGTCTGCACCCCATTAGGCCGATGGGTCCCAACAGGTTCCCCATGTGGTCCTCCCGATGATCCTGTACACACAACAATATTCGAAACATGGGATGAGTGCTCGAACATTCCTGGCGCACCAAGATCGTTGGAGTCCACTGGTGTTCGCCCGGCAACCGCGCCGGGCTGTAGATGGTGCCGTCGGCGGCTCGGACCAGGGGATGAGCGCCACCGTTGGTCGCTGGTATCGAGTATGCCACCAGCGTGAATACGGACAACGGCTTTCCGTGGTTCAGCCGTTGCGGTCGAGGCGGCGAGGGACTGGGTGAATGCCTACGCGAGATCGGTTCCGGTAGTCCGACGTGAGCACTGGCCATAGTCGACAGCTACTGTGCAGCGATCCGTATATCAATCGCGTCTCGCGATCGGTCGTACGGTGGTCGTATGTGCGTCTGAGACGGAGGCCGGGGATCTATAGACAACAGTGTTCATAATTGTCTATCGTCTTGGTTCATGACGAAGTTCGACGGCAAGAGCTGTCTGGTCACCGGAGCGGCAAGTGGATTGGGCCGCAGTACGGCGCTGGCGGTTGTCGCCAAGGGCGCATCGGTCATCCTGACCGATATCGATGACGTCGGACTGCGGCACACCGCCGATGAGGTGCGTGCGCGAGGCGGTGTCGTACACCTGGCCGCACCCGCCGATGTCAGCGATTACGATGCCGTTGTCGCGCTGGCCGCGAAGGTGCACGCCGAGGTGAACAGCGTCGATATCGTGATGAATGTGGCGGGCATCGCCACCTGGGGGACCGTCGATCGGCTCACGCACAAGCAGTGGCGGCGCACCATCGATATCGATCTGATGGGCCCGATCCATGTGATCGAGGAGTTCGTGCCGCGCATGATCGAGGTCGGGCGCGGCGGACATTTGGTGAATGTGGCCTCGGCCGCGGGTCTGTTGGGATTGCCCTGGCATGCGCCCTACAGTGCGGGCAAGTTCGGATTGCGGGGCGTCTCGGAGGTGCTGCGCTTCGATCTGCGGCAGCACCGGATCGGTGTCAGCCTGGTCTGCCCCGGCGCGATGGCGACACCGATGGTGGACAGCGTGGATATCGCCGGCGTCGATCGGCAGGGCGCGGCGGTGCAGCAGGCGGTCGCGCTGTTCATGCGACATGCGGTCACGCCGGAGCAAGCGGCCCGATCGATCGTGCGCGGGGTCGAGCGCAATAAGTACATGGTCTATACCTCGCCCGATATCCGGGTCGGCTATCTCGCGCAGCGCTACTTCCCGCCGTCCTACAATCTCGCGATGCGCGGGCTGAACTGGGCGATGAGCCGCTATATCGACAAGGCGCCCACGTCGAGCAAGGCGTAGTAACCGAAACGGTGCTGCGCGATGGCGACCAGCACCGCCGCAGCCGTCTCGACATGGCGCAGATCGGGAGTCCAGATCGAATCGGTGAACGGCTTCTGCTGCCCCGGTGGCGGTTCGGGGCTTCGATGAGTCCGATACGGCATCGAGCCCGGCCGACACCGACCGCCGCGGCACAGCAATTGACCTCCGATTTCGCTACCCCTGGGGCGATGAGCGGAAAACCCGAATTCCCTCCCGTACTATCGCGATCGGGAGCAGCGGTGGGGTAGATGAAGGGGGCGCGGTGTTGGAGATTCGCCTACCGACGACCATGCGCAACGGGGGTGCGCGGCTACGGCGCTTCGCCGGGACGACTCCGGGTGCCATCGGCGCGGTCGCCGTCGTAGCCATGGTGTTGTGTGTGCTCGCGGGGTTGACGTCGGCCGATCAATTGAGCGGCAAGATCGCTCGACGCGAAGCCGTGCTGGAACACACCGAACCGCTGGCCTATGCCGCGCAGACCCTGTACGTCGCACTCTCGGCCGCCGACGCAGCCGCGGCAACGGCCTTCCTGTCCGGCGGCATCGAATCGCCCGAGGTGCGTGAGCAATATCAGCAGGCACTCGCCCAAGCAGCAGCCGCACTCGCGGAGGCAACGGCCGGGGCCGCCGATCAGCAGACCAGGAATATCGTCGCGAAAGTCGCCGCCGACCTGCCCGCCTACACCGGTCTGGTCGAAACGGCACGGGCGAATAACCGGCAGGGCTTCCCGGTCGGTTCGTCGTATCTGCGCGAGGCCTCGTTGCTGATGCAGAATTCGTTGCTGCCCAATGCCGAAATGCTCAGCAAGGACCGCATGGCGGCGGTACGTCAGGATCAGCACGATATAGGTGCCCTGCCGTGGACGACCATCGTGCTGCTGATACTGGTGCTCATCAGTTGTGGCGTAGGCACTTTCGTCCTGCTGCGCCGCACCAACCGCCGGATGAACCTCGGTGTCGTGGCAGCCGCTGGCGCGACCGCCCTCGCGCTGCTCTGGGTGGTCGCCGGGACGATCGTCGCGGCGACCGCACTCGATACCGGCAAATCCGGGGCGACCAGTCGCTTCGAAACCCTGACCCAGGCCCGGATCCTGGCCCAGCAAGCACGCACCGACGAAACCCTGGAGTTGATCACCCGCGGCGATATCACTTCGGGCGAAACCGATTACCGCAGGCACACCACCGAACTGGCGGATCGGTTGGCGACGGTGACCGGACCCGATTCCGCGGCCTCGCGGAGCGTGCTCGGCTGGACCGCGGGGCATGCCAGGCAGCGTGAGGCCTACGAGGCGGCGAACTATCCCGCGGCCGTGGCGCAGGCCATCGGCACCGGTGCGGACAGCTCGGCGATATTGTTCGCCCATCTCGATCAGCTGTTGCGCGACAACCTCATTCAGGAACGCGGTGCGTTGCGTGACGGAATCGACTCGGCGGGTGCGACATTGACTCTCAGCCCCGCGGGGACACTGGTGCTGATGTTCGGCGCCGCGGTCTCGACCGTCACCGGCGTGTGGCCACGGCTGAAGGAGTTCCTGTGAGACAGCGAATCATCCTGCGGCGCAACGGCTTTGCCCGGCTGATGCCGGTCCTGGTTGCCGTGAGCGCGCTGGTGACCGCATGCGGTTCCGGCATCCAGGTTCCGGCGTCTACGAATGTGGCCGCGGTGAACCCCAAGCCCGACCTCACCGAGATCACTACGCCACCGCAGAGCGAATCCGGCGGCAATTGCGACGATCCGGAGGCCAGCCTGCGGCCCGGTCCGTTGCCCGGTCCCGGTGCCATGCCGCCGGGTTCGGCCATGGCGGCCATCGTCGCCAGTGGCAAGCTGCGGGTCGGAGTGGATCAGAACACCTACCTGTTCGGCTTCCGCAATCCCAGCAGCGGACAGCTCGAGGGTTTCGATATCGATATCGCGCGCGAGATCGCCCGATCCCTCTTCGGTGACCCGAATCGGATCGAATTGCGTTCGGTCACCGCGGCCGAGCGGATATCCGCCCTACAGAACAAACAGGTCGACCTGATCGTGCGCACCTTCTCGGCGACCTGTGAGCGGCGCCGCGATGTCGACTTCTCGGGTGTCTATTACCGTGCGACCCAACGCCTTCTGGCCGTCCACGACTCCGGCATCCGGACCGGCGCGGATCTGGGTGGTAAGCGGGTGTGCGTCACCCGGGGCACCACCTCACCGGGTCCACTGTTCAGCCTGCCCAAGCGGCCGATCGTCCTCGGCGCATCCAACTGGACCGACTGTCTGGCCGCGCTGCAGCAGGGCCATGTGGACGCGATCAGCGGCGACGATCCGATCCTGGTCGGTCTGGTGGCCCAGGACCGGAATCTGGCGATCGTCGGCGAGGCGATCGGCACCGGCGCATACGCGGTCGGCATCGCGCAAGGGCATCCGGATCTGGTCCGCTTCGTCAACGGCGTGCTGGAACGTATCCGCCGCGACGGCACCTGGCAGCAGCTCTACAACGACAGACTCAGCGCCCTCGGCCCGTCGCCCGGGCCACCGGACCTGCGCTACAAAGAGTGAGACCATGCAGTTACTCACGCTCGCCGAAATCGACGGTGAATTAGCCGCACGCACAATCGAATTCGATGCCATCACGGCCGCGCTGCTGGAACTGGACGAACATCCGGGCCACACGCTGCTGCAGCGCTATCCGCCGACCGGGGTGACCGAACAGCGCTGGCTACCGGTCCGCGCCGCGCTCGCGCTGATGTGGGAGGACTACAGCCGTTTGCAGATCATCCTGGATTCGGCGCGCCAGGTGCGCGGCACTCGGGCCCGCCTCGACGACGGTGAGCGCGCCGAACTCACCCGCCTGCTGCGTGGGCGTCCGCATGAGGCCACCCGCACGCCGATACCGATGGCACAACGTTCGCTCACCGGCCCCGCCGAAGAGGTTGTATTCGTCGGACTCGCCGATACGGTTGATCGCATGCGGGCCACCTTCCCGGAAATCGCCGAATTCCTCGACGCGGTCGACGCGGTCAATACCCGGGTGATGTCGGGCCTCGCGCCGCTGCAGGACACCCTGGACAGGGCAAGCGCGGCCGGGGGCGAGACCGCGCAGTTGCGCGCAATCGGCGACGGTATCGCCGAATTGTCGATCCGGTCGGCGACCGATCCGCTCGCGCTGACGGTATCGGAGATCGATGCGCGCATCACCGAGTTCGCGGGAGAGTTGCGGCAGGTGGCCACGATCCTCGCCGAACTCGATGCGGTGGCGGCGGATTGGGCCGAGGCGGTCGCCGAAACGCGCAGGCGCTTGGCGTTGCTAGGGGCGACCCGAATCCGCGCCGCGAAAACGAGGGCGCAAGTCGAGGCGAAGATTCTGGCGGGCCCGCTGCCGGTGTACGAGGACAACACTGCCGCGCTCGAAGTGGAACTCGAGGCGTTATCGGCGAAGTCGGGTGCGGCAGCGGATTTGGTGCGGTTGCGTACGCGGATCGCGGACGCGACCGCGCGGGCGGCCACCGTGCAGGAGTTGGCTCAGGGCCTGCTCGATCGGCGTGGCGAGCTGCGTGGACGGCTGACCGCCTATCAGGCGAAGGCGGCTCGACTCGGCGTCAGCGAGGACCGAGATGTCCTGGCCTCCAATCGGATCGCGGCGGGTCTGCTCGCGCAGCGACCGTGCGATCTGGCGGCCGTCACCCGGGCCGTCGCCGACTTCCAGCAGATCATCGGGGAGAAATCGGGGCGGGCAGATGACCTGTACTGAGCCGGGATGCGGCGGCACGATCGAAGACCGATACTGCGTCGTGTGCGGCACCGCACCCGTGGCGGCGACCACGGTGTCGGCGGAAATGCCCGTACCGCACGGGGTTTCGGGCCAGGGACGGGCGTGCCGCGAACCGGGATGTACCGGAACGGTTGTCGGTGGATATTGTGACGCCTGCGGCACGGCTCCGGCAGCGCAGCAGACCACCTGTGCCGAGCCGGGATGCGGCGGAACCATTGTCGACGGCTACTGCGACGCCTGCGGCACCGCACCCGCCGGGAATTCCGGGACTTCCGCACTCTCGGCGCGCTCGGGCAGCACCGGTGTCTCCGGCCGTTCCGTGCGCACCGGCCGATCCTCGTCGAGATCCAGTTCCCGCGGTCGGCTCGGCGCGGGCATGGTGGAGGTGCCGCGGATCCCGCGCATCGACCCGGCCACCGCGGTCCTGGCCGATCCGCAGGTTGCCGAGGGAAAGCGGTTCTGCGGCAAGTGTGAACGGCCGGTCGGCCGCGGCCGTGACGGTACGCCCGGCCGCACCGAGGGCTTCTGCCCCAACTGCGGCACCCGGTTCTCCTTCACACCGAAGCTGAGCAAGGGCGATCTGGTCGGCGGACAATACGACGTCGTCGGCTGTTTGGCGCACGGCGGGCTCGGCTGGATCTATCTGGCTACCGACCGCAATGTCGCCAACCGATGGGTGGTGCTCAAAGGTCTACTGAATTCGGGCGATCTGGACGCGATGGCGGCAGCGGTCGCCGAGAAGCGGTTCCTGGCCGAGGTCGAACATCCGAGCATCGTCAAGATCTACAACTTCGTCGAGCACCGCGGCGCCGACGGTGTCGCGGTCGGTTACATCGTCATGGAGTACGTCGGCGGGACCTCGGTCAAACAGATCCTGCGCACCCACCGTGATGCCGACGGCGGCTATCTGCCGCCGTCGCAGGCCATCGCCTATATTCTGGAGATGCTGCCCGCCCTCGGCTATCTGCATTCGATCGGCCTGGCCTATTGCGATTTCAAGCCGGACAATGTGATGCAGACCGATGAGCAGCTCAAGCTCATCGATATGGGCGCGGTGATCGCCATGGACGATCAGGACAGCCCCATCTACGGCACCATCGGCTATCAGGCGCCGGAGATCTCCGAAACCGGACCGACCGTCGCGACCGAGGTCTACACCGTTGGCCGCACACTCGCGGTATTGCTGATGAATGTGCCGCAGCAGGGCGGATATTTCGGCGCACTGCCCGATCCGGCCGCCGAACCGCTGCTGGCGAAATACGATTCGCTGTACCGATTCATCCTGCGTGCCACCGACACCGATCCGGAAGCGCGATTCTCCTCGATGGAGGAGATGGCCGATCAGCTGACCGGTGTGCTTCGTGAGGTGCTCAGTATCGATGACGGTGTGCCGCGTCCCGGCATGTCGGCCTACTTCGGGCCGCCGCGCGGCGTATTCGGCGTGCAGGAGCCGCCGACGCCGACGAGTATCGTTGCGGCACTGCCGGTACCACTGGTCGAGCCGAACGACAGCGGCGCCGCGCTGCTGGCGACCACCGGCGGGACCGCACCCGCCGAACTGGAACCGGCCCTCGCGGCGGGACTGCGCTCGGTACCGACGGCCCGCGGTGCGTCCGTGGAGATTCCACTGCGGCTGGTGCGCGCAGCCCTCGAGGTCGGCGATCCAGCCGACGCGCTACGCCGACTCGACGAACTCGCCGACACTTTGCCCGGTGACTGGCGACTGGCCTGGTACCGCGGCCAAGCCGAACTGCTCGCCGGCAAACTCGATGCGGCCTATGCCGAATTCGATGCCGTGTATGCCGCATTACCCGGTGAGGCCGCACCGAAGGTGGCGCAGGCGGCAGTGGCCGAACTCGCGGGCGCACCGACGAACCGGCAACAGGCCGCCCGCTACTACGACACGGTCTGGCGCACCGACCACGGCTTCGTCAGCGCCGCCTTCGGACTGGCCCGGCTGCGCAACGCCGACGGTGATCGCGATGGTGCGGTCGCCGTGCTCGATCAGGTGGATTCGGCCTCAGCGCTCTACATCGAGGCGCGGCTGACGGCCGTGGAGACCATGCTGGCCCACCGCACACCCGACGAGCTGTCCGAACGGCTGCTGCGCGATGCGGGCGGTCGGGTCGAGGCATTGCGGATCGAATCGAAAAGCCGTGGCGCACAGGTTCGAATGTGTGTGTTGGATGCGGCATTGAACTGGCTGCGCGTGGGTAAAACACCGATAACACATGGGGCGCTGCTCGGCGCCAACCTCGATCAGGACGGAGTGCGAACCGGTTTGGAGCGCTGCTATCGCGAACTCGCCCGCGAAACCGAAGATATGTGGGCTCGATTCGAGCTGGTCGATCGTGCCAATGCGATCCGGCCGAGGACGAACCTATGACCCAGCCCGAGACCGAGGTGCAGCCGCGGTGCCCGGAATGCGCGGCACCGGTCGCGATGGCCGACCGGTTCTGCGAGGCCTGCGGCCGCGAACTCGGCGCGCGCCGAATCGCGCTGCCGCGGCCGGATCCGGATGCGACACCGCCGTGTGAGGGCTGTGGCGGCACCCGCTACGAAGCCGACGGTTATTGCGGCGGCTGCGGTCAATTGCGTCCGCAACCGGATCGATTCGAGGCCGATCTCGGTGCGCTGTATGTGATGACCGATCGCGGTATCGCGCACGCGCGCAACGAGGATGCGGTCGCCGCCGCGGTGCTGGAAGACGGGGCCGAACGCCCGATTGTCACGGTGATCGCGGTCAGCGACGGCGTCTCCACCTCCGAGGATCCGCAGGCGGCCTCGGGCGCGGCCGTGCGGGCAGGCGTTGATGCCTGCCTCACCGCACTGGCCGAAGCACGCTCGGGCACGGCGGTGGTCATGGCCGGGCTCATGGCCGCGGCGCAGGCCGTCCGCGATATCGCGACACACGACGGCCACGCTCCATCGTGCACCTATGTTTCGGCCATCGTGCGCGGATACGGCGGCGACGGTGTGGAGATCACCGTCGCGAATATCGGTGACAGCCGGGCATACTGGTTGCGGGGCACCGGCATCGAGCCGATCGCGGGCGGGAATCCGCCGTCGGCCCGACTGACCGTCGACGACTCGTGGGCACAGGCACTCGTCGATGCCGGTGCGATGGACGAGCAGTCCGCGATGCAGGATCCGCGGGCACATACCTTGCTGCGCTGGCTCGGCGCCGACAGCGCTGACAAACCGTGGTCGGACCGATGTGTGAATACCTTTCACACCACGGGGCCCGGGGTGCTGTTGCTGTGCAGTGACGGACTCTGGAACTACATATCCGATCCGACGGCGCTCGCACGGATGGTCAGCGGGTTATCGCGCGAGGACGCGGCGCGGGCGCTGGTCGAATGTGCACTACGGTCCGGGGGGAGCGACAACATCACCGTCGCGCTGGTGCCGATCGGGCCATCGGTCGATGCAGGAGAAGCACTGTGAGTTCCATTGCCAATAAAGGTATTTCGGTAGCGATAGACCAGAACGAATATCTGGCCGATGGCGCGGACACCGTCGATGCTGTGGTGACCGTGGAGACGGGCGCGGATTTCGTCGCGGCCGGTCCGGAACGGCAGCGACTCGAGGTGCTGATCATCGACTGCTCCGGATCGATGGCCACCGGTCAGAAGTTCGCGGGTGCGCGCCGAGCCACCCTGGCCGCGCTCGATGTGCTGAAGGACGGCACCCGGTTCGCGATCATCGAGGGCACGTCGGTGGCGCGGCTGACCTATCCGAGCAATAAACCGTCGGTGCCCGCCAACCGCGATACCAGGGCCGCGGCCCGCCGCGCACTGGATAAGTTGCGCCCGGATGGCGGGACCGCCATGGGCACCTGGCTCGGTCTCACCCGGCAGCTGGCCAAGAAACATCCGGACGCCATGGTGCACGCCATTCTGCTCACCGACGGCAAGAACGAACACGAGGAGCCCGCGGCGCTGGCCGCGGAGATCAAACAGTCGGAGGGGGTCTTCACCTGCGACTGCCGCGGCGTCGGAACCGACTGGCAGGTGGACGAATTGCGCACCATCGCCTCGGCACTGCACGGCACGGTCGATATCGTCGCGAATCCGGCGAATCTGGCCGCGGACTTCGCCGCCATGACGCAGATGTCGATGGCCAAGGCGATTCCGGAACTTACGCTGCGGGTGTGGACACCGGCGGGCGCCACCGTCCGGTTCGTCAAACAGGTCGCGCCGACCATCGAGGATCTGACCGCGCGCCGCACCGATGTCGGACCGCAGGTGGGGGAGTACCGGCTCGGTGCTTGGGGGGCGGAGGACCGCGACTATCACGTGCAGGTGC
The DNA here is from genome assembly GCF_040674855.1 of Nocardia sp. NPDC049707. Lineage (NCBI taxonomy): Bacteria > Bacillati > Actinomycetota > Actinomycetes > Mycobacteriales > Nocardiaceae > Nocardia > Nocardia sp. NPDC049707. Next base: position 7,702 of record NZ_JBFANN010000002.1, on the reverse strand, counting down.
GTGTCGAGCCCGCCGCTCCGGGACGCGAGAAGCTCGCGGCCCGGATCAGCGTGGTCGCCGCCGACGAGGTGGTCGGGCAGGGATTGGTACGCGCGGTGTGGACCACCGAGACCGAGCTGTCGGCCCGAATCAGCAGGCGCGTCGCGCATTACACCGGACAAGCCGAACTCGCCCAAGTCGTGCAGGAAGGGTTGAGCGCGCGCAAGAACGGTGATGTGGCGACCGCGACGGCGAAGCTGCGGCGTGCGGTCGAACTGGCCGCGGAATCCGGGAACGAGGGCACCGCGAAGCTGTTGCGCGGTGTGGTCGAGGTGGACGAGCGCAATGGCACCGTGCGATTGCGCGCCAGGGTCGAGGCCGCGGACGAAATGGCCTTGGATGCACGCTCGACCAAGACGGCGCGGGTACGCAAGGAGGGGTGATGGCGATTGCCACCTGTCCGGACGGGCACCAGTCCGTCGCGGCGGATTATTGCGACGTCTGCGGATCGCCGATCGGTGTGCCCGCACCGACGACCGCTGCCGCGTTGTGCCCGTCGTGCGGATCGCCGAGCACGGGCCGCTTCTGTGAAGTCTGCGGCGCTGATTCGGCGCTGCCGACGCCAGTGCCGCATCCGGCCGGGCCGACCGAAATCGCCACCGCCACTGCGGTTTCCGCCCCCGAGATCGAGGGCGCCTTCGGTACGACGACCTGGGTCGCGACGATCACCGCCGATCGCGAGTTCTACGACCGGGTGCAGGCCCGCAAGGGCCCCGACGCCGACCAGGTCGAATTCCCGGCGTTCTATCCCGAGCGCCGAATCACCTTGCGCGGCACCGATGTCTTGATCGGCAAACACAGCGTCTCCCAGGGCCTGCAACCCGAGATCGATTTGGGCATAGCACCCGCCGACGCCGGTGTCTCCCGCGCCCACGCGACCCTGCACATCGCCGAAACCGGCATAACCATCACCGATCTCGGCTCCACCAACGGCACCAGCCTCAATGGCAGCGAAGACCTGATCCCCGCAAAGGTGCCGGTCCCACTCCATAGCGGTGACCGCATCCACCTCGGCGGTTGGACCACGATCGTCGTGACAGCGGAAGACATCTGAGCTGTTACTGCGCCAGCGGCGACTCAGTGCCCGAGGTTCGGCGATGATTCCAACTCTCGCAACACCTCATCGATGCGCCGCATGACATGGGAGCGCCAGCCGACGTCCATGATCGCGCGGGCCTTCTGCTGGAGCGGGTGGTCGGGATCGAATCCGGCGTGTTCCAAGAACAATCGGGTGCCTTTGCCCTCGGGCTCTAGCGTCCAGGTGATCGTCCAATCGGCGCCGTGCTCGGCATTCGGGTCGGCATCGCGCCAGCCGACGCGCAGCATCCGCTCCAGTTCGAAGGCCAGCACCTCGGCCGCGATCGCACCGGAAAAGCCAGCCGCCGGAACGGCTCTCGCGTCGATGGTGTAGCGATGCCCGACCTCGAGCCGGAAGTCGGACGGCATGAACCACCGCGCGAGCAACTCCGGTTCGGTCAGCGCGCGCCACACCTTCGCCGGTGGGTGCGCTAGGAATTCGTCCACATGAATGGTGGTCGGATCGTCGGTCATTCCTACTCCTCGTCCATGGTGTCCAACAGTTCACGCAGCCCGGCCAACTTCTCGCGCCAGAACCGCTCGAACGGGTGCAACCATTCCTGAATCTCGTACAGCGGGGCCGCTTCGAGCTGATACAACCGTTGCCGACCGACCTTGTTCTCACTGACCAACTCCGCCTCCCGCAGCACCCGCAGATGTTCGGAAAAGCTCGGCCGCGCCATGTCGAAGTGCGCGGCCAGATCGGTCACCGGCTGTGGTCCGCCCTCGCGCAGCAGCCGCAACACTTCGCGCCGAACCGGACTGGCCAGCGCCGCGAAGACGCGACCCTCGGGCGGCATCGCCGTCACCGTGCTACTCATGAGCTCGAATATAGGTAGGAAAACTCCTACGTGTCAAATGGTCAGAGAACTGGGACCGATCGGTCGGTTACTATGCGCGTAGTATGTAATCATGGGGTTCGAGTGGCCGGACTGGGCGTTCGCGCACCTGATCGGCATCAGACCCCGGGAGGTACGCCAAGTCCTCGAAGGCGCACGGCGCTGGCCGCGGATCGCCGATGACGGGCATGTGACGGTGTTGTCGGTCTGGGGTCGCACGGGTACCGGGCGTCCGCTGATCGTGGCGACGCGCCAACAGGACCAGTGGACCTGGCTGATCATCGGCGCTCGGGAAATGCGCGCCGACGAACTGACAATGTTCGAGAAGTGGGAACAGGAGAACCGGTGATGAGCGAGCGAAGCGAGCGATCGATCAACGCAGCCGAGTTCTCGGTCATGCCGGAGCCGAGCGTCAGCGAGGTGTAGGTATGAGCGAGAAGGATTTCCCGTCCACCCCGGACGAAGTGGCGGCGTTCATGGATCGGCTGACCTTCAGTGACGAACCGGTCCCGCCGGAAAAGGCGCCGCCGCCGCTCGCCCCCGGTGACGACATCGTCGTGACCAGCTCGATTCGCATGCCGCTGGAGCTGCACACCCGGGTCAAACAGCTCGCCGACAGTCGAGGCATCGGCATGTCGACGCTGATCAGGGAGTGGATGGAGGCGGCCATCGCCGAACTCGATGGCGATCAGCTCATTTCGCGCGCCGACGCGGTGCGTGCGCTATCGCGACTGCATCCGATCCATCGCGCGAGCTGAGTGACGTCGCAGGTCGGGCCGCTGATCCTGTCCGACACGGCGGCTCATTCATCGTCGCGGGCATCGAGATCGCGCAGCGGCCGGTGCGGTGTCGTTCGGCTCCGCAGCCGATGAGGCTGGTGAGGGCCTGGTCAACTCGGACATGAGGCGAGTGCAGCGCACCCGTCGGCGATCAGGGTTGCGTCGATGGGGATGTCTCGCCATAGGCAGCCTTGGAGAAGGCCGCGGGCGAGTGCGGTGGCGGCGGTCGCGATTCGGTGCGCCGACGGTTCGTCGAGGGGGGTTCTGTGGGCGGATAGCCGCCCGGTGAGAGCCGCGGTGAGTGTGTCGATGATCGGGTCAGCGGACGGCAGTGCGTGCAGTCCTCTGAACCCCAGGTGACCCAGGTCGGTGATACTCGGACGGCGAGAGCGAACTCACCATCGCCTGCCTTGCTTCGTCCTGAAGGTCTTCGGAGACAACCCACGCCACCAAGACGTGAGGTGTGTCGTCGAAGTCCGCGCCGAGCACAATTCCTCCTACGTCGCGCTGCGGTTCCCGATCCAAGAATGGCAGGCCAGCTTTCCGCAGTTCATGGGCGACCAGCTTTGCAAGTTCAGAACGGGGCATCGCCATCATTGGCCGCGCGGCGCTGCGCGATGAGCGCAGCAGTGACCGCGCTCGCGCGATCGGAGGTGTGCCCGGCCGCGTTCAGCGTGGCGTTGTCGGCGGCCAGGCGGCGCCGGTGGTCGTCGCGACGCTCCAGTAGAAACTGGTCTACCGCGCACCGGAGGCTCGGTGTCTCTTGTGCGGTACGAGTGGGGTGGACATGCTGGGTGTATGCGGGCCCGCGATATAGAGATCGGGTGCACCTACCTCGTGTTCGTGCCGTACCGGCTGCCGACGAGCCGCTACCCCAACCGTGCCCAGCCCGACACACCGGAGTGGTCGTGGTGGTGGATGACGGGCTGCCGGTTCCGGCTCACCGTGACCGTGGTCGACACCACTGGTGACACACCGATGGTCGAGGGAGTGCGCGTCACCGAGAGTTCGCGGGTCGAGGTGGAACTCTCCGATGAGCAAGCCGCCGCGCTCGGCCTGCCCTACGGCCGGTATCGCGTGCGCGGCCAGCTCGTCGACGACCAGGATTGGCCGGTCGCGCTTCCAGAACTACGGCCGCTGCGGATCCCGACGCGCTGGCTTCGACCCACCGACGGACCGCCGCCCCGGACCCACGTAGATCTCGACACGGGCCCATGGGGTTTCTTGCTCTGAACCGTTTTCAACCGCAATCCTGACCCCCGATACGGCTGGACAGGTGGATTCTGGCGTCGATTCCAGGTGAATTCGAGCGTCACAGAGTGGCTCGAGGGCTCTGGATCCAGACGAAAAGTAGCGTCACTCGGGTGGCGGCGGACGCAACATCGTTGTTCCGTGCCGATGAGGTTCCGATTTCAGTAGTCGGCCAGCGGCTGTTCATCTCCGGGAACGTCGCCGAGCAGGACCTGGCAGCGTTTGAGGTGGCAGCACAGCTCGTCGATGGTGCATCCGGGTCGGCCGGTGAGTACCGGCTGGCGTGTCCGGCCCGACCGCGGCGGGCGGTAGTCGTGCTCACCGATGAGTTTGGTCCGGGCGACCAGTCCTATGGGACGAAGCCTTCGGAAACCAGCATGGGAGTAGCGCGTGGTGATCGTCGCCGGACATATCGTCGTAGACCCACAGCACCGCGAGTCCTACCTGATGGGCTGCGTGAGCATCGTCGAAGAGGCCCGGTCGACCCCTGGCTGTCTCGACTTCAGCATTGCCGCCGATCTGCTGGACGATGGCCGTATCAATATCTTCGAACGCTGGGAATCGCAGGCGGCGGTCGACGCCTTCCGCGGGAACGGTCCCAGCGACGGGCAGCGCACCGCGATACTCGCTGCCACGGTCTCGGAGTACGACGTCGCCGATGTTCGCGCACTGATGTGAACACGCTTCCTGCGAATTTCGGCACACGCACCGTCCGCCAAATCGTCGGAATCGCGATTCACCTCCGGATAGGAGGGGTTGTTGACCAGGCGGTGGCGTAGCTACTCGGCCAGTCTCCAGGCGCTGGCAGTCGGCAGCCGAGGTCGACGTCCCATGCGGCGCCGCCTGCAAAGATGCCGACCGCCTTATAGTTCCTGACCGCCTGCGTGAACAGACCGTTTCCACGGACCAGGTCAACCGGCATGGGCCGCCCTCCGTTTAAGGTTTCGCTGCACTGTCCTGCCGATATCACTGGAAAGTCGCAAACGACTGTTCAGCGATACTGTTCAACTTCATGAATGTTGCCAACGAGAACCTGATGATCGAACTCAGCCTGGCCGAGCTGCGCGAGATCGCGGGTTACGCCGTGGCCTGTGCGGAGCCCGCTCTGGCGATCTTCGAGCGCGACTGTCCGGATGATCCGCGCGCACGGTCAGTGCTCGACGAGGTGCGCCAGTTCGCCGCCGGAGGCAGGCGGACGAAAGCGATACGTGTGACCGCATTCGACGCGCACCGGGCCGCGCGATCAGCTCGAGACGTAGGACTCGAGGCCGCAGCCGAAGCGGCGCGCGCCGCTGGTCACGCGGGAGGGGCTGCGTATCTGCACCCGCTGGCAAAGGCGACCCAGGGTGGGCACATCCTCATGTCGGCCGCCCATGCGGCTCGAGCATTCGAGCTCGACGCCGGCGACACCCCTGACGTGGGAGGCGATTACATCAAGAAGGCGACAGATCTGGCCAGCCCGATCGTGGTGACGGTCCTGACGCGATACCCGAACCCCCCGAGCGGCCGCGGCCGCGTAGGCGACCTCTGGCGCGAACTGGATGCCTCGCTGCGGCAACTCGCAGCCAGGCGTTAACCGATCGGCGCCTCTGACCAATACACCCGTCCGAGCTAGGTCCAGCCCACCTTGCTCAGGCTCCGACCGCCCTGCGTCGAGTGCACCATTCGGCCCCAGTTCAACGACAACCCCCGCACCGCCGGGTACCGTCCAAATTCAAGGACGGTCGATCTTGAAACCGGCCCCACCGCCGTCGGAATCGACGGACAAATGCCGTTCGCAACCATGGACGCAGCCAGGAGGCTCAGCTTCGAGCGATCCCGAGCAGCGGCGAACAAGACGGTTATCTAACTAGTCCCAGTCGATGACCATCGCCGCCGCGCCTCAGCTATCACCACTCCCATGAGACGACGCTGAACATGTTGCCCGCCAGCCACTTTGGTGATGCACACCGCATATAGACACACCAGCAGCACCCGGGCGTAACCATTTCGTGTCGGTGGAGCCACATATTCGAGTGGCATCTATTGCCCGGTGGAGTGTGCTGGCCGGTGCTGTGACCGACCAAGGTATCTGTCACCGAGGGTGAAGTCCGAGCTGGCAAGTGCTGAACCGACCACGGTATCTGTCACCATATGTCCAGCCTTGTTGTCACCAATCAGTCCGTTCCGGGCGGATCCGGCAGAAGTCGCAGGTGGGGTGGCGCTGTGATGAGGTAGGTCCATGGTGAAGGCGTTAGCTGACTGCTGTGACGTGTATGACCTGCTGGACCACAATGTCCGGCCTCAGCCGTTGGCGTGGGCGCGGGGCGGATCATTGCAGGAGTTGCAGGCGATCCTGTTCGGCTATTCAGTTGCCCTCGAGGTGCACGCGGTACCGGAGGGGTTCGTGCTCGGTCCGATTGGACCGTTCGCGCGTTGGCTGGAATCGAAATACGGCCGGGGCATGTCCTTGGCGTGGGCCACTGCCATCGAGCAGCACCTGCACGAGGGGGAACGGCGATGGACGCGTTCTTCCGCCTGCTCGATGAGTACCGGGCCATCAGCGAGTCGAATCCTTCGGCACGAACTCAGATTCCGCAGCAGTCGTCACATCTGAGGGTGCTGCATCTGCTCAGCGATTGCTTGCACACGGGTGAGGGTGATGCCGGTCCGCTGTTCAACCGCCAGCGGATGGTCGGTGGGTTCCAGTTCCACCGTCGGACGGACACCGACGGGCTGGCTGTGCATGTTGGTCTTCAAGTTCAGGGTCGTCGGTTCATAGGTGGGCAGCTCGGTGGACAGCCAGCCGAAATACGGAGGCTCCTGCACTCGCTCTGGGCTGGTCCACAACTCTGTCGCGCGGGTGAAGTTGGGCTTGCTCAGCGAAACCCACACGCCCCATTCGAAGTCGTTCTCCGAGTCCACGATCGGCAGGATCAGGCGGGCCCGGATGAAGAAGTGTTCTCCGCCGATGACGCACCGTTCGCCGTCGAGGAGGTTGCCGGGGCCGTCTTTCAGGTCCTCATTCCAATAGATGGGTGCGACCATGCCATAGCTGAATGGCAGTCCATCATGTTCCTGGCCACAGCAAGAGCAGAGGAACCCCAGATCCGATGACATGCCCGACAGCATAGAAACCGGGCAAATCTGCTGTCTGCACCGGGCGTCGGCCGCCAAGAGAATCCCGCGCGCTCCTGGCCACCACAACTCGGTTGTTGACCAGCACGAACCAACAAGTGGCGATAGCCGCGGTCGATGTCAACGGCACGCGAATTCACGTTCCGCCGACAGTCGACGAGCTCCTCCAGAAAGACCCCATCGTGAGCATCTGGAAACGCCAGTGGCTCCCAACAGCTAGCTGGTGGCTGCGGCGTCCCGTATCGCCGTTGCCAGGGGAGTCGGGTCGTAGCCCTCGGGCACGCCGTCGACCAGGATGATGTCGGCCTCGATGTGCCGCGAGCGCAGCGGCGCGATCTCCCGGTACGCGGGCGAGTCCCACCACGCCCGCGCCTCGCCGATCGACGGGAAGCCGATCATCACGACCGCCCCTGGCCAGCGGCCCTCCTTCGTCTCGTGCTGGGCGGCGTGCACCAGGTAGCGGCCGCCGTACGGCTGGAAGGTGCCGGGGAGGCGCTCGATGTACTCGGCGATGTCCGGATGCGGGGCCGCGTCCTGCAAGTGAGCGATGACGTAGGCGGTCATGGCGTTCCTCCGTTCGGGTCGGTGCGTTGCCTATCA